>CAIRAO010000169.1 GCA_903876625.1 uncultured Gallionellaceae bacterium | reverse complement strand
TGAACGAGCCGACCTTCAGCAACGTATCGACAATGCGACGTTATATATCCGCAACAGCCAGGAAAAATCCGAGCAGGCGAACATTTCAAAATCCAGATTTCTCGCTGCGGCGAGCCATGATCTGCGCCAACCGATACATGCGCAGGGTTTGTTTCTTGATGTGCTTTCCCGCACCAAACTATCAGAGCACCAACGAGATTTGCTTGATAAAGCGCGTATCGCCTCCGACGCTTCCAGTGACATGATTAATTCGTTACTCGACTATTCCCGAATTGAAGCGGGTGTGATCATTGCCAAAATGCGAACATTCAACTTGCAGCAATTAATCAACAAGATTGAAAATGAACTCGCGCCGCTGGCTGACAAAAAAGGCATCTTTTATCGTACACGCGAAACCAATTTGGTTGTGTATTCTGATCCCGCATTGGTCGAAATGATTTTGCGCAATCTGGTTTCAAATGCAATCCACTATACAAGACGGGGAGGGTTGTTAGTAGCGTGCCGAAAGCGCGGCAACAAATGCCTGGTTGAAGTGTGGGACACGGGAATCGGCATCTCACCCGAACATCAGAATGAAGTATTCCAGGAATTTCACCAACTGGGTAATCCGGAACGGGACAGAAATAGCGGATTGGGTTTGGGCCTGGCCATTGCACAAGGCCTGGCACATGCGCTTAATGAAAATATTTCACTGGCATCAACTCCTAAAAGTGGAAGCGTCTTCCGTCTGTCATTGCCGGTTGCCGATTCTACTTTGTCAGTCGATCAGATCGAGCCGCCGATCAATATATCGGAACCTCTTAATGCCCGGGTGCTCATTATTGATGATGATGAAACTGTTCGACAGGGCATGTGCCACTTGCTGACTGATTGGGGCTGCGTATGTGACACCGCTGAAAGTATTGCAGAGGCTCTGGTATTGGTGAGGGATTACACCCCGGATGTTTTGGTCACTGACTACAGGTTGCATGAATGGAGCACCGGTATCGATGCAATCTTTGCCGTACGTGCCCAACTTGGCATAAATTTACCCGTATTGCTGATTACCGGCGACAACTCTTCTACCCTTATAAAAGAATCGCAGGACTTTGGAATCCCGATACTGCATAAACCTGTTTCGCCCAATCAGTTGTATAGCAAATTGGTCGAGATTTTAGCGAAATGATTTGCTGGGGACGCTAAACTTTTAGGGGGTATTATCAGATGCCACGACCATGCCGCTACTGCATCAAGCCCCAATTTCTTTCAGCAACTCAGGGTGTTTGTCAAGGAGCTTGAGCAATAGCACCGTTGACTTGGAAGGTTGCGTTTTCCCTCGTTCGTATTCTGAAAAAGCATTGATGCCACCGCCGAACAAATCTGCTGCGCGTTTTTGAGTTAGCCCCAAATGCTTGCGCCATTGGCGCACCCTCTCAGCCTCACTTTGGATAATTGCCTGTTGCTCATTTTGAGCCTTGGCAAAAAATTGCTTTGCTGCCGTTTTACTGGCAAATTCAACCTCTCCGCAGGATGGGCAGTGCCAGCCATCGACAGCCGCGATTGTCATCGTTTGTCCCCGAAAATAACGGGCAACGTCACGGACTGCGCGCACCATTTCGCGCGCACCACAACTGCCGCATTGTCTATCGCTCATGATTTATTTCTCCTTAAATTGAATCACGACTACACCCTCTTGCAACGTCAACTTGATATAGGCAGTTTTGCCATTTAGACAAGGGACGTGATACCCATCTTGCCATTTTCGACTGTCGTTGGATGTTGTCATGCTCTTGTAAAACATCGCACGCGAGATTGACATTACCACCGCGATTACCTGTTCTTCACTTAGCCCCATCGCTGCGGCATTGAATCGGCTGTTGCGGTAAATACACCCAACCCGCGCGCAGATACAATGGCTAATACTTCTAGCAAAGTATAGTGAGGCACGCGCTTTTCCATGAGACAAAGATTAACGTAATCCGTTAGTTTGGTCAAGCGGTAATTACCTTACAAAAAAGGGTAGTGTCCCCTTTAAAAAAGAGGCCGAAAATTCGTCATGCCGGCGAAGGCCGGTATCCAGATGATTAATAACTTCCCACGCAAGGGGGCAAAGCCATTGTTTTGTCCTCGCACCCGCAAGGGGTAGGCCGTGGTAGTAAAGCCGATAAATCGGCAACAACCGCGCAGTTGCGGAATGTTTTATGACTGGATTCCGGCCTTCGCCGGAATGACGGTTCAAATGGAAAATCCGGGTTGATCCGATACTGCATAAACCAGTTTCACCAGATCAGTTGTATACCAAATTGGTAGGGATTTTAAAATTTTGATTTTATTTGGATAAATTTAAAGACGACGAAAACATGAAAACTCATCTAGTCTAAAAGGACTATATGAATCTTGCGATTATCTAGGTAGAGTTTGGCTTATAAAATAAATTGAACGAGCCAAGATAAAATCTCCAGACAATTTATTTGCGCCTTTTATGAATTGTTTTTGGAGAAACGATCATGAGAATGTCATTGGGAAAAAATGAGATTCAGCTGGAAGATAGAAAGGCGCTGGCATTTCGCGGGGCTAACAATTTCGATCTTGATTGCACTAGGGGCTCGGCGTGGATAACGATTGAGGGAAACCTTTCCGACTTCGTTCTCACCAGGGGAGAGAGGATGCACATTGAAAGCGACGGACTTGGTTTGATTCAGGGTATGCCATCTTGCTGCGTATATTTCACCCGCATGGCGACAAACGAAATGCCTCAGGAAGCTCGCTCACCCATGGTCACTTTTGGTGATATGCACCTGTCTGAACCACGTACCGGTTTAGTCATGTTCATGGTTGAAATAAGCAATCGCCTGTTAAAAGTATTCAAACAAAATCCGGAATCAATAAACCCCGAAACAAGTTATTAAAATGCAGCAAACCAGTAGAAATAAAACAAATACTGAAATAAAATAAAATATAGATAGGGATTTGCTGAATATAAGGGGTAACGAACGAGATGCATTCGCTAAATCAAATCTATCGGACTATCTGGTCCGAGGCCCTTGGTGCTTGGGTAGCCGTTTCCGAGATCACCAAATCAAAAGGCAAGCGTTCTTCCTCCAGCCTGATACGAGCAATAAACATATCGAGTGAGATTTCAAAAGACTTCTTCAGCTACTTCGAATTACGCCCCAAACCGTTTATTATTGCTCTCGCCTGCGCCTTTTCTTTAAACGCGCAAGCCAACCCTTTCGGCGGCACCGTCACCAGCGGTCAAGCTACTTTTAATAACGCGGGCAACACCCTCACTGTCACCAACACTCCGGGCACCATCATCAACTGGCAAGGCTTCTCCATCAATGCCAATGAACTCACCAAATTTAACCAGCAAAGCGCCACCTCAACTGTTTTAAATCGCGTCACCAGTGCCAGCCCCAGCAGCATTCTTGGTGGCTTGCAATCCAACGGACGCGTATTTCTGGTCAATTCCAACGGCATCATATTTGGTGCCGGGTCGACCATTAATGTAGCAGGCCTGGTTGCCACCACCCTCAACCTGAGCGATGCAGACTTCCATGCCGGCAATCATCACTACACCGCCAGTGCTAACGCACAAAATATCAGCAACGCAGGCAACATTACCGCCCAAGATGGAGGCCAGATATATTTAATCGCTCCGAATGTCGATAACAGCGGCATCATCACCGCCCCCAATGGACAAATATTGCTGGCAGCAGGCAGCAGTGTCGATATCGTCAACAGCAACAGCCCCAGCCTCAGCGTGAATATCACCGCCCCGGCAGGTAACGCCACCAATGTCGGGCAACTCGTTGCCAGTGCAGGCAGGCTCGGTTTATTTGGTGCGTTGGTAAACAACTCAGGCACCATCAGTGCCGACAGCGCTACGCTACAGGGTGGCGATATCGTTCTCAAGGCAAGCCAAACCACAACCGTCAGCGGCACAGTCAGTGCCAATGGCACCACAGGTGGCACGATAGAAGTGCTGGGTAACCAGGTCGGTGTTCTAGATGGCGCAACCCTCACCGCCAATGGCACCCAGAATGGCGGCACAGTATTAATTGGTGGAGATGCCCACGGAGCCAATCCGAATATACAGAATGCCCGAGCTACGTTTGTTGCCTCAACGGCGAATATCAGTGCGGATGGCGGCGTCACCTCAACATCTGCTTCTGTCCCCTCTCCCACCGGGGGAGGGCTAGGGTGGGGGAACGGCGGAAAGGTAGTCGTCTGGTCTGATCTGGCCACACGTGCCTACGGCAATCTTTCCGCAAGGGGCGGAGCAAATGGCGGCAACGGCGGCTTCATCGAAACCTCGGGGCATTACCTTGACGTCGCGGGTATTCAAATCAATGCAACTGCACCAAATGGTATCTCTGGCATATGGTTGCTCGATCCCTATGACATAACCATCGGTGCGGGCACTGATACGAGCGCCGCTAGCGGCACAAATCCCGTTACTTATACGGGTACCACAAGTGGATCATTACTACTTGCATCAACTGTGAGTAGTGTCCTCAGTGCCGGCACCAGCGTGATTGTCGATACGACAGGTGCAGGACCCGACGTCGGAAATATCACGGTCAGCAGTGCAATTACAAATACGGCAAGCTCAACGGTTTCCTTAACGCTAAATGCAAGCAATAACATCGCCATCAATGCGCCGATTACTTCGACCGTAAGCGCACTGAATCTAAGTCTCAATTCGAATCTAGTTGTTGGCACTGGAACCAGTTCACTAAATAGTGCCATCGGCCTAAATGGTGGAACCCTAACTATCGCCGGTGGAAACCTGAATCTGCTGACGGGATCATCGATCACGGGTGGCACGGTAACGAGCAGTAACTTGTCGACGATCGGATTGACAGTACCAGTTGGTAGCTCGACGACATTGAGTGGGGTGACGCTGGGGGCAAATCTGACCGCGGCATCGACAGCGTTTGGTGGCGCGACGGTTACCGTACCTGACGTGTTAACGCTAAGTGGTGGTGCAAATATCAGCCTGACATCCTCAAGTCCATATTGGACAACCCAGCTTAATTTTACTGGAAGCGGAACGACACCTGCGTTACTTGGCTCGGGAAGTGTCACCTTCGGTTCCAGCACTACAAAT
>CAIRAO010000168.1 GCA_903876625.1 uncultured Gallionellaceae bacterium | reverse complement strand
TTTCAGAAGAGGCAATTCAAACCAAAAACAACTTCCCTTTCCTTCGGTGCTGGTGACCCCTATTTTGCCGCCCATGCCTTCGACTAAACGTTTGCTAATGGCAAGGCCCAAACCTGTGCCTCCGAATTTACGAGAGATAGACGAATCAACCTGGGTAAAATTGGAGAACAATTTTTCTCTAGCATTCGTTGGGATACCGATGCCGCTATCGTTAATTTCGAATCGAATTCCACCGGATTGATGTTTTATATTAATGCGCACTTCTCCATGCTCCGTAAACTTTACAGCATTGGCTGTAAGGTTTATAAGGACTTGCCTGATCCGTGGCCCATCTCCTAAAAAATAATCTTCAAGTTCATTGTCGATTTCTAGGACGTAGCCTAACCCCTTTTCATTCGCTCGAATTTTGAGAAGCGAACTCACTGTACCTGCCAAACTTTTCAAGGAGAAAGGATGAGAATCAAATTCCATATTCCCGGACTCAATTTTTGACAGATCGAGAATGTCGTTAATGATATCCAGCAGGGATTCACCGGAAGTTAAAATATCATGCACGAATTGGCGCTGTTCAGCGTCAAGTTTCGTATCCTGCAACAACTGAGCCATGCCAATGACGCCATTCATCGGCGTTCTTATTTCATGTGACATATTGGCGAGAAATTCACTTTTCGCTTTATTGGCTGAATCAGCATCTTCTTTTGCCCTGATCAATTTAGATTCAAATTCCTTTTGTTTAAGCTGATCCTCCAGCAACTGATTCGACATTGAATTAAAACTGCGCGAAGTGGCAGCCAGTTCGTCGGAACCCTGCACTTTAAGTTGTAGTCCAAACTCACCCTTGGCTAATCGTTGCGCTCCTTTTTCCAATTGTTGTAATTGTCGTGTCAGATAAGTTCCCAACATAAAGGAAAATAGCGCCACCAAAAGCATTTCCACTCCGGCAAGGAACAGACTCCATTTTTTAGCTTGTTCGAATGTATGTTGAAGATTAGATACATCTATGCCGATTTCCAAACGACCATACACCTTGCCCCCCACTTTGATCTCAGCCAAGACGTCATAGATACCATCACTTACTGTATCAATGCTTGTATCGGAAACAAACGGTAGCGCAAGAAATTTATTTGAGCCGGCGACTGCCAAAACCAAGCCATCGGAATTTCGAATGCGTAAGTAAGCGATCCCGGAATTTCTAACCATTTCGTCAGCAAAAGACTGCAAACGCGCCAAATCCATACCCAACAGACTGTCTTTAACCATCGAAGTAAATGTTTCGGTAGTTGAAGTTACGTAACGCTGCAATTGGGTTTCATTTGATTCGCGCAGGAACCCCATTACACTGACGATCAAAGCTGCAAGAAGAATCGCCTCGATAAGGGCTATACCAAGGATCGTCTTTAGACGGAAGGACATTATTCGATCCGGGTATCCAGTTCGGTAATATTTAATTGACGGATGTCATCCCAATCCGCATCGTGCGCCAATTCAACACCCTTGAAACCAATCAATTTGAGTTTTTCTCGTCCCTCGGGATAGGAATCAAGCTTAACCAGTTCAGCCAGTACTTTTCTTTCGATGGATTTAGGAAGTTTGGGATGGGTGGCAATAGCGTGGGGCGTGTATGCTGGCGTGGACCACAAAATTCTCAATTCGTTTTTTTCTGTCCCATCCAGCATGTCAAACGTTCGCACAATGCCACCCCCCGCCGGATATAATTTATGCGATACGTTCAAATAAACCGAATCGTGTGAGGATACAAATTTGGCATTGAATGAAATTCCAGATTTGCGTAATGCCACACGTGGCAAAATACTGGCTGCAAATGCTGCCGGTGCCGGAAAAACCAAAGTTGAACCGTTCAGTTCATTAATATCTTTGATGGGACTGTCTTTGCGTACAACAAGAATACCTTTGAGCTTGCGATCCTTTTCTTTCGCCAAAGCTTCATAACCGGGCTTCTTGTGAAATAAGGTGTAGTGATAAGGATTCATATAGGCGAAGTCGTATGCTCCCTCAGCCAAACGCTTCTCAAAAGCAGGTATGTCGGGTGCAGTAACGAAGCGCAGTTGAACGCCGCTTTTTTCAGACACCAATGCCAGAAAGGGCGTCCACGATTCTGCCATTTCGGATGCCGCTTGCTGGGGTACCACTCCAAATGTGAATACCTTATCGGCAGAATATGCAACCGGAGAAAGGATCCATAAAGCGATTAAAGCGATCAAATTGTGAATTCGCATTTTTCATTTCCTTTTGATTATTGAATTTGTTCAACGTGCCCTGAGAGTTGAGTATATTAATTTATCGATTTCAAGGCTA
>CAIRAO010000167.1 GCA_903876625.1 uncultured Gallionellaceae bacterium | reverse complement strand
TGTCAGGGGCATTCAGCACTTCATCTAACGTGTCGCTACGGTGTAACTCGGCGACTCCTGTCGCTACCGCCAACAGATGCAGGTCATGATTACCCAGAACAGTGATCGCGCTTTCACCAAGTGATTTCACAAGGCGCAATACTTGCAACGAATCCGGGCCACGATTGACCAGATCTCCTACCAGCCAGAGTTTATCCTGCAAGGGGTCGAAACGAATATTCTCCAACAATTGCTGCAATTCGTTGTAACAACCCTGTATATCACCTATAGCATATATGAACATTGTTCAAAGATCGCAATACAGAAAGAGTAGGCACATTTAATATCGTAAAATTCAATAAATAATAGAAACTCTGCATTCCTCGTTAATAATTGTTCACTATTTTTTTAATAATCGTCTTCTTCGACATTATAATCATAGAGGCTTACTCTTCTAATCATCACAGTTCAATAATTCCTATATTATTTACTATATTTGCAAACATTTTTTCATTTTCACTTAAATATTTCAAAATACGCAAATAACTAAACTTCGCACTATTAATGCTATTTAATTCTTACGCGTTCATTTTTCTGTTTTTACCCATCGTGCTAGTGGGATTCTTCTGGTTTGGACGTAGCAGCCACACCTTCGCCGCCGCATGGTTAACTCTTGCATCACTATTTTTCTATGGCTTCTGGAATCCGGCTTACGTCGGGCTATTACTCGGCTCTATTGCATGCAACTATGCATTTGGTCTTTGGATAGCGAAGGCTGGCGTAAAAAATAAGGATACGCAAAAGAAGAACTTGTTGGTTGTTGCTCTCGTAGTGAATTTGGTTCTACTCGCCTATTACAAATACACCAATTTCTTCATCAGCAACCTCAATAGCATGGCAGGAACAAATTGGAGTTTGGGGGCAATCATTCTGCCACTCGGCATCTCATTTTTCACGTTTACCCAAATCGCTTTTTTAGTAGATACCTATCAAGGCAAAGTTAAGGAATACAATTTCATTCACTACGCCCTATTCGTCACCTATTTTCCGCATTTGCTGGCGGGCCCGGTACTGCATCATCAGGAAATGATGCCTCAATTCCAACGGCATAAAAACTATCACCTTGATTGGGACAACTTCGCAACAGGCTTGCTATTATTTACTTTGGGTCTATGTAAAAAGACATTGCTCGCAGATTCATTTGTTCCCTACGCGAATGCAATTTTCGATGCGGCCCAACAGGGGACGTTGCTCACAACTTACGAAGCCTGGGCTGGCGCACTCGCCTACACCATGCAAATCTATTTCGACTTCTCCGGCTATACCGATATGGCACTGGGTATCGCGCTCATGTTTAATATCCGCTTGCCAATTAACTTTGATTCACCTTACAAAGCAACCAGCATTATTGAATTTTGGAGGCGCTGGCACATGACACTCTCTCGCTATTTGCGCGACTATCTCTACATCCCGCTCGGCGGCAACCGCAAAGGTAAAGTACGTCGCTATGTCAATCTGACACTAACCATGCTGCTGGGTGGTCTATGGCATGGGGCGGGCTGGACATTCGTTATTTGGGGCGCCCTGCATGGTTTGTATCTCACGATTAACCACCTGTGGCGCGAACAAATTTCCCAGAAAATTCCTTTGAGTCTTCCTGTTCGCCTATCAGCGTTGCTTGGCGGAATAGTCACTTTCATTTCAGTTGTAGCCGCATGGGTCATGTTTCGTTCGCATGATTTGGCTAGTGCAGTCACCCTTCTAAAATCGATGTTTGGGATTGATTCGCGTTCAATTACCTTCTTTGAAGTAACTCATGGTCAATTGTTAATTACTACCGACATGTCAGGGAAGTTACTCGTTGAATTGCTTCTGCCCTCGCTGCTCTGGGTATGGCTATTACCCAATTCGACCAGGATTAAACTTATAAAAAGCAAGCCGCTGATTTCATTTATTCAGGCGGCCCTTGTTTTGTTTTTTCTTTGCTTAGCAGTAGACCAATTCGGCAGTTATAGTCCTTTCTTGTATTTCCAGTTCTAATATGAATCACGCTAAATTTTTCACCGTGTTAGTTATTACAGTATTTTCCTTATATGCAATTTTTGGCTTTTACTTGCTCCCGCTAAGTGGTTTTGAGGGAGGACTAACACGAATGGGAATGTTGCCTGAATCGTTGTTTGGATGGACGAAGCCTCAACCTATAATTCCTCTAGAACTATTGCAGCAATCTGAATGGCAGGATGCAGACGTCCTTGTTGTGGGTGACAGTTTTTCGGTTGGAGATCCTCAGTTATCCAATACCAAACCTCGACTATGGCAAACCGTTCTTGTACAGCATGGCTTTAAAGTTCGTACAGAGTGGTGGGAAAACGTCCGTGCAATTTGTGAAGACTTTACCCCTTGGCTCGCATCCAAAGGTTTCAAAGGCAAATATATAATCCTGGAAAATGTTGAGCGTGCCGCCGAAAGCAATCTTGATAAATCGATAAAATGTCATAACATGTCCTACCGCCCCGCCCCGTCTCCGTTGTCATCTTCGCCAGAAGTACTACCGGATAGGCAACGCAGAGATTATTCTGGAAAGCTTTCTGTTGGATTTCAAACATGGCTGCATGAATTGGAATATAGCTATTTATTAGATCAATCGAACTTCAAAATATGGGAACTCCCCAACCACGTATCAATGCACCGACTTTCAAACGGTTGCGATCTATTCAGCCACCCTAGCTGCCAGGATGTGTTATTCCTTTCAGAAGATCGGATTGATGATTTTGATGAAAATATGTTTACCAAGATGGATATTATAGAATCTAGATTACCTAATTTGACGACGATTTGGGCTATTGTGCCGGACAAGTCAACCTCATACCTTAATCCAAACAAGCAGTTTTGGAATCAGGCAACTCAACGCAACCACGCACCAAATTTGCTGGAAGGTTTTCATCAATCCATCCTAAATAAGACCGTCGATCTATATCGCGGAAATGACACTCATCTATCTACCGAAGGTTTTATAATTATGGGGAATTTAATATTACACAGCATGACTAAGCAGCAATTAACGCAGGCAGGAACTGTTCAATTGAATTACCGCAACTAGTCGATTATCACCAAGCTCAATGAAATACCAAATAGTTATTCAGTCAGGTAAAGGTTTCATCACGTCTTATATCGTACAATATAACGTTGAAATTCGACATCGATAGCTCTTACTCCCCACCATTTAAATATTTTTTTCAATCCGGATAGATTGTGGTACGACAAATGTGATGTCCAATGAATACTGACAAAGTTCCCATCTTATTGACTTCAAGCGTTATTGCGCACGATACCGGCGTGGCGCTTAAGAATACGGAAGCTCGCATTGATCTAGCGATAGAATCACTTTCCCGCTGGCTTAAAATTGACCCTAAGCTGCCAATTGTACTTTGTGACGGGTCGAGCCATGATTTTACCAACATTGTTGCTGAAAAATTTCCCTCTTCTCAAATTGAATGTCTGTATTTTGAAAACAATCAGGACTTGGTAAAAAAATTTGGGCGAGGCTTTGGAGAAGGTGAGATTATCCGTTATGCAATTAATCATTCCGAATTTATTAATCGCGCAGGCTGTTTTGCAAAATGTACGTCTAAACTTTGGGTAGACAATTACACTGAGTGCACCCAGAACTGGAATGGTAGCCTTTTATGCAAAGGAGTATTTTTAAACGTGTTCTCCTTGTTCAATAAAACAGTTTTTTCTTATATTGATACTCGTTTTTATATTGTAAGCTGCGTGATGTATAGAAAATATTTCGAGAACGCTCATCTTGAAATACGCGTTGAACATGGCAAAGGTTTAGAAGACTGTTTCCATGAGATTTTTGTAAAGAACAATATCTGTTTTTCATTATTCAACATTGCACCAGTCATTAATGGTGTTGGTGGGGGCACAGGAACATATTACAAGAACTCCAACAAACGCAAGATCAAGGAAATGCTAAGAATAAAATTGGTGCGGCTTAACAGTTCCTTTAAGCACCTTTTTTGCAGGTAAAGAGTAGCGACTTTTCCTGTCGCAATAAACTATTTTTTAATAGTTAAACATGCGCTGTTTCAAAAATATATTATTGAATAATGAAAGTAGCCAAATAACATGACCACTCCCTTCATTGACCTCGTTCTGCTCTGTTACGGAAAATTTGAAACCACAACCAAGCCTTGCCTTGACTCTTTACTTGCCGGTTGTCCTGGTACTAACTTCCGCTTAACAATCATCGATAATGGCTCGTATGACAATAGTGCTGACGAGCTTAGAGAATATATCAAGCCTTTCCCATATGCACGCGTTCACTACTTGAAAGAAAATATCGGATATGCCGGAGGAATGAATTATGGCGCATCGTTAGCAAACGCTGATTGGCTTTTTTTAATTACTAACGACACTATTTTTGTACCTGGTTCACTTTCTGCTCTGTGTAACGCCCTCCGTGAACTACCGGCAGATGTCGGTTTAGTGGGAACAATTACAAATGCGGCCGGCAATGGCCAGGAGTACCCAATTCGAGGCAAAGAACATGAAGTGTTAACCCAAGCTGTGGTGCTTCAGCAATCTCCCTGCCATGTAATCATACCCTCTTATAGACTCGACTTCTTTTGTGTCGCGATTCGCAAGTCAGTCTGGGATCAATTACACGGTTTCGACCCTGTTTTTGGAAAAGGTTACTACGAAGATACTGATTTCAGCATGCGTGCAAAATCAGCAGGATTTAAAATAGTAATCTGTGAGGACGCTTTTGTTTACCACATGGGCAGTGCGACTTTTTCCACTGATCCCAATACTCGCAAGCTAATTAAACGCAACAAGAAGATATTTATGCAACGCCATCCTCATGCGCTCCTTTATCACAAGCGCCAATGCAATTTGGCGGCGCTGGAAGAATACGCCAAGCTAAGACATGATGGCATATGGAACGAAGGCTTGACTATGCGCGCAAAACTTCGTATTGAAGCTCTATTGAACGATCTACCTCGTAGCCCAATCAAGAAGTGGTTATGGCAACGCAAAGTAAATGTAATTTTGCCTAAATTTTCAGATATCAGTTTTTAGTTCTCGACTTTTTTTGATAAGTTTTATTTTGGCGATCTAATTTCGCTGCATTTTAGTCATTACTCACTTTATTAAATGGCTCTTTCATGAAAAACATTGTTTTGTACTGCAAGTCATATCGAAATGATTTATTACGAGTAAAAAGGCTTGCCGAAAGCATCGAACAATTCAATCAGGAACAAATCCCTTTTTATGTTTCGGTACCCTCCTCTGATAAGGCGTTATTTCAAGAAACACTAATCGGGCGATCTGCAATTTTAATTACCGATGAAGAAATCATTCGAGCCAATTCATCTTTAAACCAAGAGAAAATTAATGCTTTACCAGGTGGCACATCACAGCAGATAGTTAAATCCGAATTTTGGCGCTTAGGCATTTCCGAATCCTATCTTTGCGTAGATTCTGACTGCTTATTTATTCGACAATTTTCTCAAAGCGACTTTATAACTACAGAAGGCTTTCCCTGCACAATAGTGCACGAGGCCAAAGATCTGTTGCAGTTTGCTTCCCGAAACGGAATGGAGAAAGTAAGCGAAGATTTTCATAGAGAACGACAGCAGATTATGGATATATTTGGTCGCACTGGACATCATTTTGATTTTGGTCCGCCGCCACTTTTATGGAGTAGGCATGTTTGGGCAGCACTAGATGAAAATTTCTTAAAACCCAGAAACATGAATTTTTATGATGCTATCGTAATGTTTTCAGGTGAAATTCAGTGGTACGGTGAAGCGATGCTCAAGTACCGGCCTTTCCCTTTGATTCCCGTGGAACCTTACTTTAAATTCTATTACTACGAACGCCAATTCATAGTAGGGAAGCAGCAAGGTGAAACCATAGATGGGTTAGCCCGAGACTATTTAGGGGTTTGCTATCAATCTAATTGGGACACTAAATCTAATCTAGTTCAAAAGCCATTACTTTCTCGATTTGTACGCTGGATTCGTCGTGCGATTTTCAGACGCTATAGCTAATTTTTATATAGTGAATTACAAAGGATTTTTCACACCAAATACATATCTATATTCTCCCCGAGAAAGTAAAATGACTGACAACCATCTAATTACAATACGAATCTGTCAGTTTATTTAAATGAAGATACAGCAAACAATAGAGGACAACCCATACTGGCTCATCCTCTCCCACAGTTTCAATCAAGATGGACAGGCCTCCAGCCTAACCATTACCGATAAGCTTCCCTACATAATGGAACGAGGTATTGACATAGCTGTATTGAGTGGTGTGATGGGCGCTCAGGATGACCGTTTTACACACCTGCGATTATTGCCTTGGGGACCAAGCGGTTTCGGTTTTGATATGCGTCAATTGGCACGCCAACATTGGGGACGTGATTGGCGCTATCGCATTTTCAGCGTTTTTCAGGCATGCATATTATTGCCTTTCGTTATTATTGAGCGTCTGTTGTTCGGTTTGCAAAGTCAATGGTCATGGGCACTGGCAGCTGTATTTCGTTCGTTAATACTCATTCGCAAGCGACGTCCTGCCGTTATTTATTCAACAGGTGGTGCCTACTCTGCCCACCTTGCCGGATATTGGCTTAGGAAGTTAACCGGCATTACATGGATTGCAGAGGTTCACGACCCGATGGTGGTGGAAGATGCTAACCCAAACCGCAATACAAAATTCGTAGCTGGACTTGAATCCAATATATGTCGTCATGCTGATTTGGCATGGTGGTTTACAGATGAAGCACTGAATAGCGCGCGTACAAGAAATCCAGAACTGGGGGAACGAGGCATAACTATCTTACCCGGTGTT
>CAIRAO010000166.1 GCA_903876625.1 uncultured Gallionellaceae bacterium | reverse complement strand
TAACAACCTCGAACAACAGTACAAACCTCCCGCTTTTCGGCGCATAGATAGGAAGCCGAATCAGGATAATAGCGTTACATGCCCACCAAAGGCATAAGACTTTTTCCTACAACAACTCCGAAACAACTTCCTACACAAGAATTAGACATTGTCTGATTCTTCCTACACGCGTCTTTGCGCACAATGCATCCATCGCAACACCTAACGCATTTGACCAGGGAGACGAGCATGAACGCACAACAACTGCACGAAGAAATCAAGGAAGCCAACCTTTCTTATATGATGTTGGCCAAACAAATGATCAACGACGACAAAGCCAGCGCCATCTTCCGTCTGGGCATCAGCGACGAAATGGCCGACCTGCTCGCCGGACTGACCCCCGCCCAACTACTTAAAATGGCCGCCTCCAACATGCTGCTGTGCGCCTTTCGCTTTGACGAGCGTCTACTCCTTAACATGGTTACCGACTACAACAAAGACCGCATGATGTCCCAGTCTCATGCCACGATCTTGATGGCCGGGCGTCCGGTAGAACAACTCGCAGCCTGAGCACCCATAGCCCAACCAAGCAAAACAAGGGAGAGCATCATGCGTAATACAAGCGTCGTTACTGAAGCCAATGAAATCCACATAGCGGTCGAACTGGTCAACCTGGGTGCCCGCCTGCAAGTCTTGCAGGAAGAAACCAAGCTCAGTCGCGAACGCCTGCTCAAGCTCTATAAAGAAGTCAAAGGAGAATCACCCTCCAAAGGCATGTTGCCCTACTCGACAGACTGGTTCATGAGCTGGCTACCTAATATCCACTCATCGCTGTTCATGGGGATCTACCAATACCTGATCAAGAATGCCAACATTAGCGGTGTGGAAGCACTGATTAAAAGCTACCGCCTGTATCTGGAACAGATCCAGATATCTCAGGGAGAGCCTGAGCTGAGTATTACCCGCGCTTGGTTTCTGATTCGATTCTTTGATGCGGATATGTTGGAACTGACAGTTTGCACCGAATGCGGAGGACATTTTGTCACCCATACGGATGAACTGAACAAGAATTATGTATGCGGCATCTGCCGTCCCCCCTCACGCGCCGGCAAGACCAAGAAGGCTGCGCTGATGGACGCGATTGCGGCGTAAGGGAAAAATGCAAGTTAGTTTTAAGCAGGAATGCTTTTTACACGAGTGATACGTACCACTTCGCTTATTCGACGCAGATTACGCATTACGTTAGCAAGATGCAGGCGGTTGGCTACTTGCAGTGTGAAATACAATTCGGTGTATTCGCCTTCATTATTAAAATGAACATTCTCAATATTTGACTCTGCCTCTGCAATTGAGGACGCAACCTTGGCCAAAACGCCGCGATGATTGGCTACGATAAGTTTGATGTTTACATCGAATAACTTGTTAAGATTTTTATCCCATGCCACATCCAACCATTCTTCGGTGCCTGCCCGACCTTTGCGTAATGTTGGGCAATCGTGGGTGTGAACGATTAAACCTTGTCCCGCTTTAATGACGCCGATGATCGGGTCTCCGGGAATGGGGCGGCAGCATTTTGCAAATTGCATCGCCATGCCCTCATTACCAAGAATGGTGATTACGCCGCTGTTGTTATAAGGATCTTGACCTAAAGTTTCTCCCAGCCGAGCCAATTGGCGGGCAATGACCATGTTCAACCTGCGTCCCAGACCGATGTCGGCAAATATTTCCTGACGGGATTTAGCCCCGGTCTCTTTAAGCAGTTTTTCCCAATTCGTATCGGATACTTCCTGGGGTTTGACGCCGAGTGAAGTAAGTGCCTGTCCAAGCAGTCGTTCACCCAGATTAGCTGACTCATCCAGATGCATGGTTTTGAGTGCGTGACGTATCTCGCTACGAGCTCGACTGGTGACAACATAACTTAACCAGGCCGGATTGGGATGTGCATGCGGTGCGGTAATGATTTCAACCCGGTCACCGTTATTGAGTTCGGTACGCAGTGGTACCAGTTCAAAATTTACCTTTACTGCGACGCAACGGTTGCCAATGTCAGTGTGCACGTTATAAGCAAAATCGACAGCCGTTGCGCCACGCGGTAGTGCAAATATTTTTCCGTGGGGAGAAAATACATAGACCTCATCCGGAAATAAATCAATTTTTAAATGTTCCAGAAATTCGACTGAATCTCCGCTTTGAGCAAGGCTTTCCAACAGGCTCTGCAGCCACTGGTGAGTTTTTTTGTGGAGCTCGTTGATGGGAGTTTTCGATGTCTTGTAAAGCCAGTGTGATGCAAGGCCGGCTTCAGCAATTCGATTCATTTCGAAAGTGCGGATTTGAACTTCAATGGGTGTACCAAAGGGGCCGAATAAGGCAGTATGCAATGATTGGTATCCGTTTGCTTTAGGTATGGCGATGTAGTCTTTGAACTTGCCGGGAAACGGTTTGTAAAGACCGTGAAGCGCACCTAAAGTAAGGTAACAAGATGGGATATCATCAACCAGTACACGGAACCCGTAGATATCCAGTACTTGCGAAAATGCCAGAGATTTGGATTGCATTTTTTTGTAAATACCATAAAGATGTTTTTCACGACCCTTTACTTCCGCATTGATCTGGTTTTCTTCAAGTTTCTGTTTAATTGCTTCGAGTATTTTCCCGACCACTTCGCGACGGTTGCCGCGCGCAACTTTTAGCGCCTTTGACAAAACAGCATAGCGATTGGGGTGCAAATGCATGAAACACAGATCTTGTAACTCTTGGAAGATGGTATTGAGGCCTAAACGGTTGGCGATGGGAGCATAGATTTCCATCGTTTCTCGGGCAATACGCAGACTTTTTTCCGGCGAGACAGCGGCCAGGGTGCGCATGTTGTGCAAGCGGTCCGCCAGTTTAATCAGAATGACTCGAACATCTCGAGCCATTGCCATCAGCATTTTGCGAAAATTTTCGGCTTGTGCGTCTTGTTGAGTTTCAAATTGAAGTTTGTCCAGCTTGCTTAGACCTTCTACCATCTCGGCAACTGGCTTGCCGAATTTCTTTGCTACATCTTCAATGTGAATTTCGGTATCTTCGACAACATCATGCAGCAGTGCTGCAACAATTGCCTGAGCATCCATATGAAGTGGAGTAAGAATACGCGCAACAGCAATCGGGTGGGAAACATAGGGGTCGCCTGATTGACGCATTTGTCCCAGATGGGCTACGGCACTGAATTCAAGAGCGCTTTTTACGGAAGCCACATCCTCTGGCTTCAGATAAGCGGCCACCTCTTGAATTAATGCCTCGGCATCACGTTGAGTCATAAGGATCACTCCGGGAATCCATTGTCCGGGTGTGCGCCAACCCGAATTCGAATTTGTGCGCCTTCCGGCGTGTCCCGAATAAACACAAGTTTGACCGTCTTTTGTTGATGGTCAAAACTTGGGAAGGTCAGAAGTTTGTTTACGCCATGCCGCGATTCAAAATTTCGACTCCCACTTTGCCATCGCTAATCTCACGCAAGGCGGCGACAGTTGGTTTATCTTTGCTGTCATCACTCAGATGGCTTGCTCCATTTGCCAACTGGCGCGCACGGTAGGCGGCGGCAAGCGTGAGTTCAAAACGATTTGGGATATATTTCATGCAATCTTCGACAGTGATACGAGCCATGTGATTCTCCTATTTTTGTAACTTATTGATCAGATCTGATTGTCGCGTGAGTTGCCTGTTGCGGCGCAGCCCGGCCGCGATAACAACTGCGTTGAGTTGTTGCAAAGCCTCGTCCAGCTTGTCGTTAATGATAACATAGTCGAACTCCGCGACATGGGATATGTCCTCACGTGCAGCTTGCAGGCGTTTGGCAATGATTTCGTCACTATCCTGATTGCGACCTTTCAGGCGTTGTTCAAGCGTTGAAAGGGAGGGCGGAAGAATAAAAATCCCGATACTATTTGGGAATTTACTCCTTACTTGAGCGGCTCCCTGCCAATCGATTTCTAACAAAATGTCATGCCCTTTCGCAATTTCACGACTGATCCAGGATTGAGAAGTTCCATACAAATTACCATAAACCTCTGCGCTTTCAATAAAGTCCCCATGCTGCGCCATTTCAGTGAATTTTTCGCGCGTCACAAAGTGATAATCAACGCAGTCTGTTTCACCGGGTCGAGGCGCTCTGGTTGTAAAGGAAACAGATAATGAGATTTGAGTATTGTGCCTCAACAACGCACTGACCAAACTGGTCTTTCCAGCACCTGAGGGTGCGCTGATAATGAATAAATTTCCGCTCATGGTATATGTATGGTTTCGCCTTTGTATTTCTTGATGGGTGCATTATGCGGCATCACTCAAGTGACCTGCAATGCACCACCTCGTGGTTTTTACCAAAGAAGAAATGCGAAACTAAAGTGTTCGTGCTGCAATGAATGACCTATTTCCAACAACCCAATAAATTTTCTGTATATTTTCTTCACAATTAACTTTCATAAAACCCGCTTTCTTGTTTGTTTGAATGGGTTAATTTTTTCTCGGATAAAAACATCTCGTAATAATTAACTTTAGCTTAACCTTGCAATACATTGCTTTTTAAGTATATTTAATTTGCATTAACTGAATTGGCTAACCTATTGTCACATAAAGAAAAAACCTGTTTTTCGGCTTGACCGAACGTATTTTTTTCAATATAGTGGCGCACAGTGGAGAAAAGTGGGAATTTGTGGGGCAAAATAATTGGGGTTAATTGGATGTTTCAGGGTGCTACGCAACTAAATTTAGATAGCAAGGGGAGGCTCGCGATACCCGCGAAGCACCGCGATATGTTGCTTGCTCATTGCGAAGGTCAGCTTGTACTAACAGCCGATGCCGATGGCTGCCTGCTGCTTTACCCCCATTCCGAATGGCAACCAATACGCGATAAGTTGATGCAACTATCGGCCTTCAATCCGCGCATTCGTGCGTTGCAACGTTTTCTTGTCGGGCATGCAGAAGATGTGGTGATGGATGCCGCAGGCCGAGTGTTGGTTTCGCCGACCTTGCGCAGTTATGCGTTGCTGGACAAACGCGTGATGTTGATAGGTCAGGGAAATAAATTCGAATTGTGGGACGAAGCGCGTTGGCAAGTTCAAAACGAGAAAATGTCAGGTTTCACCGAAGGTGACTTGCCGCCTGAGTTGGAGGGATTCACGCTTTGAGCCAGGATTTGGTTCATGCAACCGTATTGTTGAATGAAGCAGTTGAAGCGTTGCAGATAAAACCAGAAGGCGTGTATGTGGACGGTACATACGGGCGCGGCGGGCATAGTCGACTGATATTGAAAAAATTGGGGTCGCTGGGAAGATTGATTGCGTTGGATAAAGATCCGTTGGCAGTAGCGGCGGGTCAAACAATTCGTGATGAGCGCTTTCAAATCGTGCATAGCAAGTTTGAAGTTTTTAAAGAAGTCTTGCACGAACTTGATGTAGAGAAGGTGGATGGGGTGTTGTTGGATTTGGGCGTGTCATCACCGCAACTTGATGATGCACAGCGTGGATTTAGTTTTCGATTTGATGCGCCGTTGGATATGCGAATGGACACGAGTCGTGGGGAGACTGTCGCCCAATGGTTGGCGACAGTAGATGAAGGATTTTTGGCGGAGGTAATTAGTG
>CAIRAO010000165.1 GCA_903876625.1 uncultured Gallionellaceae bacterium | reverse complement strand
GCTAACGCATTAGCCAATGCCGATTTGACGCAGACAATTGAGAAAGACTATCACGGATTGTTCGGACAAACAAAAGACGGTGTGAATACCACCGCAGTCAACCTGAAAAAACTTGTTGATGAGATCAAAGTTTCGGTTGATTCAATTGCTACAGCTTCAAAACAAATCGCCACTGGCAACCTTGATCTGTCACAACGAACCGAAGAACAGGCATCCAGTCTGGAAGAAACTGCTGCAAGCATGGAGGAACTCACAGCAACTGTTAAGCAGAATGCCGAGAACGCAAGACAGGCAAACCAGTTAGCAAGCAGTGCCAGCACGATTGCGCAAAAAGGAGGCAGCGTGGTACTCGAAGTAGTCGGAACAATGAGTGCGATAAATGAGTCCTCACGCAAGATAGTAGACATCATTTCTGTGATTGACGGCATTGCTTTCCAGACCAATATTCTAGCGTTGAATGCTGCCGTTGAAGCAGCCCGTGCAGGTGAACAGGGTCGTGGCTTCGCCGTGGTTGCGGCCGAAGTCCGCAATTTGGCGCAGCGTTCTGCCGCGGCAGCGAAAGAGATCAAAACCCTGATTGACGATTCGGTCAGCAAAGTGGAAGTCGGTGGCAGATTAGTGAATGACGCTGGCAAGACCATGGAAGAAATCGTCAGCTCAGTGAAACGAGTTACAGACATCATGTCGGAGATCAGTGCGGCATCTGCAGAGCAAAGCCAAGGTATTGAGCAAGTGAACAAAGCGATAACGCAGATGGACGAAGTGACTCAGCAAAATGCTGCTTTGGTCGAAGAAGCTGCTGCCGCTGCAGAATCATTGGAAGAGGAAGCACAAAACCTGACAGGCTCGGTAAGTGTTTTCAAATTATCAGATAACGGACAGTTTCACAAATCAGACACTCGGATTGCAATTAGGTAAATACCGAATAAATCTCCTCTCCCCCGGGGGAGAGAGTTAGGTAGAGGGAGAAAAACTAACTTAATCGGTGCTTCCTTGGCAAGCCTGAAGATAGACTTACTCTTCCCAACTTGGCAAAAAGTAAATCTGCAAAGTGAAGTACTCATTCGTTTCGACACCTGCTGCTGAAACTGTTTCACTATCCGGAATCTGGTTGAAATTGCTATTGTTGTTAAGCTAACTGACGAGTAATATAGACTCGCGAACGACGACTTCGCGCGATTGTTATTCATAATTTAGATAGAGGAGAATATCATGGCTAAAGACAGCGTTTATCGTATTACTGAAATAGTCGGGACCAGTAAAAAATCTTGGGAAGATGCCGCCGCGAATGCGGTCAACACCGCCTCGGAAACCATACGAGATTTAAGAGTTGCAGAAATCGTCAAACTGGACATGGTAGTCAAAGACGGCAAGGTGACGGCTTACCGGGCGAGAGTCGCGTTGTCATTCAAATACAATCCAAAGAAATAAACAATCTTGATTTAGGAGGAATAGTGTTGATCAAGTATCTCATTATTTCCCTGCTGATATTAATTTCTGCCTCCACGGTGTGTGCCGTAAATAATGGCAATGGTCCAGTTGTTGGTAAGCCGTCGCCAAATTTGTTAGGGCGCACACTTGACGACAAACCATATAACTTAAATAGTGACTTGGGGCGCACGAAAGTTATCAATTTCTTTTGGATAAGCTGCAAACCTTGCCGGGAAGAGTTGCCGGAACTCGCACGACTTGAAAAAAAATTTAAGAAAGTGAAGTTCATTGCAGTGCATACGGCTTTGTATAAGGATGCAGAAGAGCCGGGAAATGTGGCAAAGTTCATCAAATCGTTACCGGCAGCCCCGACCAATATAGTGCTAACAACAAGTAAAGAGTTGGGCGATAATTTTAATATTAATGCGCAACCTCATACTATGATTCTGGACGAAAATAATGTCGTTCTATTGAATATTTCCGGTAATAATAAAGCCAACATGCAACAACTGGCTAGCGAGTTGAACAGACTTAAATGATTTAAAATCTAAGGATAAAATCCCTTTGTGATTTCAACCTTCATCGTATACAGATCGTTCCGTATTACATCACCCTAGATGTCATATGAACTTATTTTCGGCAAATGATTTAAATTCAGCATTGCTTCAAATACCTCAATCGAAACAGGTTTCCCAAACAAATATCCCTGGTAAGCCATGCAGCCATAAGTGTTCAGCAAGTCAAATTGTTTTTCGGTCTCGACACCTTCAGCG
>CAIRAO010000164.1 GCA_903876625.1 uncultured Gallionellaceae bacterium | reverse complement strand
GGAAGATCACTTGGCTTTGGCACTAAAATCCTTCGAAGAAAACCCGAGTAAGGTGAGATCAGTCGTTTCGTGGCCTTGGATCATCGAGGCGCTTTTTAATTCACTTTTGAATTGGAAATGGAATAATAACATATCCATCAAACAAGAATTATGTACTTACAATTCTGAAGATTGTGCAGCATTAATTGTGGTCGCTGATGTTGTAACACGTTTGTGCGTGAGACTGAATGATAAGTTACTGCCCGAACAAACCGATTTCGTTCATACGGATAATTTGAAACGCCCCCACCCGTATCGCTGGGAGCGGGATGAATTCGTATCTCCAGAATTCTCTTTCATCAATCAAGCTGCTTACTGGGACTATCAACGAGAAAGAATTTATGTAAGGACAAGTAAAAATCTAAAACAGGTTTCGCAGAACAATAGCCGTGCTAAGTCTAAAAAGGCTGAGGTTGATAAAGTTATAAAACTCCATCCCAATATATGTCCTATATGCAATTCTGAAGACATTAAAGAAGATCATCGATCAGCTTTTAGAAGTAAAATCGTTCATGATATAAAGATCGGAAAAACAGGAGCTAAGCGATCAATTGTAAAATATGTTGCGTATAATTATGTGTGTCATATATGCAATGCAAAATTCAATGGATTTAAAACGTTACCAAAGGACAAGTACGGAACAGGTTTTATTGCATACTATATATTTCTTATGGTCGAATTAGCAATTCCACAGGAAAGCGTGGTACATGTATTTAATACCCTATTTAATTTTCAACTTAAAAGTGGGCAACTTGGTAAAGTAAAAAGAAAAGCAGCGCTGTTTTATAAATCAACATATGACAATTTGTTAAAAAGAATATGCAGTGGCAATTTAATCCATGTCGATGAAACTAGAGCAAACACCCAAGGGGAGAGATCCTATGTATGGGTTTTTACAAATTTGGACGATGTTGTATTTGCCCATACTCAAACCCGCGAAGGTGATTTCGTTCATGAACTGCTAAAGGATTTTAAGGGGGTATTAGTTACGGATTTCTATCCTGTGTATGATTCGATAAATTGCCCACAGCAGAAGTGCCTAATACATTTGATGAGGGATTTAAATAATGATCTGATGAGAGCGCCTTACAATCAGAATTAAAGGATTTAGTTCAGGATTTCTCAACATTACTTAAACCGGTGGTTGAAACAATTGATCGCTTTGGGCTAAAAGCTTATTTTTTGAAAAAACACAAACTCCACGTAGATCGTTTTTAAGTCAAACTATCTAAGGCTGACTATCAAAGCGAGTTGGTAGCCAAATACAAAATTCGATTCATAAAGAATCGCCACAAGTTGTTTACGTTTCTTGATTTCGATGGCATTCCATGGAATAACAACAACGCTGAACATGCCATAAAATCGTTTGCAAGAATTCGTCACATTATTGGAGGTGGGTCAACAGATAAAGGTCTTCATGATTATTTGATTCTTCTTAGTATCTGCGACACATGTAAATCTAAAGGAATAAGTTTCTTGGATTTTTTACTATCACATGAGAATGATGTTTATGCCTATATAGAAAAAATCGCTATGCGTAAGCCGCGTTTGTACATTAGCCATGACCAAGTTAACAGTGGTTCCATTTAAGGGAATGTTGTTATTTGTAAATCGATGCAGTATTCCACTACATCCATACCCCAAATATATTATACGAGAGGCAACGGTTATCGACTGACAAGTTTGTCCATGGGTCAATTGCCGCGCGTCACAAAATGACCGCTACCCGGCAACGAATTAACAGATACGAACGTCGGTTCAGGGTTACTTTCAGTCGAATAAAAGAGCCTCCTTTAGGGAAGCTCAATTTCTAACTGTACGAAGTATTAGCCAAGGAACAATTATCGAATATGAGTTCGGAAGGACTTACTAGAGACTGCGAATTTTCTTCAATAAAGCAGTTGTTGATCGTGCATGCAGAAAAGGAATGCTGTGTACTGACCCGCCCCAATTAAGTACTTCTTTGCTTCCAACTATATTTTCAGGTTTCCAGTCACCGCCTTTAACAAGAATATCGGGCTTGCACGCAAGTATAAGATTTAGTGGCGTGTCTTCCGTAAATAAAACAACGAGGCTAATTGCTTCGAGTGCGGCTAGAACTGCCATGCGGTCTTGTTCAGAGTTGATCGGTCGATCATCACCCTTGCCGAGACGCTTAACGGAAGCATCACTGTTTACACCCAGGATCAGTGAAGCGCCTAATGAACGTGCTTGAGCCAAGTATGTAACATGACCGCGATGAAGTACGTCAAAACAGCCATTGGTAAAAACCATTGGACGCGGTAATAGCGAAACGTGAGAGTCCAGCGCAGCTGCATCACAAATTTTGCTTTCAAAAGAAGGGACGGGGTACACTTCAATCAATGTATTCAAAAACACGCACTACTTTTTTTACGTCGCTGGTAGTGCTGGCGATTTCAGAAGAGACATCAGCTTCAGCATGAGTAACCAAGCCGATCAGATAGACAATACCTCGTTCAGTTACAACTTTCATCGTAACAGATTGCAGAGCCTTGCTTTTACCTATTCCGGATTTTATGTCTCGAGTAATGCTTGCATCAGTTCGATGAGAACTGGAAGTGGGAAAAGCACCAACCGAAACCTCATCAGCTATTTTTTTAACATTAGGGACTGAATACACAATTCGTTCAATATTAGTCTTAATATCAGGACTTGGCACGGTTCCAGTGATTAGAACAAAACGGTTATAGCTGGTCACAGTTATTTGAGCCGCCTCTTTATATTTTTCCAGTATACGGGTGGTAGACTTTGATTCGATGGTATCGTCTTCCACCTGCGTGCCCGTGGATCGACGATCGGTTTTAGCAGAAACACCTGAGCAACCCGATACTGTCGCGATAAAAATAGCGAGCAACAATACGATGAAATGCCGCATCATTCGCCCCCCAGCAATAAGTGATCAATTACATCGCACAAGCAGTGTAAAACCAATAAATGCACTTCTTGAATTCGCGCTGTACTTTGTGTTGGAACACAAAGGTGAAAATCAGTAGAAGTAAGCAGCGGTCCGATAGTGCCACCATCTCGCCCCGTTAATGCAATAACAACCATGCCTCGTTCATGTGCGGCATGTATTGATTCCATCACGTTAACCGAATTTCCACTCGTGGATATTGCAATCAACACATCTCCTGACATGCCAAGTGCGCGTACTTGCTTTGAAAAAATAAGTTTGTAATCATAATCATTGGCAATCGAAGTGAGCACTGAGCTATCAGTGGTCAAGGCAATCGCGGGCAGACCGGGGCGCTCAATTTCAAAGCGATTTACGAGCTCAGCCGCGAAATGCTGTGAATCGGCCGCAGAGCCACCGTTGCCGCAGATCAACACTTTACCGTCGTTTAATAGACAGGTAACAAGCGCTTGTGCTGCATCAGCGATTGGCTGAGCCAATACTTTTTTGCTTTGCAATTTGATTTGCGCGCTGTCGTCGAAATGCTTGCTAATTCTGTTCGTCAGGGTCATGGATCTCTATAGTGGCAAAGGCCTTAGTTGTGATAATTTCCAATTTTACCCGAATCAGGCGTCAAAGGCATTTTTGATCCACTCAATATCGGCGTCAGTAAACTTGATTAAAATGCTGTTATCAGTAGATTTATTAGGGATCTCAGGCGAAAAAAATAATAAAGCATCAAACCGGCATGCTGGAATATGGGGTAGTGCAGACAAATAATACTGTGCAGTCACTATCAACTTGCTTTGTTTTCTGGCATCAATACTTGCAGCGGCACCCCCAAACATTTTACTGTTGCGCAATCGAACCTCGGCAAAGACTAGTGTTTCGCCATCTTGAAGAATCAGATCAATCTCACCAAAGCGGCAGTGAAAATTTTGTGTGACGAGAATTAATCCTCGCTTTGACAGATATCTGGCAGCAGCAAGTTCAGCTTGTGCGCCAAGTTTCACTTGGTGGTGGAAGGAACGCCGCTTGCACTTTCAGCAAGTTTTGCAGCGGCTTTTGCGGCAGCTTTAGCTGCATTAAGTGCAGCTAAAGATTCTGCAGTAAGACCTAAGCCCAGTCGAAAGAAAGCAGGGATTGGTTCACGCAGCAATTGCTGACCACTCAAAAGAAGCTTGCCGGTAACACCGTCAAGAGGCCATGCGTTATCGGGAAAATTTGTCAACAATGCATAAACTATACGATAAGAATCTATTCCTAATGCATATAAACGATCTACTTCCGGCTCAAGTAAAGATGCACTGTGTGGGTAGATCATGACAGCGGGATGATCAGGCTGTAGCAACCAAGGCATATCAACGAAATGAATTTCATTAAGATCAAAGTTGGCGAGAGTATTGGTATTACCTTTGTAGACTAAAGAGGTGGCATAAACTGGGAGCGTGGGATTAAGGTAAGGACGTATCAAACGAGCTTTTTCATGATCTGCAGCGATGAATGCGACATTTCCCGGGGCAATAGGCGGTGGTAAGGGGCGACTTGGAGGCAGAGGTTCACCCGTTTCTGAAACTGCTGAAGCGGGTTTTGGTTCTGTGCCTTCAGGCCAAGGTGCAACGGGTAAATTGGTTAATACGGCAAAATCATCGTTGAAAAGCACCTCAGCTGTAATCATTCCCCCAATGTTTGTCCACTCATCAGCAAAGGCCGTGGCAAGTCTTTTGGAGAGCGGCGTGCCTGTGCTAATAATTGTTGCGTTTCGTAACTTTGCTTTGAAAGCAATTTGGGCAACTTGACGGGCTTCGTTTTCAACCGGCAAACCGAAAAAATACAAGTTGTAAGAATTTTTCGGTAGTTCAGTAGAATTAAGCGCCAAAGTTGGTACATTGATACCGGAATAACTGGCAAGCGCTGAAACGCCATCTCGGGTGAGAGGGCCGGCTACAGCAAGTGCGCCATCAGCGAGCGCTTGCCGGTATAGAGTAATGATATCTTTGCTTTCATCGGCAGATGCATATATGCGAACCGGAATACCATGTTGCAAACTTGCAGCAGCGCTAAATCCCTGCTGAACAACTTCAGCAGCGCGAGCTAGTGCAGACGATTTGGATTTAAGTGGCAATAATAATGCAATATGTGGCGCAGGATTGTCACCAATTGGAGCGATCAGCCCCTGAGTAAAACTGGGTTGAACTACCACAATTGTAGACTGAACGGACGACGCAGCATGCGAAGTATTGACAGGCTCTGTTGTGGCATTGGCGCAGGCACTGACGTATAGTGCAGACAGGAAAAAAACACCAAAGGAAAAGCGTTGCATAATGGCCAGAAACAAAAAATGGAGTGCGCATTATATGTAGTAGCGACCCCAATTGGAAACTTACGTGATATTACATTGCGTGCTATTGATATTTTGACTTCAGCTGACATCATAGCCGCTGAGGATAAGCGCAACACATCGCACTTGTTAACTCACTACGGAATTAACGCAAACCGTCTCTTGGCATTACATCAGCACAACGAACGAGGCGCAGCCGAGAAAATAATTTACCTGCTACATCAAGGACAAACGGTAGCGCTGGTGACCGATGCAGGAACACCAGCAATAAGTGATCCGGGCGCGGTATTGGTAGAAGCTGTGTTGGGGGCAGGTTTTCGTGTGATACCTATACCTGGTGCAAGTGCAGTGGTATCAGCTTTATCCGCTTCCGGCCTAACGGCGCCGCAATTTTTGTTTTATGGATTTTTGCCAAATAAATCAGCAGCGCGCCGGGTTGTTCTTGAGTCCTTGAGTAATTATCCATATTCTCTGGTATTTTATGAGGCACCACATCGCATTCTGGAAAGTGTTGCTGATTTGCAAGCTGCCTTTGGCGACGAACGTCAGATCGTGCTAGCACGTGAATTGACGAAATTATTCGAGAATGTTCATCGATGCGAACTAGGTGCAGCGATAGCTTGGTTAACAGAGGATCCAAACAACCAGCGAGGAGAATTTGTATTAATGGTAGAGGGGGCAGAAATCAAAGAAGTTGGCATATCCTTTGAAACAGAAAAAATATTGAATCTATTGTTAGAAGAATTACCGCTCAAACAAGCGGTCCAAATAGCTGCAAAAATAACGGGAAAAAAAAGGAGCATGCTATACCAGCGTGCACTAGAATTAAAGAATGTAACTCCGAATAAGGAATAATTAAATACTGTTGTTAGAATTGAAAATAGGTCAGAACCGCAAAATAATATTGAAATCAATGAGACTTATCTCGTTCATTCAAAACATGATCGATATTGGAAATCAGGTTAGAAATTTCAATATCAATTTTGGTAAGTAATAGCTCAACTTCATCAAGCTGATTAGTGTTAATGCCCTTTTCCAGATGCTCAGCCTGCTTGTGAAGCGCTTCAGCCCCAAGATTTCCTGCAATACCTCTCAGCGTATGGGCAAGCCTTTCAGCGGTTCTAGAATCATTTAAATTAAGCGATTCCCGAATTCTATTAACTACATCGCGCTGATTAACTCTAAATTTGCCCAAAAGCGTAAAGTACAAATCAACATTGCCTGCAATTCTCCGAACGCTTTCAGCTACTTTGACACCAGGCAAATTAGGTAGAGAACCGATAGCAACAGTTCTAGGGGAAACGCTGAGAACAGCCTCGACTGCTGGTTGAGTAGGCCGCACCCATTTAGCCAGTGTTGAAAGAAGTTCGTCCGGATCGATAGGTTTGCCAACGTGATCGTTCATACCGGCATTCAAAAAATCATTTTTTTCATTGGCAAATACGTTGGCTGTTAATGCAATAATTGGCAAACTTGCCCATTTTTGATTTTTCCGAATTTCCTTGGTAGCGCTAACTCCATCCATAACGGGCATTTGCATATCCATCAGCACGCCATCAAATTGTTGAGAATCTATTTTAGAAATTGCTTCTTCACCGTTTTCTGCTACAGAAACCCGGATGCCGAAATTCTCGAGCATTTCCTTTGCAATTTGCTGATTGATTTCATTGTCTTCAACAAGTAGCAAATGAGCCCCGCGCACTTGAGAAACCAAATTTGCATTGAAATGAGTGCCAGTAATTTTGAATTTGCCAGTAACTGCATTATCTCGACCTATAATGTTTGCGACTGCGTCAAATAATGTATTTCTTTGAAGAGGTCGCTCGATCAAACCGTCAACAGATATTCCATCAACGCATTTCGGAAGTTCAGGGTTACCGTGATCAGCAATAAGAAGCAACTTGGGCTTGATGCTTAATTCAGACATTGCCAGCAGTTCTCTGGAAAATTCAAGTCCATTAATTTCTGGCATATTGAATTTATAAATCACGAGACAAATAGGCCTGTTTGATTTATTTAAAATCCTGACAATGCTAGTTGCATCGCGACTGCTAGTGGCACTGGTAACATCCAAAGAAAAAGATTCAAGAAAGTTTTTCAGATTTGAAAGATTTTTTTCTGCGTTATCCACAGCAAGAACTCTTAATCCACGTAAAGCGATAAATTTGGTTTGGGGAACGAAAGAGTGTTTATCAGCTCTAAGAAAACTGGCAGTGAAAATGAATTTTGAGCCAACTCCGGGAATACTTTCAATCCAAATTTGCCCACCCATCAACTCGACTATACGCTTGCTGATGGTCAGGCCAAGTCCGGTACCGCCAAATTTTCGGGTAATACTGGTATCTGCCTGAGTAAATGGACGGAATAGCTTATCAATTTCGGATTGAGATAAACCGATACCTGTGTCTTTGATGGTAAAACGCAAAATAAGATTTTCACCCTCCTGAGTTTCGATATCCACGGATACCTTCACCCCGCCGTTTGAAGTAAATTTGACAGCATTGCCAGTCAAATTGATTAGTACTTGACCCAGACGAAGAGGGTCTCCAATCAAGACAGCCGGAATATCAGGCGACTGTTCAATCTTGAACTGGATGTTTCTTTCCTGAGATTTTGTACCAAAAATAGTATTTAGATTATCCAGTTCTTCATCCAATTCGAATGGAATGTTATCCAATTCCATTTTTCCAGCCTCAATTTTGGAAATATCAAGAATGTCGTTAAGAATACCCAACAGTGATTTGGCAGAGTTATTAATTTTCTGAACGTAGTCCTGTTGCTTTTCAGACATAGAAGTCTGTAAACAAAGATGGCTCAATCCGATGACTGCGTTCATTGGGGTGCGGAGCTCATGACTCATATTTGCCAGAAATTCATCCTTTATGTGACTGGCCTCTTCGGCTGTATTTCGTGCTTCTTCAGCAGCACGCAGATTTTTGATCTCAACCTCAAGTTCGTCATTAACCGACATCAAAGTTATGTTGCGATCCTCAACCGTTTTTTCCAACAAAACGATACCGCGGTTAACCAACATTGTCAGGATACCAATTACGAAAAGCATAAAAGCACCAATTGTTGCACCGGTAAATTGTGCTCTCTCGGAATTGTCAATTGCATTTCGAATAGTTTCCTGAAACTCATGTTCAGCAGAGTCTCGGTAAGACAATGCAGTTTTAGAATAT
>CAIRAO010000163.1 GCA_903876625.1 uncultured Gallionellaceae bacterium | reverse complement strand
TCAACCAGATTTCCCTGAAGGCTCAGCAGCAGGAAGATATCAGCAAGGAACAGGTCGATCAGGCCTATGCGAAATTAAATGAACCGGGCAGGGATTATAAGATCGATGAAAAATATCTGGAGCTGGCAGTACGTGTACTGCACAAGGCCTTCGATCTGGATCAAGAAGCGATTTAGCTTATCGAAATATAAACAGCAGAGGAAATGTTATGCCAGGTTTACTCCCTAACGTTGATCCCGATGGCTTGCTTGAGTTTTCGGTTGTGTATACCGATCGATCCCTCAATCATATGTCAAAACAATTTCAGCAAATTGTTAAAGATATTTCTGCTGTCCTAAAAGAAACTTACAACGCTCACTCGGCGATTATCGTTCCCGGTAGTGGCACGTTTGGCATGGAATCAGTCGCGCGCCAGTTCGCGCCAAATCAAAAATGCCTGATCATTCGCAATGGCTGGTTTAGCTATCGCTGGACCCAAATCATGGAAATGGGCAACATCACGCAAGATGTAAATGTATTTAAAGCAAGGCAAACTGAAAATTCAACAACCGGATATTTTGCGCCGCCTCCCGTTGATGAAGTTGTCGCCTTTATCAAAAAAGAAAAACCTGCAGTTGTATTTGCACCGCATGTGGAAACTTCTTCCGGAATCATCCTGCCAGACGATTATGTACTCGCCATTGGCGAAGCCGTTGAATCTGTCAACGGGATATTTGTTTTAGACTGCATCGCTTCCGGTGCTATGTGGGTCGACATGAAAAAATGCAAAATAGACGTGCTTATTTCTGCTCCGCAAAAAGGCTGGAGTAGTTCACCGTGTTGTGCAATGATCGGTTTGGGCGAACGTGCGCGAGAGAAGATCAATCATACCCAGAGCAACAGCTTTGCATTGGACTTAAAAAAATGGCTACAAATAATCGAGACTTATGAAAGTGGCAGCCATCTTTATCATGCCACAATGCCCACTGATGCTTTAAAAATCTTGCGCAACAATATGAAAGAAACGCAAGCTCTCGGATTCTCGACGGCAAAAGCGAGACAAATTGATCTGGGTAAAAAAGTCCGTTCTTTGCTTGAATCAAAAAATTATAAGTCTGTTGCAGCGCCGGGCTTCCAATCTCCCGGAGTAGTTGTCAGTTACACAACCGATCCTGATATTCAGAACTCGAAAAAATTCCTTCAGTTAGGATTGCAAATCGCTACAGGTGTACCCTTGCAATGCGATGAAAGTGCCGATTTCAGAACATTTAGATTGGGTTTGTTTGGTCTTGAAAAGCTTCAAAATGTCGATCAAACCATTGCTAACTTAAAACTTGCGCTTGACGGTTTAGTTTGACTTAGGTTTTTGAAATAGTCAGAAACTTTACTTCAATACACAACAACGCTTCAAGAGCGCGAAGTATTAACCAGCATACCGCCCGCATACCGTGTTAACAACTCACTTATACCAAGCCACGGTAATATCGTGTTGATAAATGCTTCAGAACACGATTGATCGCCCCAACTGTTGAGGTTATGATATTTTCTTTGCTACGAACGCTTTCGCCTGCAGAGACCTTGCGATCTTTGAACCATCTAGATAGATGAATTCAATGACCGCACCACATCAGTTGGCGTTGAAAAACTATTTTTTTAGTCGGTTAAAAAAATTCTAGCCTCATAAACCGATCATCAACTTTTCGACATGGGCGGATACTTCTTGTATTGATAAACTCACTTATGAGTCAATGCACCCTGCCACAAACGACAATCAGGTGCGATTTGCGGGCGCACTCTTAATTCGTGAAATATGTTCTGAGGTGCGAAAATTAGTTTTTCAACATTACAATCCATCAGACTGCGGTCATATAATAGCGATATTATAAAGGTGTGCAACAGCCTGCAGTCGGCCCAGAACTGCCGATTTAGAATGGCTGCTTCATGCAAGCTTTTAGATACCGTAAAGTTCGAGATCGTTCCATATTCGGAAGCAATACCCATCTTTAAGCACAATGCCACTCAAGTTACATATTCATCTTTTTGCTTCGTGTTTTTCGAAGGGAATCCAGAAATTCTCGTTAAATATGTCTCGCCAAGTAACTTTTTTTCGGTATCAATAAAGTCAAGAAATGCTTTAGCAACGACTGATAAACTTTTGCCTCTGTGATAAGCCAAATACCATTGACGATGCAATGGAAACCCCTTTACGTCGAGTATGGTCAATTCATTATTACTGTGCTCAAGGGCAAGGGTGTGCGCAGACAATATAGCCAACCCAAGTCCGCCTATCACTGCCTGTTTGATCGCTTCATTGCTGCCTAATTCCATTCTGACCTTGATCTTGATTCCTTGTTCACTAAAGAATTTCTCTGTGGCAAGGCGAGTACCAGAACCAGATTCGCGCAATACAAAAGGTTCCGAAGCCAGACTCTTCAGGGGGATATTTTTTTTCCCGGCCAAAGGATGATTGGCTGCAGCCAAAACCATGAGTGGGTTTTCCAGGAACGGTTCTGCAACCATATCCATTTGTTCGGGTGGTTGCCCAAGAACATACAGGTCGTCCATGTTGGCAACTATTCGTTGCAATACCATCTCGCGATTGATCACCTTTAGAGATACGTCAATTCCCGGATAACGCTGGCAAAATAAACCAAGTAATCTTGGTACAAAATATTTAGCGGTAGTAATCACCGACAGACGAAGTTTCCCTGCTTTGACTCCTTTCGCATCAGATACCATCATTTCAAAACGCGACAATGCTTCGAACATTTCGTTGCAGACTTCTAAGAGTTCTTGGCCAATGTCAGTAAGATATATTTTTTTACCTACCTGCTCAAATAGAGGCAACCCAACAAGATCAGCGAGTTGCTTGAGCTGAATAGAAACTGTTGGCTGAGTGGTAAAGAGTTCTTCGGCTGCACGGGTATAGCTTAAATTTCGTGCAACCGCTTCAAACACTTTCAACTGACGTAGGGAGGCGTTTTTAATCATGAATACTCCACAACTTAATCATAGATCATAGTCTATCGTACTTATAAGAAAATACAATTATTATTTATGATTAATCCCGACTATATTGCTCGTGAGCTCAAATGAGCGAGAAGGTTTTGCCTAGTTGAAGAGGAGAAAGAAATGAACGAAAAAAGCCCTATAACGCTGCTAAATGATTTTCCTTTACTAATCGGTTGGCTTGCTATTGCCTTGGTTCCAATCATCAGTTGGACAGTCAATGCTTAAGCCAATAAATAGCCAATTTTGCAACAATTTTAAGGTGGAACCCGTCATGAATACGCATAGTCACAAGATCAACGAAGTTTGGCAGAACGAAAAGTCGGATGCCCTGAGCAGTTCTGTTCCCTTAGCTCGGGTCATCAAGGGTGTTGGAGATTTGGCCAGTCGGTACGATGCGTTTTTGATAGATCAGTGGGGCGTGTTGCATAACGGGCAAGCTCCATATCCCGGGGTAGTGCAATGTCTGAAGCGCTTGGTTTGGGCGGGCAAGCAGGTCATTATCATCAGCAACTCGGGGAAACGTTCAGAACCCAATGAGGCTCGCATGAAAACGCTAGGCTTCCCCAGTAATAGCTACACGCATCTGGTTACCTCAGGGGAGATTGCATGGCAGATGTTGGCGACTGGAACAGGCGTAATCGGCGAATACAATAGAACACCATGTTTACAACTAACCAGTGACCAATCGGAAGCATTTGCTAAAGGTCTAAAAGTTCCATTTGTTGACAGCATAGAGCAAGCTGGATGGATCTTGTTGGGCGGTATCGACGATGCTCGTGCCCCTTCTTTCTACGACACCATGATTGAGGAAGGCGTTGCGAGAAATTTGCCGCTGGTATGTACTAATCCAGACCTCACGCGGATAACACCCAATGGACTTCAGCCTAGTGTCGGCGCCATCGCTCAGACCTACCAGGCACGGGGAGGTCATGTTTATTTTATTGGCAAACCATATCCCGAAATCTATACACATTGTAGGTCCTTGGTATCCGACTTACCTGCTTCTAGGATTTTAGGCATTGGCGACTCGATTCATCACGATATTGTCGGAGGGCAGTCAGTAGGGATAGATACGCTGCTAATTCTCGGCGGTGTACACGCGGATCATTTCACTGACACGAACGATTCCCTGGAGATGAACCGTCGCATCAGAAAAATATCTGGTCCACACGGAGCGCACCCAAATTGGGCAGCTCCTTCGTTCCAATGGTGAGATATGAAAGAAAATATTAGACCAACTGGGCGCTGTCTTATCCAGATACTCTTGGGATGAAATCATGACTGACAAACAACCCATTGTCGCCATTATCATGGGTTCTGACAGCGATTGGCCAGTGATGCAAGCTGCAGCCGACATACTGGATGAAATCGATGTTGCTTATGAAGCACGAGTAGTCTCCGCGCACCGTACTCCAGACTTGATGTTCGAATATGCCGAACAAGCACGCGGTCGCGGACTGTGTGCAATCATTGCCGGTGCAGGTGGTGCCGCGCATTTGCCAGGCATGATTGCAGCCAAGACTACTTTGCCCGTGTTGGGTGTGCCAGTACCTTCAAAATATTTACAGGGACAGGACTCTTTGTTGTCCATCGTGCAGATGCCCAAGGGGATTCCAGTCGCAACCTTTGCGATTGGAGAAGCCGGTGCAGCCAATGCAGGCCTATTTGCCATTGCCATCTTAGCGACAACAAATGAAGTGTTGGCAAGCAAACTGGCTTCGTTCCGTCAGGCGCAAACTGACAAGGTGCTAAGGATGACTATAGCGGAGAATGCATGATACTTCCGCCATCGACTTTGGGAATGTTGGGTGGGGGGCAACTGGCACGCTTTTTTGTCATTGCCGCACACGAAATGGGTTACAAAGTAGTTGTACTCGATCCTGACGAAAAAAGCCCTGCCGGTCTCTTGGCTGACAAACACTTGTGCGCTGACTTCGATGATTATGAGGCGCTAAATGAAATTGCATTTACCTGTTCGGCTGTTACCACCGAATTTGAGAATGTTCCTACCTCCACGCTTGAGTCCTTGTCTAAAAGGGTAACGGTTCAACCGTCTGCATCAGCAGTTGCAATCTGCCAGCATCGCGTTATGGAAAAGAATTTTCTGAATGATCACAATTTTCCACATGTGCCCTATGCTGTGATCAACAGCGAAAAGGATATTCCCGCCACAGATAGTAGACTTTATCCCGGAATTCTCAAGATCGCGCGTTTCGGCTACGACGGCAAAGGGCAGGTACGCGTTGCTACAGCGGATGAAGCGCTCACGGCCTTTAAGACTTTTAGTCTCCGGCAGTGCATTTTGGAACGTCGTTTAAGTTTGGATTATGAAGTTTCTGTCGTACTTGCAAGGGATTCGGTTGGCAATATTGCGGCATTTCCGACTGTTGAAAATGCACACCGTGACGGCATCCTTGATTTTAGCATAGTTCCTGCTCGCTGTAGTTTGGACATCCATGAACAGACACAGAAATTGGCTCGAAGTGTGGCTGAAAAGTTAGGCTTCGTTGGTACGCTTGGGGTGGAATTCTTCGTTAGCGACGGCATTCTATATGTCAATGAGATGGCGCCGCGACCTCATAACTCTGGTCATTTCACTATCGATGCCTGCGTGACCAATCAGTTTGAGCAGCAGGTTCGTGCACTGTGTGGTTTGCCTCTGGGAAATCCGCGGTTACATAGCAAGGCGGTCATGGTTAATCTGCTAGGTGATGTTTGGGACTATGGCAAGGAGCCTGAGTGGCGTGTTCTGTTCTCGCAGACAGGTCTTAAGTTGCACCTGTACGGCAAACACGAGGCACGACTTGGTCGCAAGATGGGTCACTTTACCGTGGTTGGTCATGATGCTGAAGGGTTGCTTAAAACCGCAATGAATATTCGTCTAGAGATAGGCATAGCAAAAACCAAATCTTCTGAGATTAACAACGGCGCCGTTTTGCTTGAGCTGACAAATGCTAATTGAAGAAAGAAGCAATTGATCACGACAAAAGGAAATTGATGAAAAACTTACTTGACCCCTCAATACTATTTTTTATCTTCGGTATTTTTGCAGGTTTAGTGAAATCTAATTTGGAAATTCCTCAGCCAATCTCTCGATTTCTTTCTCTTTACTTATTGATGGCACTCGGACTAAAAGGAGGCTTTGCCTTAAACCAATCTGGGGTTACTCCGGAAGTTGCTATCAGCCTTGGACTAGCTATCACGCTCGCTATTTGCATTCCTCTTTTAGGGTATAACTTTCTAAAACAAAAGCTGGATAAATTAGACGCTGCAGCTATTTCCGCGACTTATGGATCTATTAGTGCGGTCACCTTTATCACCACCACCCAAATGCTTGATCAAAACAGCATTCATTATGGTGGTCATATGGCCGCCGCAATGGCGCTGATGGAATCACCCGCCATTATCCTCGCCATCATTATGGCCAATCGAATTCGTCAACAACGTTCAGATAACTATCAATCTCACACATCGTTAGGAAAAATTCTTCATGAATCTTTTACCGATGGAGGTCAACTTCTCTTATTAGGCTCTTTAGTTGTCGGCCTCATTTCGGGAAATGAAGGTCATAAAGTAATGGCACCTTTTTCCATTGACCTGTTTAAAGGATTGCTGGCATTTTTCTTATTAGATATGGGACTTCTCGCTGCCAGAAGCTTAAGTGAACTGAAAGATAAACCACCTTTTACCTTGGTTTATGCCTTATTGGCGCCCGCGACTCACGCAATGATTGCGCTAGGTTTTTGCCATTTACTCCATGTGGATTTGGGCGACACCATACTTCTTATGCTGTTGGCTGCAAGCGCCTCATACATTGCTGTACCTGCGGTACTGCGTCACGCCATGCCAGAAGCTAATCCCGCCTTGTATATGGGTATGTCTTTGGGTATTACCTTTCCCTTAAACATAATTTTTGGCATTCCGGTTTATAGGTGGGTTGCCAATTACTTGTATTAATAAAGTGTCTCGTTATCCCATGATTAACGTCAGCAATCTGGCATCGAATTCGCAAAAGTCAAAGTCGGGTAAGTGTTGTGTTAATTTGAAAACTTAGAAGCCGAGTTTCTGGCGAACACATTTTGCGGAAAATTTTAGCGTCAGCTCCTGTTACAAAAGTTGCCCACATTAAATCATTACTATAAATCATTAGTGTCCCAACGTTAATCGAACAGAAACAACTGGTTGGTTGAATCCGGTGAAATTCTGTCCTGTGGTGTACGCGCCAACAGTTGATTTAGAGCCATTCTCTCGAACATAGTTA
>CAIRAO010000162.1 GCA_903876625.1 uncultured Gallionellaceae bacterium | reverse complement strand
GTATGAGATGGTTTTCATGGATTGGCATATGCCGGGCATGAACGGGATTGATGCTTGCAAACAGATAAAACACATGCCGCTGCATACTCAGCCGCATTTGATCTTGGTCACAGCTTACGGACGAGAAGAAGTACTACATCAAGCTGAAGAGGAACATATCAATGACATATTGTTAAAGCCGGTGACTGCGTCGATGTTATTTGATACCTCGATGAGGATTTTGCATGACGGTTCGATTCAAGGCGAAACGCATAAAGTAAAAATTTCTTCACTCCCGGAAAGAAAACTGGAGACGATTGCTGGCGCGCGTATTCTCCTGGTGGAAGACAATGATATTAACCAGCAAGTGGCTTTGGAATTACTGCATCTGGGCAGATTTGTCGTTTATCTTGCTGAAAACGGAAAAGTCGCTCTGGAGCAGCTGAACAAATATGATTTTGATCTTGTATTGATGGATATGCAGATGCCGGTGATGGACGGTCTTGAAGCCACACTGAAATTGCGCAGAGATCCGAAGTTTTCTAATTTACCCGTGGTTGCAATGACGGCCAATGCGTTGCCCCATGACCGCCAAAAATGCTTTGAAGTTGGCATGAATGATTTTATAACTAAACCCATTGAGCCGGAATTACTTTGGGAAACCTTGCTTAAGTGGATCCCTTCCCGTTTTGCGCCAACGCCGCTTGCCGGAATTATTCCAAACGAGTCTGAATCATATAGTCCACTTGATTTCAGCGTTGAGGGTTTGGATACCGCACCCGCATTGAGGCGCATGCTGGGCAATACTGATCTGTATATCTCGAGTTTGCGCAAATTCACTGAAATGCAATCGTATATGCCAACTGCCACTCGAGAAGCGCTTGATGCAAATGATTGGAAAGTTGCCGAACGCGCAGCTCATTCTCTTAAAGGGGTGGCTGCCAGCATAGGTGCCAATCATATATCGAACCAGGCTTCTGAATTGGAACTGGCAATCGAGGATAGAAGAAATCGAGCAGAAGTAGATCGGTTGATCAATTCACTTGAAACTGATTTGATCAATCTGATTGATACGATCAAACAAAAAACACCACCACTTGAAGTAAATCTAAAGCCGGATTGGTCAGTCAGCGTAATCGCTGCCGGAAAACTTGCACAGTTATTAGTTGAAAATGATCCGGAGGTAATGGAGTGGATGGAATCAAACAGCTCAGTTTTGAGTGTAGTAATTTCACCATCGCGTGCGAAGGAGATTGAAGCCGCAGTGCGTTCTTTTGATTTGGAACAGGCGTTAAGGATTCTTAAGGATTATTGCAAAGAGTGCGGCATCAGTCTGTAAATCGACATACTAATTTATGCATGAGGAATCAACTATGGCATTACTAAACGACAAAGGTGTTTCGGAGATTCGAGATACTGTATTGGTAATCGATGACAATACCGAGATTATCTCCATAATCAATGGACTGTTAAAAAATGTCTATCGTATCGTAGCAGCTAACTGTGGTGAAAAAGGATTGCTACTGGCGGATCGCGATCCCAAACCGTCCATCATCCTACTTGATGTGAAGATGCCAGATATCGATGGATTTGAAGTTTGCAAACGGCTCAAATCAAATCCTGCTACCCGAGACATTCCCGTTATTTTTCTAACAGCCAGAAACACTGAAATGGATGAAGAAGCAGGATTCGCAATTGGTGCAAGCGATTACATTAGTAAACCGATCAGTGGACCCATATTGCGAGCCAGGGTCAAGACGCAACTTGAAGCTAAACACGCCGCGGATTTTGTTAAAGATAAAAACATTTTTCTTGTGGCAGAAGTGTCCAAGCGTTCCAGGGAATTGGAATTCAGTCAGGATGTCACGATCCTGGCACTGGCTTCATTGGCTGAAACACGTGACAACGAAACAGGCAATCATTTAAGGAGAACTCAAGCATACATAAGATTGCTGGCCGAAAGTTTAGAGAGGCATCCGCGATTTTCTCTTAAATTAACGCCGGGCAATATCGATTTGATCTACAAATCTGCACCGCTGCATGACATTGGTAAAGTC
>CAIRAO010000161.1 GCA_903876625.1 uncultured Gallionellaceae bacterium | reverse complement strand
TTACCAACAAAGATGCCTCCTAATGCTAATATTAGAATTTGAAAAGGAAGACTAGATTTACAAAGTAGATCAAAGCGCAATGGTAGCCACCATTCTAGCTGGTCTTAAATAGGAGCAACACATGTCGACTGTAAAAGATAATTCTTACGACGCTGGCATTATGTCTTTGAACGGCAAAGATTTTGCCGATGAATACTTCAAAGAAGAAAACCAGGTATGTAAAGAGAGTAATACCGTTGTGTTGGTACTCAAAAAGTCTGACGAAATGGATTTCATCGTAGATGAAATGTTAGTGAAGATCTTCCAAAAGAAGAATCCATCACTAGTTATTCAAGACCGAGGTGGTTATTGGTGGTTAAAAGCAGACAACTCAATTGAAATTGATTGTGAGTATGCTTCAGATATTTTAGGTAAACCATACTCAATTTACGATTTATTAGTGGATGTTACTTCTACTGTAGGCCGTGCCTACACTTTTGGAAATACATTTACTATCACCAGCGAGTTGATGGGTCTTGACGTCAAATTGCAAGACGTTGCTGCTTAAGGAGATTGAAAATGACTGATAAAAAAATTAACAAGGTACACGATAACGCTAAGCGTGATGAGTGGGCATTAAAAGTGGCAGCGCTAGATTCACTAGATAAAGCGGCAACATTTTTAGTGCACTTTCGTAAGCAATATACGACTGTACTAAGAGAAAGTTTTGATCTTGAATTAGATCACAACTGGATTGAGGCGCTGATTGAACAGAAGGTTGCTATTTTGAAAGAACGTGAATTTACGTGCAATCAAGATTTACAACACAAATGCGCAACTGGCGAGCCAGCGGCGACAGCGGTTGCTGCAGTGCTAGCTAAAATGGCGGCTTGTACCGATAAAATGGACGCAGAAAAGATTCATATCAATTTTAGAATTGATTTTAAATCACCAATCATGCCGACCAATTATTTTATGGATACAGATCGCCTTTTAGGTAGCAAATTGATGGAATTGCGCAATCTTGGTTATTACGATTTATCACTTGCTGAATTACGTATTAAACGCGGTGTAAAAGTAATCGTAGCTAATGAGCATGTGCATTAGTTAGCTCAATTACGATACGGTTTGGCGTGGTGGCTAAACTATATCGTAGCTCGGGAAGCAGCCGAGTTGGTTTCCGCAATGAAATAAGCAAGGTAAGTTTGCGAAAACCAACTGGTCTGCGTCTATCAATAGGGGAAGTGTTATGGAAAATTCAAGTTGCGTATTGGAAGAAATTAAGCTGAATGGCAGGCCATCAAATGAACATTTGCTGATAAAAGTAGCTGGGCGATATACCGCTTATGCCATAGATCTAGGGATTTTATGGCGTTGGGAAATATACATGGAGGAGGATGTGATGGTGCAGGATGGTGGTTCTATTAGTCTTACCTCCGCCACCGAAGCCGTCAACCATGTACTTGCCTTTTTTTCTGCCAGAGATCAAAACACAATTTGTGGTGGCGGCATTGCAATTGAGTGATTAATTGCTACAGAAATAATTTCTATTGTGATTTTTGGATGCCTAGTAATAGCACGGAGCACATCGGGGTATGGATTATCAGCTAGCTTAGCCAGCAATTCTGTTGTGATTTTTGGATTTTCAACCACAGCACGGC
>CAIRAO010000160.1 GCA_903876625.1 uncultured Gallionellaceae bacterium | reverse complement strand
GGGCGCAGCCACCACGGCGCCTTTACGGTTGGTGGCCTGCTGAAACGCATACGGCACATAGTTGGACTGGAATCGTTTTATGCCATAACTGTCAAGCGACAAATCTTCCAGCCCGCCGCCTTGGGCAAACCGGCCCAAATATCCCACCTCAAGTGCCATCACGTCGGGCAGATAGAACGAGGTCGATAAGGCAGTGGTCATGGCAGTGTGGTGGTCGGTGAACTGACGGCTCACCACTTTGACCTCCACATCCGGATGCAATCGATTCCACAAAGGAATGGCAGATTTGACGATCTCATCAACTGCCGGATAGGCTGCAATGGTCAAAGTCTGGCGAGCCGCGGCATCAGTCTGCTGACCATGCGCAATGCTCAGAGCCATACCCGCCAAACTCAACGCGATCAATATTTTCCAGGAATGGAAAAGCCAGCACCTCATTTTTTATGGTCCCCGATTTGACAATAATTATTCTGATTATTGCGGCCTGTTATCGACCACATGCAACTATGAAAGCGCTTTCAGAATAGCGCGCATCAATGCCGATGTCAAACTTTATTTTTATAATAAACGAGGTACTTATCGTTCCCACGCTTCACGTGAAAATTCAGCCTGACATGCAGTATGTCTGTATCAAATTTCTTTATTACTACCTAAATTACTCAAGGCTTGGGAGAGATGTAATTTATGGAAGCACCGCTTAAGTTAGTTATTCTCCCTCTCCTTCGGGGAGAGGGAACTTGTTCGGCATATCTTTAGATTGTTGGCGCCACATACATTTGATTAATTTCCGTACAATCAATTCCGTGATGGGTGAAGCATTACCCCCTCCCTAACCCTCCCCCGGAGGGACAGGGAACCTAACCTCGTGGGAAGGTTACGTTTGATTTGTGCAGCCTTAATTCCCACTGATTGGAACGAGAACAGAACCTCAACAGAAAGTGAGATGTAACTGTTTTGGACTTATCCCTCCTTGTTTGGAAGATGTAACTATTTAGGCCTTACCTCTCCCCGATTGAAAAGTGAAAAGAACCCTCTCCCACCGGGGGAGGGCAGGGAGGGGGTTTATGGCTACCTTGGTACAAATTTTAATCTTGAGATTTACGTTCGGCATAACAGAAAAGGCCACCAGAGTCGCTCGGTTGAGCCAGATTTTAACTTGCAGAATTACCCTGTCAGTGCCGGATACGTTTGGTCGATTCTCGCACGATCAACTCCGGCGCTGGAGCCGCCTGATTTGGAATCCGCCCCTCAATAAGATCAACAATCGCCATCGCTGCGGCTTTGCCGATTTCATAGATACCAATCCTTACCGTCGTCAGCGGCGGGATGGTAAAACTGGAGGTGCGCAGATCATCGAAACCAATCAATGAAATATCGTCAGGTATTCGCAGCCCTTTGCGATACAGTTGAAGTGCCGCGCCATAAGCAGACTGATCATTACACGCCAGTATCGCGGTGAAAGGAATGCGCGAGGCCAACAGTTGCTGTACTGCTATTCCCCCCTGTAATTCGCGAAAATCACCTTGGGCTGTTAATTCCGGTTGAATGGCTACACCCGCTTCTATTAAGGCCGTTTGATAACCACGCAGGCGATCAATCGAGTTGGGCTGGTCGCTAGGCCCGGTAATGCAGGCGATTTGCTCGTGTCCTAGCTCCAACAGGTGTTGTGTTGCCATTCGCGCACCTTCGAAATTATCAAAATGAATGCTATGCAACGATTTTGCGATAAGCGTTCGCCCTGTGATGACTAGGGGCAAGCGTTTCGACTGTGTCACAAAGAACGCATTGGGCAGACAGCCATGCAGGACGATTACACCATCAACGCGCCGAGCCAATAGTTTCTTGAAGCAGGCTCGTTCATCATTTTGACGAAAGTGGCCGCTGATAAAAAGGGGAGTATAGCCAACCGCTTCCAAACGATCTTCAATACCGCGCAAACCCTCGGCAAAAAATGGACTGTCGATGGCCTGAGTGATCACGCCTATTGTTTGCGACTTACCCCGAGCGAGGCCTTGGGCGATGGGGTTGGGAATAAAATTAAGTTTGGCGATGGCTTTATGCACGGCCTGGCTTTTTTCTTCGCTCACTTTTGCCGTGCCATTCAGGATGCGGGAAACAGTGCTGGGTGAAACACCAGCTTCGTGTGCCACCATTTCGAGTGTGGCGGGTATAACATCTATTGAATTATCAGATTTCAAGTGTTGAGTACCTGTAAATTTTAGGAAAATATGCTGGATATTTCTTCATGAGATCGAATTATAGGTGAGCCATAAAAACAGCCAGTCCCATTTGCATGGAGCTGGCTGTCTGACTCAACACATCTGATAGATCATTACTTTTTTGAGTAACGATCTTTCAGTTTGCGTTTTTACTGGAATGTAATACCGCCAGTTATATTAACCGTCGTTGGGTAAACTCCACCATTTACTACGGATGTATTTGCACTAGATGTCAAACCACCGGGTAGGTTGATTGGTATAGCCGAAGCACCACCAGCACCTTGAAAAATCACATTGGATACTGGTGATAAAGCTAGCGCAG
>CAIRAO010000159.1 GCA_903876625.1 uncultured Gallionellaceae bacterium | reverse complement strand
TTGTCGAAGATACCGAGGAAGCACGCTTGCAATCAAATTTTCCGGTCGAGGTGATCGAAGGCCCACTGATGACAGGCATGAATGTTGTCGGTGACTTGTTCGGTGCTGGAAAAATGTTCTTGCCGCAAGTAGTCAAGTCCGCGCGCGTAATGAAACAAGCCGTGGCGCATTTGGTTCCTTACATTGAAGCCGAGAAACTGCGCTCCGGCGATACCAGCACCAAGGGCAAGATCGTGATGGCAACGGTGAAGGGCGACGTGCATGACATCGGCAAGAATATTGTCTCTGTGGTTTTGCAGTGTAACAACTTCGAAGTTGTAAATATGGGCGTAATGGTTCCATGTCAACAAATTCTCGACACGGCACGCGAACATCATGCCGATGTGATCGGCTTGTCTGGTCTTATCACGCCTTCCCTGGAAGAAATGGCGCACGTTGCAAAAGAGATGGAACGGCAAGGCTTCAAGATTCCACTACTGATCGGCGGTGCTACCACTTCACGCGTGCATACCGCGGTCAAGATCGAGCCAAACTATCCGAGTGGAGCAACTGTATATGTCACAGATGCCTCACGCGCTGTGGGGGTTTGCAGTAATCTATTGAGCCATACTTCACGCGGTCAATATATCGCTGACATCAAGTCAGACTATGTGACCGCTCGTGAACAACATGAAAGCAAAAAGAGTAAGGCTAGTTATGTTTCATTGGAAGAAGCACGGGCACATGGGCTCAAAACGAATTGGGCTAAGCAAATCCCTGATGAAACAACTAGCCATTCGACTAGGCAATCAAAAAACGATAGCCAAGTCGCTGGTTATCCCAACCTCCCATTGCAAAGGGAGGAGTCTGGCCTCCCCCTTGAAAAAGGGGGACTGAGGGGGATTTACGTTCCACCCAAACCATTTTTGATGGGCGTACACAAATTTGAGGCTTATCCTCTCGACAAGATAGCCGAGTACATAGATTGGACTCCTTTCTTTCAAGCATGGGAGCTGGCAGGCCGTTACCCCAAAATTCTGCAAGATGAAGTGGTAGGTGAAGAAGCGCGCAAGCTGTTCGCCGATGCGCAAGAGATGTTAAAATATATCGTCAAAGAAAAATGGCTTACCGCTAATGCGGTGTTCGGTTTATTCCCTGCCAATTCGGTAAATAGGGACGACATCGAGATCTATACGGATGACTCTCGCAAGAAGGTCGCGATTACTTGGCACAACCTGCGTCAACAAACAAAGAAGCCGGAAGACATTCCGAACTATTGTCTCGCGGACTACATCGCACCCAAAGAGTCTAGAGTTAAGGATTACATTGGCGCATTCGCTGTTACGACTGGCATTGGCATTGATGAGCGCGTTGCGCAATACGAAAAACAGCACGATGACTATAGTGCCATTTTGTTGAAAGCACTTGCTGACCGCTTAGCCGAAGCCTTCGCCGAACTACTTCATGCCCGGGTACGTCGTGAATTTTGGGGTTATGCCTCAGCTGAAATATTGGATAACGATGCATTGATCGCCGAAAAATACCGTGGAATCCGCCCTGCTCCTGGATATCCCGCATGCCCGGAACATACTGAGAAGGGCGCACTTTTCGATTTACTCCAGGCGCCGCTTAACGCAGGCATTACTCTCACTGAGAGTTATGCCATGTTACCCACTGCTGCTGTCAGCGGATTTTATTTCTCGCACCCGCAAGCTCAATATTTCGCCACGGGTAAAATTGAAAGAGATCAGGTTGCTGATTATGCGCAGCGCAAGGGAATGACTCTTGATGAAGCTGAGCGGTGGTTGGCACCCGTGCTGAGCTATTAGGTTTCTTCCATGTATATACCTAAACACTTTGAAGAACCAAGAATTGATGTGCTACATGAATTAATTCGAGCTCGGCCTCTTGCCACTTTGATTACCCTGTCCTCAAATGGAATTAATGCCAATCACATTCCGCTTCATATTTTCATGGAACCCACTCCGTATGGAACTTTGCGCGGTCATGTCGCCCGATTAAATCCCGTATGGAATGATTTTCATACCGAGGTTGAGGTATTGGCCATTTTCCACGGCCCGGATTCCTACATCACTCCCTCCTGGTACCCTACCAAAAAAGAAACCGGCAAAGTTGTTCCGACCTGGAACTATGCTGTTGTGCATGCCTACGGAACAATGCGGGTAATTGAAGATCCTGGTTGGCTTCGTACCTTACTGGAAACGCTCACTGATCATAATGAAAAAAAGTTTTCCAAACCATGGAAAGTCTCTGATGCTCCGTTAGAATATACATCCAAGCTGATCGAAAGCATTGTAGGAATTGAAATTGGCATTACTAAACTAACCGGCAAATGGAAAGTGAGCCAAAATCAACCGCCACAAAATCAGTCCGGGGTAATCTCAGGTCTTGAAACTAGCGATCTGCCCGATGCGCCTTCTATGGCAAATCTGATGAGGTTACATAAAATACATAAACCATAAACTTACAGGGGAGACTAAATGCAATTCAAGGTTTTTTTACCGCTAGCTCTATCTTTAGCTATGAATATATTTTCAACTACTGCCAGCGCAGAACAATCAACATCAACTATGGAGAAGAAAAAAGTGACCGAACTCATCAAAACAGATACCAAATTAGGCAATGGCGAAGAAGCGGTCGCGGGACATCACGTGTCAGTTCACTACACCGGCTGGCTTTATGACGAATCTGCGCCAGAACAAAAAGGAAAGAAATTTGACAGTTCACGCGACCGGAATGAACCGTTTGAATTTCCGCTTGGCGCAGGTCATGTGATCAAGGGCTGGGATGTCGGCGTGCAAGGAATGAAAGTGGGCGGTCATCGCACGCTTATCATACCTTCGGAAATGGCCTACGGCAAACGCGGTGCCGGTGGTGTTATTCCGCCCGATGCCATTTTGGTGTTTGATGTCGAGTTACTCGGCGCACATTAAATCAAGCCGCCACTGACTATGCTGATCCGCCACCTTCACTTTGATGTGGCGGAATTAGTGACCAAGCATGTTGTGGTTCAATTTGCTGTCAATTTCCAAGTTAACTGCATCATTCAGCGCCCACCAGTTTCCACCCAGGGCATGGTAGAGCATGGCAGCATTGCCCAGCTGTTTGGCTCGTGCCTGTGCAACTCTTAGCGTTGCGAACTGAAACCCTTCCTCTGCCATTAGCACATCCTGATAGCCGGCCAAGTTTGCCTTGTATTGTTTGCGCATGGAGTCCGACAATTCCATATTTTCACTCTGCGATGCCTCTTCAGCCTTGAGAGAAATGCCATCGTTATGAATCGCGATCAAGGTACTCTCCACATTTTTCAAAGCAAAATCTGCAGTCGTTTGATACTTTGTATTTGCCGGCAGCATTTCCAACATTGCGGCACGAACGTCCGGCCGTTGTTCGATGATTGAGGCTGGCAATTCCAAGGGTAAATTTTCCTGCAATTTTAAGACTGCAAGACCGATACTTTCCGGCAAATCTCTATCTTCTGACACGTTTAGCAAAAGTCTTTCAACGCCACGTATTTGTTCAAACTGATCTTTTAAACGCTGCAAGGCTTGTATTGCAAACTCCACCGCCTGTTCCCTCGTCGCCTCTTCTTCAGGCATTGCCTGACCGGCTTTAATTCTCTTGCGCACAGTTGTCAGATAATTTTGTTCGATGGCAACAATCTTTCTGACTGCCGACATCTGTGTACGCAGTGAAGCATCTTGAATAACACATGCAATAAAATTGCCGGCAAGCGTCCTAAAGACTGCTTCAACTTGCAGATTTTGAACATTGATTTCGGCTTTAGTTAGCGCAATTTTCTGATTACTACGCAGCATCTCCGGTACATATCCAACAGAAAGTTGCCAGGCATGGAAATCGTAATAGGCTTCGCCGATGAATTTCGCCTCGTCAGTCTTCGGGTTGTCTTGAACTATTAGATGCCGACCTTGATCACTCACGCGATCGTTCACGCTGACCGATGAATAAAAATATCCTTCGCGGACCATGTCATTTTGTTGCAATTTCAGTAACACGCTTTGCGCGTTTTCAACAGCGGGATTGGCATCAAATAGTTGATCGATGAGCGTATTGAGTTGCGGGGATTGAAGTATTTTCCACCAGTCAAATTGAATATTCAGTTTCGTGTCAAGTCTTAATGAGACAATATCAGGCGTTGCTCCCATGGGTTTTGCTGCCAGAACCTGGTGTGGCGTATTTGTGTTGTTTGACTCAACATTTTTTTGGGTAGATGTACTGGAGCACCCGGATACTAGTGCCATGAACACCAACACCAGAAGCACCCCTGTCAGTCTATTATCAATTGAAAAATTGTTTGTTGTATTCAGCACTTTTTTGCGGCACGTCTATTTTTGAACTTTGGAAATGATTACTTGGAATTAAGATTCTACTTTAATTTGCCGAGGAAAATTACTTTACGTAGCACCGGCATCTGGCACTTGGCATCAATTCGATTTAAGATTCGCCAGTGTTTTATTGACCCAGGGAGTAATTAACTTGATTTCACATCCGTTGTTAATCACTTCGTTAATGCTTATCGCTTCCAATTTATTCATGACTTTCGCCTGGTACGGTCACCTCAAGAATTTTTCACAATCCCCCTGGTACATTGCGGCTCTGATCAGTTGGGGAATTGCATTTTTCGAGTATCTTCTGCAAGTCCCGGCCAACCGGATCGGCTATTCTGAATTCAGTCTCGGACAGTTGAAAATTTTGCAGGAGGTCATCACACTTTCAGTTTTCGTCCCTTTCGCTGTTTTGTATATGCACCAGCCATTAAAATGGGATTATCTTTACGCGGCGCTGTGTATGATGGGTGCAGTGTATTTTATTTTTAGAGCCTAAATAATGAACAAACAAAAACACATTCACATCATCGGCATCTGCGGCACTTTCATGGGCGGTATCGCTGCCATTGCAAAACAATCGGGCTATCGCGTCACCGGTTGTGATGCTAACGTCTACCCCCCGATGAGCACGCAACTTGAACAACAGGGTATCGAATTAATCGAAGGTTTCGGCAT
>CAIRAO010000158.1 GCA_903876625.1 uncultured Gallionellaceae bacterium | reverse complement strand
ATATTCGTCCGAGAAAAGTTTGGCTCAACACATTGAGTTTGGCAAAACAAGTTCAATCATCAAGAAAATTATGGAATGTCCATGCATGAGCTGAAATTTCCAGAAGGACCTTGGCGTAGTTTGTTTCAACGCACTATGAATCTGTTTGATGAAATAGAATTGACGGGAATAAAGGTTCCGCAGCGGAGTTTAGGTGGAGGGACGGCGCTCATGTTTCATTATCAGCACCGGCTCAGCAAAGATATCGATATCTTTGTTACTGATCCGCAATTCCTTGGTTATATCAACCCTAGGCTTGGCGGCCCCGCAGAGAGTTTGACAACGGAATACACAGAATCTGCAAACTATATAAAACAGAATACCCCGTCCTCTAATGCGGGGTATTCTGTTTTTATGGGTTTGAAACGACCTACTTGAACGTAGTGACAAGACACGCCAAGGGCGTTTCTTGCGGCGGAGACTAACCTTCAGGTTATGTCGGAGCCAAAGTAGGTCATCGTCAGACTCCTTATAAGCTAACGCCCCTCCAGAACATGGTGGGGCGTTTTGCTTTGTGCTTCATTAACCCTGTTGCTTGTCAGCGTAGGGGTGTATAGCAATACGCCCTTGGCGGCACAGCAAAAGGGCGTAGATGCTATTTGTATTCGCGCTGGTCTTTAGGTTTTATCTCTTGATTGCCATGCTGATTTTGTTCGTACACTTTTGCAAAAACTTCTGATTCATTCTTCTTTGTGGGATGTTCAGGCGTGCTTAAATTGTGATACTGAACATCTTCACAATAATGCACGATGTGGTTATGCATCTTGTCCAAAAAGCTTTCTTTGAAATGAAAACCTTCTTTTGTTAACGCATGTTGTAAACCTTCATGGGTATAGTGTTCGAGGCTGTAGTGAATAATCAATGAATTTGGTTGATTTCCTCTTTCAACTTTTATGTTTTCCATACTACTCAATAGCAGGTATGCCTGAGAAACCTGACTGGCAGGTTCGTCTGAAAAAATCAACTCTCTGGTCTTTAGCAGTTCGAATGGATTCATGGATTATTTCCCGTGCAAAATATTCATACCTTTCAGCAGATTCAAAGCCTGATTCAATTGATAATCATTTTTGGCACCAAATTCAGAGATTTCAGATTTGTTGGTTTCATTATCCTTGTTTTTTTGTTGACTCTTTGTAATCGGCTTAATTGTAACTTCACCAGTTTTGTCATCGGGCTGGCGATCATTGCTCAAGTGTCGATCCAGATCAGCTTCGCGCAAGCGGAAAGTATTATCCATCGATGCAGTGGAGGGATCCTCAACTAATATATCAGGCACAATGCCTTTCGCTTGTATAGAACGTCCACCCGGAGTGTAGTATCGAGCCGTCGTTAATTTGATTGCCGTATTGTTGCCCAGAGGAAGAATGGTTTGCACAGAGCCCTTACCAAAAGATTGTGTCCCCATGATGACTGCACGTTTGTGATCTTGCAAAGCCCCTGCAACGATTTCAGATGCGGAAGCCGAACCGCCGTTTACCAATACGACCATAGGCAGATTCTTGTAAGTATCCGGAAGATTCTTTAAGTAATCATTGGTACCATTACCACGCAAGTAGTTTTCCGCACTGGCAGTTAGGCGCATTTTCGCATCTTCAGTTCTACCTTCGGTATAAACTACCAATGCGTCTTTAGGTAGAAATGCGGCAGATACCGCTACTGCAGCAGTAAGTAAACCGCCCGGGTCATTGCGCAGATCAAGAACGATTCCTTTCAGATTGCCTTCGCTTTGTTTGTAGAGCGTTTCCAGTGCTGTAGCAAGATTTTCACCCGTGTGCTCCTGAAACTGAGTAACTCGCACAAATATATAATCAGGTTCGACTAATTTGGACTTTACGCTTTGAACTTTAATAACAGCGCGAGCGACAGTAAAGACAAGTGGGCCTGTTTCACCTTTTCGAATAATTGTGAGCCCTAGCTTGCTGCCGGGTTTACCGCGCATGCGCTTAACCGCATCGTTGAGCGAGAGTCCTTTAACTAGGGTGTCGTCAAGTTTTATGATGAGATCACCGGTCTTGATTCCGGCATGATATGCAGGTGTATCTTCAATCGGGGAAATGACTTTTACTAAACCGTCTTCCATGCCTACCTCAATGCCGAGACCGCCGAACTCTCCTTGAGTGCCGACTTGCAATTCTTTAAAACCTTCTGCATCAAGATAAGCTGAATGGGGGTCAAGTCCACTTAACATCCCATTTATGGCTTCGGTGATCAGTTTTTTGTCACTCACCGGTTCTACATAGTCACTCTTTATACGACCGAAAACTTCAGAGAATGCGCGAAGTTCCTCAACAGGCAGCGGGGCGAGTGTGTCTTTTTCAGCACTTGCAGCAAAGTGTAGGCTGATGAATACGCCGGCGACAAGACCGATAACAACCAGCCCGAATTTTTCGATACGACTACGCATGTAAGACCTTTCGTTAGTTAACTGTGGCAGCGCAATGCTTCTCACATCTTAATCATCTTCCTGTAACGGGTATGAAGGCAAACGAAAAATCGCGCAATTTTCATTCTAGCGGGAAATCCATTTTATAGGATCAAACGGAATTCCTTCGTGGCGCAATTCAAAGTATAAACCGGATTCTTCATTGCCGCCGCTGTTGCCAATCGTGGCAATAGTATCGCCACCGTGTAATGTATCACCGACCTGTTTGAAAAGTGCTTCATTATTTCCGTACAAGCTCATATAGCCATTGCCGTGATCAACGATAATTAAATTGCCAAAACCTCTTAGCCAATCAGCAAAAACAACCCTTCCCGCAGCTACAGACTTAACTGGTAGGTTTGTGGTTGATCGTACAAACAATCCTTTCCATAACACCCGACTATCTGGACGAAGGGCGCCGAATTTGTTGGAAATATTACCCTTGACCGGAAGAAAAAGCTTGCCTTTTAAGGAGGCAAAGGGTTTGCCGTCAAAAAAATTGTCAGGAAGTTTGTTATTTGGTGCTTGATTTTTGGAGGAGGGTGACAGCATCTTCGCAAGTTTATCGACCAATTGTGACAGGCGATTTTCGTCGCGTTGCAAGCGTCCTATTTCGCGGTGTTGCTGCTTGAGTTGGAAGGCGAATTTAGACAGTGTTTGCTGGCGCAAGCGTTTTTCATTTTCCAAATGTTGCCGCTGCAAACGCTCTTCATTCTGTAAAGCGGATATTTCCTTGCTTTTTAGTTGAGCTTGTTCAGACACTGCCTGAATTTTAAGAAGTTTGCCACGCAACGATTTTATCCAGTCAGCACGGTTGCGTGCGATATAGTCGTAATACTGCAATTCGCGAGCCACTTGATTGGGGTCATGATTATTCAGTAGTAACTTGAGATACTCCTGTTTTCCGCCAAGATATTGCTGATAGAGCAATTTGCTTAACTGCAGTTGTTCGCTTTGCATATCCTTGCTTAACTCTGCAGATTGTTTATGCAATTTTCCCAGAGCTTGCGAAGCAGAGTTTTGCTGCTGAGTTAATTCGTAAAGTTTGCGGTTGCTGGTGCTGATATTGCGCTCTGATTCTCGCAGTGCATCTGCAGCTTCTGCTTTTGATTGATTGGTTTTGTCAAAATCTTGTTGAAGCGCAGTGATACGTTGACGCAAAGTTTCCAGTTCTTCCTGCTGAGAGGCGTTTACAGCAGAAGTGCCTGCTATTAAACAGGCAACGACTAACATTGTTCGATGTAAAACGATCACAAAATGTCTATGAGCGATTTGCCAGTCATCTCTTGAGGTTGAGGCAATCCCATCATTGCAAGCAGGGTAGGGGCTACATCTTGTAATGCGCCTGTTGCCGCAATGTTAGCCTTTCGCCCGATGTAGATGAACGGCACCAGATTTAGAGTATGTGCCGTGTGCGCCTGATGGGTAGTGCGATCAATCATTTGTTCCGCATTACCGTGGTCAGCCGTGATAATTACTTCGCCGCCGATCTCTAACATGGCTTTTACCACGCGTCCTATGCAGACATCCAAAGCTTCCACTGCTTTGACTGCGGCATCCATAATGCCGCTGTGTCCAACCATATCACCATTGGCATAATTGCAAAGAATCGCATCATATTTTTTGCTGCGGATGGCGGCTTCCAGCTTATCTGTTACTTCATAAGCGCTCATCTCGGGCTGAAGATCATAAGTGGCTACTTTGGGAGACGGCACCAGGATACGGTCCTCACCCGGATTGGGCTGCTCGATTCCGCCATTCATGAAGTAAGTGACGTGCGCATATTTTTCGGTTTCAGCGATGCGCAATTGATGCAGACCTAATTTGCCCAGATATTCACCCAAACCATTGTGAATGAAAGTTGGAGCGAAAGCTGTCGGAAAATTAAATTCTTCACCATAGCTGCTCAGCGTTGTGTAATTGGCTAGTTTTGGAAAGCGGACACGTGAAAATCCGTCAAATTTATCTTCAGTCAATGCGCGGGAGATTTCGCGGGCACGATCTGCGCGGAAATTCATAAATACCACGACATCTTTATCTTGCATAGCCGCAGGTTCGCCAATAATGGTTGCTTGTACGAACTCGTCATTTTCCCCGCGAGTGTAGGCAAGTTCTAATCCGGCTACTGCGGTTGCGGCGGAGAATGGGGCTTTGGCCTGTGTAAGCATATCGTATGCGATTTGAACACGTTCCCAGCGATTGTCACGGTCCATGGCAAAGAACCGGCCACAAATCGTGGCGATGCGCCCGACACCGAGGGCATTACATTTGTTTTGCATCAACTCCAAAGATTGAGCTGCGCTTCGAGGGGGAGTATCGCGACCATCTAAAAAAGCATGCACGACTACTTTTTTCAGCCCGGCGCGGGAAGCCAATTCCAACATGGCGTGAATATGCAATTCGTGGCTATGCACTCCCCCAGGGGAAAGTAGTCCAAGAATGTGCAAAGTTGAATCTTGATTAATTGCCTCAGAAACTGCATCAGTCAAAGCTGGATTTCTATAAAAAGTGCCGTTTTCGATGGCGACATCCACTTTGGTTAAGTCTTGATAGACCACGCGTCCAGCACCGATGTTGAGATGCCCAACTTCTGAATTACCCATCTGGCCACGGGGAAGGCCCACTTGAAGTTCCGAGGCATTGATTAGCGTGTGTGGAAACGTATTCCATAGTTTGTCAAAATTAGGCTTCTTCGCGACCGCAACTGCGTTGAAGTCTTTGTCTTCGCGATAACCGAATCCATCAAGAATAAGAAGTAATACTGGAGTAATTTTCATGGCAATTCCGCTTTCAGACCTGACAAATGTATCGCCAGTGTATTAAAATATAAGTAGTTGCTAATTTAATTGATGCTGTGCAAACTACGACCTTCACATTTTAGCTGATTTCGGAGTGACGTATGGTCCCTCTGAAATAAGAAAAGGGAATAGACATGACCGGAAAATTAATAGACCGAGATGAAGATATCATGCAGGCGTCTATGGCGATCAAGGCCATTGCCCATCCTTTGCGATTAAAAGTCTTGTGCGTACTTGCCGGGAATGAATTAAGCGTTCAGGAAATAGTGGATTATGTAGGGACTTCGCAGAGCAATATCTCCCAGCATCTTGCCATTTTGCGTGACAAAGGAGTATTGGCGACTCGAAAGGACGCCAATCGAGTGTTTTATCGCATCGGTGACCCGCGCACCCTTAAATTAGTAGGCATGATGCGCGATGTGTTTTGCACATCGCTGTAACTTGAATAGCGGGTTAACTTGCAGGTTCTCCACCGCAATAGCCAAAGTTTCCCATTGATGAAATTTGTCCTAGCGCTTTTCAAACCAACCAAGCAATTTGTCAATCAATCCGAAATAAGCCATAACAAAGAACAGAGCTATGCCGAGTAAAGTCCCGATAGCAAATGCTTGAGCCGTTCCATTCATACTATAGCTCCAATCACCAGGATTAATGAAAATGCCTATAAAATTAAGTAAATTCTAATATACTAATTTACATTGTGTCAAGAATATTGTTTTCAAAGTCGCTTAATAACAATCAATATGATCTCAATGTTCTCAGTGGCTAAATTGTTTTTCTGGGGTAAAATTGCCTGCTATAGCAAGTCGATTAGATGTTTGGGTGTTTATCAAGTTTGCGAGATTGAATCTGGGGATGATTCAATTTACACAAGTGCAGAGTAGAATTCTTTTCAATCCGGGTGTCAAAGGCAGTTGCTAACTAAATTTTCGATTCGTTCAATTACGTATGCCCACATTAGTCTGACATTTGTCGGGTTGATGTGGGTTTTGCCTTTCCTGTATTTCCACCATGCGTATCCGATTACTACCTTTTATCAGGAGTGGGGTGCGGTGGTGCTCAGCTTGTGTGCTTTGCCGTTGCTGGTAACCAAACGCAACTGGGCGCAACCGGAGCTTCCCCGCATCGTATTGTTACCTATCGGCATGATGTTGCTTCTGCTGGTGCAAAATTTGCTCGGCAGAGTGCCAAGTTTCGATCAGACGCTGCTATTGACGATGTATTTTTTGTGGATGGCATTGCTCGTCATGTTGGGGCATCGCTTGAAAGTTGAACTGGGCTTGCCGCTAGTGGTGACCTGTCTGGCAATATTCCTGACCATAGGTGCAGAACTGAATACCTTGGCCGGTTTTATTCAACATTTTCGATGGCACACGATTCTCGATTCAATGATTACGGTTAAAACTGCAACCGCTGTTTATGGCAATATCGCTCAGCCGAATCATTTTGCCAATTACATTGCACTTGGTTTGGTTTCGATAGGCTTCTTGCATATTCGCCTATCTATGAGAAGCTGGCAAACCGCTCTGCTGGTAATGCCAATGCTTTTTGTCATGGTGTTGAGCGGCTCGCGCAGTGCTTGGTTTTACCTGATTTTTTTCGCTGCAATTTCTTATCTATGGCAACGTCGAGACAAGACATATTTACCTTTGTTCAGGTATTGTTTTGCACTCTTGCTTGGTTTCGCGTTGATGCATCTTGTGGTTCAGATTCCATTGTTAGAGAGTTCGGGTGGGGAAGTGACTACTCTGAGGGAGTCAGAAAGTGGCGGTATCCGTCTTTTTCTGTGGAAAGAGTCGTTACTGGTCTTTGCAAACTTTCCACTCATGGGGGCGGGCTTCGGTCAATTCGCATGGGAACATTTCAAACTGGGTTCTGAATTACGCAATGTTCACATTGTTGGTCTTTACAACAATGCACATAATGTGGTGATGCAGTTGGCTGCTGAAACCGGCTTGGCCGGGTTGTCAATATTTTGCGCAACGATTGGTTTATGGGTTTTGCAGGCAATCAAAGCGCCTCGCTCAATTTACCAGTGGTGGGGATTAGCCATTCTCTCGGTGATTGGCATACACAGTTTGCTCGAATATCCTTTGTGGTACGGTTATTTCATTGGAATCGCTGCTTTTTTATTGGGAATGCTGGAAAGCAAAACTTATCGTTTGGAACTTCGGCATCTTGGGCGTTTGTCCGTGGCCGTCATGTTGTTGCTTGGTGTGCTTTCAGCGGCACAATTATTCATGGGGTATAAAAAACTGGAAGCCTCACTGGCTATACGTCCGTTGTCCAACGCAGACACAACTTACTACACACGCTTACGGGAGAAACTGGTTGACGTAAACAACTATGCTCTTCTGCGACCTTTCGCAGAGTTGTACATGAGCAGTTTGATAGAAGTGAGCCCGGATCATTTGGCGCAAAAAATCGCCTTGAACGAACAGGCCATGCGCTTTGTTCCGATAGGAACAGTGGTATATCGCCAAGCCTGGCTGGAGGCTTTGGATGGGCGCTTGACGGAAGCAAAGATTCAAGTGGAACGATCGATTTGGTCATATCCGGAAGATTTTCGTGCGGCACAGGCGGAATTGAAAATGTTGGCATTTAAAGACCCTACGCACTTTTCCAGTCTGTTAGAATTTGCCACCCAAAAATATGAGGAGTATCAGCGTGCAGTATCTGGAAAGTAATTACATGATGGTGATTGTGTTTGTCGGCAGCGGATTAATGCTGCTATGGTCATATTTCGGGAGCGCGATCCGCGGTATCAAAGAAGTGGGAACGGTAGAGGCACTGCAGCTAATCAACCATAAAGATGCGGTAATCGTCGATGTGCGCGAACAAAAAGAATACGATACAGGACATTTGTTGAATTCGAAGTTGATTCCCCTAGGTACGCTGAAAGGTCGCATAGGCGAATTGGAAAAATATCGCGATCATCCCGTTTTGATGATTTGCGCAAGCGGTCAGCGTTCAAAGATAGCCTCGGCGCAATTAAAAAATCTTGGCTTTACACAGGCATACAGCTTAATAGGTGGTGTAGTTGCCTGGCGAAAAGCAGAATTACCTTTGGAGAAATGACATGCCCAAAGTAGTGATGTATTGCACGGCTGTCTGCCCCTACTGCATCAATGCCGAACGGCTATTGAAAAGCAAGGGCATTACCGAGATCGAAAAGATTCGCATCGACCTGCAACCGGAGTTGCGTGATCCAATGGTAGCCAAAACCGGACGACGCACAGTACCGCAGATATTCATTGATGAACACCATGTAGGTGGTTTCGATGATCTGGCTGCGCTTGATCGTAGCGGTGAATTATCAAAATTATTGAAACACTAAATAGCAACATTGACTTTAACTTTAGGAGAAACCATGAGCGAAACCACAGCAGCACCCGAGCAAGCACTATTCAACATTGAAAAACTTTACGTCAAGGATTTGTCTCTGGAAATTCCCAATGCACCGGGGATTTTTCTTGAGCGTGAAACACCCCAGATAGATCTGCAATTGAATACAACTGCCACGTCAATCGAAACCGGAGTATACGAAGTGATTGTCACCGTTACTGTTACGGCCAAACTCGCTGAAAAAGATAAAGTAATGTTTTTGGTAGAGGCTAAACAAGCGGGAATTTTTCGGATTCGCAATATTCCTGAAGCGGAGACTGAGCCCATTTTGGCCGTGGTGTGCCCGAATATTCTTTACCCCTATTTGCGTGAAGTAGTATCTGATGT
>CAIRAO010000157.1 GCA_903876625.1 uncultured Gallionellaceae bacterium | reverse complement strand
ATTGGTTGTCATGAGATGTATGACAACGTATATCAGGAATACAAAACGACCATCCACTATACTAACCGCACTGGTGTGCGTGCCGTATGTTCTGATTGCCACGTGCCCAAAGATTGGGGCCACAAGATGTTGCGCAAGATTCAGGCTAGCCAGGAAGTCTGGGGCAAACTCACCGGATACATTGATACCAGGGAAAAATTTGAATCTCACCGTATGGAATTGGCCACGCACGAATGGGCTCGTATGAAAGCTTCTGGTTCGCGTGAATGCCAAAACTGCCATAATTTTGAAGCGATGAGCGGTGATATACAAAAGCAGACTGTGTACAAAAAACACATGAAGGCGAAAGACGATGGCCAGACTTGTATCGATTGCCACAAGGGAATTGCTCACCATCTGCCCAAGGAATATAAAGATCCGGATGAAGAGTGATTTGATTTAAAGTAGTTTGGTTGATTCAGAGGCCCGTCATTTCTAGTTTAGGAATGACGAGTTTCTTGTTTTCACTCTGCCCGAAAATAGTGTTGGTGATTTAAAAAATAAATTGTGTGATAGTGCAAAACCCCCTCCCCAACCCTCCCCCGGTGGGAGAGGGAGTGAAATGCCAATCCATTCTTCGGAGAATTGAATTTGCTCCCTCTCCCACCGGGGGAGGAAGTGAAATGCCTACCCCTTCTTCGGAGAATTGAATTTGCACCCGCTCCCTCTGTGGGGAAGTGAAATGCCATTCCTTTTTCGGAGAATTGAATTTGCACTCGCTCCCTCTGGGGGAGGAAGTGAAATGCCTATCCCTTCTTCGGAGAATTGAATTTGCTCCCTCTCCCACCGGGGGAGGGTTGGGGAGGGGGAGAAGTTAACTGTTTTAAAGAGCCATGCTTTTTAATCGTCAGAGACTGAGACTTTTCACTAACCCGATTTGTAGACAGAATTAACTTATTTAAATCAAGCTGACTCCAACCGTATCGTCCACAAATCATCGGCCATTTTTCTGCCCGATATGCTTAAGGGAGGCTCTATTAATCCCCGAACGGGTTGAATAGCGGCACGTTGAAGCGTTCAAAATCACGCGTGTTTCGTGTAACGACCGTGAGTTTATGTGCAATTGCAGTAGCTGCAATCATGGCATCCTCATAAACGGTATTCGATTGTCGATGCATCAGTTTCGCGCAAACTCGAAAGGTTGCCGCATCTATCGGCAGCACATTATAAGTGGCGGCTGCCTGATCAGCCCAGGCCTCAATTTCCGCAGCGTTGATTACATCCTGATCCCGTGTAATCTCGATGCCAGCCTGTATCTCACCAAGTGTGACCGCACTGAGATGCAGGTCTGCGTCGGGTACCGATTCAATCCATGCAACCACAGCACCGTGCGGACGAATCTTGCGGAGCTCAGAAACAATATTAGTATCAAGCAGAAACATTACAGTACTGAAGCTGGGCGACGTTTGACAAGCTTGCGCTGAGGCAATTTCAGGTCAGTACGGCCAATGTCAGAAAGCAGCAAGGACTTTAGCGATGGACGCGCTGAATTGCTCAATCGTTTCCATTCGGTGATGGGAACAAGAACAGCCGTTTCCGCGCCGCGCCGAGTGACCAGTTGCGGCCCCTCGTTGACACAGGCATCCAGTAACTCGCTGAAACGCGCTTTTGCATCTTGTACAGGCCATGTGTTCATCATTTCACCTCGTAAGACTAGTCAGATGACCAGTTTAAATCAGTTGCAAAGGATAATCAACCACCGCATGGTAATAGGCCCCAAGGGGCTTTGTTGGATTTGCTTCAAGCAGACTCCAACCGTATCGTCCACAAATCATCAGCCAGATTTGAATCAGCGAGATAAGCATAGGGCATGGTGAAGTACCCTTTGATTCCCCAGCTTTTCCCCCACGAATTGCGCACGTTGAATCGTTGTGTCTTATCGTCATAGCCAACGGCAACCACGGCATGACCACCGAGTAGTGATTCTTTTGAGGTTGGCATATTGAGTTCGCCACTCTCTGCGACGTTCTCATTTTCAAAGCCGCTATAAACCGAGAAGCCGAATACGAAGGGGTAACCAGAGGCGATGCAGCCTTTCATCTGGTTAAGTATTTGCGGCAGGCGTTGATATTGCACTGCTGTATATTTGAGGGCATCTTTGTAGCATTGCTTGGCAGGTTTAAGGGAAAATTTCTCAATATCATAAGGCCAATCTGGTTCCGGGCAATCACCCTGGGTTGCAACGCTTTTGATGCCGTCGCGAATCTGCGCACCCGCATCAGAGGCGATTGAGTTTTCCATTACGCGTTCGTTATAGTAAATGAAAAGTCTTGAGGGTACGAAATCCGGAATCAACTTTTGCTTGAGTCGTTCAAACTGGATAGCAGCGCTAATCGCGTTGGCAGTACAACTACCGAGTGAACCTTGATCGTAAACAGGCGGGCAGAGCGGACGCAGATCAACTTTTTCCGGCAACTTGGCAACGCTCACCATTGCCGCATATAACAAGTCGCGATGATCCGGCACATCCGGTATCCAGCCGTAACGATGTTTGATAGCAGATTTCATTTGCATGAGAGTCTCCTTGAGTGTGATTCATTTTCCCTTGGAGTCTAAGTGTGACCTTATGATTGAGTCACTTTTAGAAATATTTCAAGATTTTCCATTAGGCCGTCATACCGGCAAAGGCCGGTAACCAGCAAAAAAATACTTCGCGAAGCGAATAAAGCCCTGATATTGTCCCACTTTCGTGGGGATATATTATTCAGCTGGATTCCGGCCTTCGCGGGAACGACAAACTTTTTGCAAATTGACAATCCGGGTTATACCGGGATATTTCAAGCTGCCAGCCCTTTGCGTAGCTCAGCAGTAATTTCATACGATTTGAGGCGAGCAGAATGTTCGAATATCTGTGAAGTGATCATCAATTCATCTGCTTTAGTTTGTTCGATAAAAGCGTGCAAACTATTTTTCACCGTGTCGCGTGAACCAATGGCAGCACAGGACAATATCTGATTCAACAACGCTCTCTCTTGCGGATCGATTTTGTCCATATAACCTTCTACGGGTGGCGGTAGCTGTTTTGGGTGGCCGCTGCGCAGATTGACAAATGCCTGCTGAGTCGACGTTGCCAGAAAACGAGCTTCGTCATCAGTATCTGCTGCAAATACATTGAAGCCAAGCATCACATAGGGCTTGTCCAGATGAACAGACGGTCTGAAAGTGGAACGATACAAACTAATCGCCTGCATCATTTGCGCCGGAGCAAAATGCGACGCGAAGGCGTAGGGTAAACCGAGCGCTGCAGCCAGTTGCGAACCAAACAAACTCGAACCCAAAATCCAAATTGGAATATTTAATCCCGCACCCGGCACAGCTCTCACGGCATGCCGTTGTGATGCCGAAAAATAATCCATCAGCTCGATGACGTCTTGGGGAAATTGGTCGGCATCCGAAGCAAGATTTCGACGCAAGGCACGTGCAGTGAGTTGATCTGAACCGGGAGCGCGTCCAAGCCCTAAATCAATGCGACCTGGATACAGTGATTCCAAAGTACCGAATTGTTCGGCAATCACGAGCGGAGAGTGGTTAGGTAGCATGATGCCACCGGCGCCCACGCGAATACTTGAGGTGCCGCCGGCGACGTGACCGATCAGCACAGCGGTTGCGGCGCTGGCTATGCCGGGTATGCCATGATGCTCAGCCAACCAGAAACGCTGGTAGCCCCAGCGTTCGCCATGTTGCGCAAGATCGAGTGTGTTGCGAAACGACTGAGCTGCATCACTACCTGCGGTGATGGGAGCCAGATCAAGTATGGAAAATGGAATCATAAGCTTCAAATTGGGTCGACATTTGAATTTTAAAGTCAACTCTTAAAATATATGGCTATGTCCGTAAATAGAGTTGCTCATTTATCAAAACACTTTAGTTTGTAAACTCAAAGCCCCCTCCCCAACCCTCCCCCGAGGGGAGAGGGAGTTGAAATTCCTATCCATGTTCCGGAGTGTCGAATTTGCTCCCCCGGAGGGAGAGGGAGTTGAAATTCCTATCCATGTTCCGGAGTGTCGAATTT
>CAIRAO010000156.1 GCA_903876625.1 uncultured Gallionellaceae bacterium | reverse complement strand
CCATAGCCGTTTCCTGAACAGAGGCCTGCGGTAACATCACCGCGGTTTCCTCCCTTGGCGCTTGTCAGACGCCAGCCCGCACAGGGCTGAGGTATCATTGCGTCTTCGTGACTGAGGGCTGGCATCTGACAACCCTTAACAAAAGCAGGCATTTGAATCACGTGTTCCATTTCAACCAATTGGAATTTCAATGAAGTTTGTTAGAAGGGTCTGGTTCCAACCTTGACCGTAATTTAATTTTCATAAGGATTAGGCTTTAAAATCACCGTCATCTGACCCTGTATTGCAAATACCCGCATAAAGTTAGTTAAATGACCTCCGGCAAAGCCGGAGGCTTATTAGGTGAGCCCCTCAAAGGGGCCGATAAAACCGTGAGCCGCCCGAGGCGGCTACACGCCCAGTTTCATCTGGTCGTAGTGTTCATCCTCTTCCTCTTGATTGCGGATGTACGCTCTGACCATTGCTTCGTCTAATCCTACCGTCGACACGAAGTAGCCTCTTGCCCAGAATGCCTCTCCGGTGAAGTTCCTCGCTCGACCACCATACTTTCTCGCTATAGTGATTGCGCTCTTGCCTTTGATATATCCAACCACGTTCGAGACCGCGTACTTCGGCGGTATACTCAGACATATATGCACATGATCCGGCATCAAATGCCCTTCCAATACTGCCGCCTCTTTGTGTGTTGCTAATTCTCGTAATATCTCGCCAAGATGCTTGCGCAACACTCCGAATATTTTCTTCTTTCGATTCTTCGGGATAAATACCACATGATATTTACAATCCCAGCTCGTATGCGTAAGGCTCTGGTACTCTTTCATTTGTGAATCTCCTTTGTCTTTTGGTCAAGACTCGGAGATTCACTCCTACCGCCGTAAAGGTCAAACCTCGGGGAGTCCCCCGGCAGAGCCGGGGGTTTACCTCATTAAAATTAAGCATATTCATTTTAAATGCTTGATACCTGTCACTTTTGCTTGAGCAATCGCTAGTGCTAGCGCTTCGATTGCCTGCGGGCGTGTAAAACCTTTGCGCCAAGCAAGTGCAATGCGCCTAGACGGAACGGGCTTTGCAAACGGGATGATTTTTAGCAATCGATTGCGATAGCGCGCACTATTTGCCGAAGCAGGCAGAACGGTGATCCCCAGGCCTGAAGCAACCATATTGCGTATTGTTTCGAGCGAAGTGCCCTGCTGAATATCGGCATTTTTCTTGCCGAGATCGGGGCAGGCTTCGGCAACCTGATTGCTGAAACAGTGCCCGGAATCCAAAAGCAGCACTTTCTCTTCTGCCAGTTCTTGAGCCTTGATGCTGCGCCGATCAGACCATCGATGATCATTGTTGACCACGATCTCGAATGGTTCGTCATACAATGGATTGGTAATGATGTTGGTGTCGCCGAACGGAAGCGCAATGATGATGACATCCAGCTTGCCATTGCGTAGCAGCGAGTCGAGATTCGCAGTGATATTCTCTTCAACGGCAAGTTGCATTTGCGGGGCAATCTTTTTGAGTGCCGGAATGAGGTCTGGCAATAAATAAGGGCCAACGCTGTAGATGATTCCCACGCGTAGCGGCGTTACAAGCTGATTTTGCCCATGCTGTGCAATCTCGCGGATGCCTTCTACAGCTTCCAGCACACGCTGCGCCTGCTCAACAATAGCATTGCCGACAGGGGTGATGGTGAACTCGCTGCTCCCTCGCTCGAATATCTTCAAGCCTAATTCATTTTCCAGCTTTTGTATTGCCAATGAGAGCGCCGGTTGGCTGATGAATGATTTTTCCGCAGCACGGTGAAAGTTACGTTCCTGAGCCACTGCCACGATAAAACGCAGTTCATTAAGTGTCATCTTGATCTCCCGAGTGATTTATATAATAAATCAAATGCATTTGAACAATCAATTGGAATTATCGATTGCTGATCTTTAATATTACTTCCGTGGGCAGAAAGCCACGCTACTTTAACCCCAAATAGGAGAACATCATGCAACGACCCGAGATCAAAACAATGGCAAATCTTGAAGCGGCATTTGCCGGTGAATCAATGGCGCATATTAAATATCGCTACTTCGCAAAAATTGCGCGCGCGGCAGGTGATGAAGAAACCGCACTTGTATTTGAAGAGACTGCGAATCAAGAAGTGCAGCATGCATTGGGTCATCTTGACCTGCTCTACCCCAAAGAAACGTTGAGCCCGGCAAAATGTCTTGAGATGGCGATAGAAGGTGAAACTTACGAGTACACAGAAATGTACCCGGGCTTTTTAAAAACAGCTCAAGAAGAAGGGCATGCTTCAGCGATTTCGGAAATAAAAGATCAAATCACTGAATCAAAGGATCATGCCGCCCGCTTCGGAGCTGTGTTGGAAAAAGGGGCCAAACGTTTTTCTGCTTTGGCAAAAGTCGAAGAGCGGCATGCAAAACAATATCAAGCGGTATTGAATAAAATTTCAGCGTAATTAAAAGACAAAGGAGAACATCATGAAAGTTTGGCAATGTGTAGTGTGCGGTTTTATATACGACGAAAAAATCGGTATGCCGGCTGAAGGTATTAAAGCCGGAACTGCATGGGCGAATATTCCCGATAACTGGGCGTGTCCTGATTGTGGGGTTGCGAAGGCTGATTTCGAAATGGTGGAAATTTGAAGCGTCAAGGTTGTTTTTTATCCATTCGCGTTCGGTTCACCTCTTCATTTTTCAAAGTGAATTGGGCACGGATGGATATCTATCGATTAAAAGGAGTGAGTCGTGAAACCAATCATCGTGCTTGGCAGCGGTTTGGCAGGGTATGTCGTTATTCGTGAATTACGCAAGCTGAATACTGAATTGCCCATTACATTGATATCGAAAGTTAACGGCGATTATTATTCGAAGCCGACGCTGTCAAATGCGTTTGCACAAGGAAAGTCAGTGGCAAATTTGGTGCAAACTTCTGCTCCGGATATGGCTAAACAACTTAATTTCAACCTCTTGGCTCATACAGAGGTAAGAGCTATCGACCGAATCAAAAAAAGTCTGCAAACATCTTCCGGAACCTTTGAGTATGACAAACTTGTATTAGCCATGGGTGCTGATCCGATTCGTATTCCATTGCAAGGTGATGCCGCAGATCAGGTCATGTCAGTGAACAATCTGACTGATTACTCGCGATTGCGATATAAATTAAGCAATGCCAAATCAGTTGCCATCATCGGAGGCGGATTGATAGGCTGCGAATTCGCCAATGATCTGGCAACGGCAGGCTACAAGGTTAACGTAATCGATCCGGGTAATTATCCGATTTCCGGACTGTTACCCGAGCAAGCAGGCAAGCAGTTGATGGAACCCTTGAGCAAAATTGGTGTGTCGTGGAACTTTGGAACTTCTGTAATAAAAATAGACTCATCGAGTAATGGCTACACACTTACTCTTGCCAATGGAGTAACTGTAAGTGCAGACCTCGTCTTGTTGGCAGTCGGCTTACGTCCTCGCATTCAACTGGCGCGCGAAGCGAAACTCATTGTTAATCGCGGTATCGTGGTAAATGCACAGTTGCGCAGCAGTGACGAATCGATATTCGCCTTGGGCGATTGCGCCGAGATCGAGGGAAATGTGATGCCTTTCGTTTTACCTATCATGCATAGCGGTAGAGCACTGGCGCGGATATTAAATGGGGAAGAAGCTCGGGTGGACTTCCCTGCGATGCCCGTGGTGGTTAAGACACCGGCGCATCCAATTGCAGTGCTTCCAGTGCAACGAGGAATTTCTGGAGTCTGGAAGGAAATGGCTTCAGGTAAAGGTGTAAAGTTAGGATTTTACGACGAACAAAACAGGCTCGCAGGATTTGCGCTTACCGGTGAGTTTGCGGGTGAACGCAATGAGATGGTAAAAATGATCGTCCGTTAGTAAAAGCGCTAGTTTTTTTCTGCCAGAAATTACTGGTGGGGGAACAATAGTATTGTCTGTAAAGTGTAAGGGAACCTCTAAAAAATTAATTTTGTTTTAGCTCAAACCGGAGCTGGCACAATCTGCCAGACTGCTATAGCTGCTTATGCTGTCTCAGCTTCCCGTGATTAATATTGAATAACTCAAATGCAGCCGGAAGCGAATGGCAAAAACTGTCAGGTAGTTCGCGCTCGTCATTCTACTGATTGAACGTCTCATGCTGAACATGCAACGGACATAACTTCGTGCTTAATCTTTTAAACAGTTTTGCTTAGTGGCCACAATTCCTGATTTTTAGCAATTACAGGTCAATGACTGTGTAACTTTTCCTGCAACCACACTTTGATCAATGATTGGTAGGGTACGTCGCGTGAATTCGCCGCTGCTTTGATGGAGTCAAGCAAGTGCTGAGGCAGGCGCAGAGAAATAGTTTTAGTCGTTGGCTTAAGATTTGGCAGCACAACACGTTGAGCTTTTGTCCAATCCAAATATTCTGTGGAGTCGTGCGTTTCCCAGAAACTCTGTTCTTCAGCTTCATTGGAAAATTTTGGAATCATTTTAAGTTGTTTGCTCATAAATAGTTCTCTCCTTCTTATGCATGTCTCTG
>CAIRAO010000155.1 GCA_903876625.1 uncultured Gallionellaceae bacterium | reverse complement strand
CTGACTAACGTTACTGTCACAACCAATTGAAATAGTTATACAATTCCAATTGTATCTAGTCGTTAGCTTTGAACTGTTGGTTTAGTTACGAATAGATCTTTTTATTGCAATTTAATTCGCAACTAAATCAAAAATGAAAAGTACAAATTCAACAATTTCGTTGCAACCTTATGTAATTGCTTTGAACAATTCAGCATGGAGTTCATATAAATCCGGGAATAAACAAGCAGCTTTATCATTCTGCCGGCAGTCAATTGTAGCCAATAAAAACAATCCGCATGCTTTGCATTTGCTGGGACTTCTTCATGCCGATTCAAAAGATTTAAAGGCTGCAGAGCGTTACCTTTTAAAATCTCTCGAATTGTTACCAATGCCAAATGTTTGGAGCGATCTTGCCACTCTTTATCATTCCAAGTTCCAATTGGAGAAAGCGGAAGTTGCAATTAAAAAAGCCATAGCATTAACTCAAGAAAATAATGCGTACCACTACGCTCACCTTGCAAATATTCAAGCAAAGGCGGGAAAAATAAAAGATGCAGTCACAAATTACCGGCAAGCTTTATCCCTGAATCCAAATTGGCCGGAGGTATATAACAACATTGGCGAACTACTACTTGGAATGAACGACCTTTTTGGTGCGGAGACGGCCTTCCGAACCGCAATTAGCCAAAATGATAAGTTAGAACATCCTCACCAGAATCTTGGAATAACTCTATTCAACGTGGGGCGGCAAGAAGAGGCTTTAGCCTGTTTTTCTACAGCGGCTAACTTAAATCCATCCTCACTAATTGTTCGAAGCAACAAAATCATGATGATGACTTATCTACCAACGGTTACGGAAAAGCAGCTTTATGACGAAGCCATTGCATACGCTACTTATGCAAAAAGTCTATCAACAGCTTACACCGACTGGCCGCATACCCTTTCAAATGAGTGTTCATTACATGTAGGGTTTGTGTCTGGGCGCTTTTGTCATAGTCCTGTGATGCATTTCCTCGAAGGATTGTTAAGTGTGCTCCATAGGTCAACAAACATCAAAATATCGTTGTATTCAAATACGCCTAAACATGATGAAGCAACTGAGCTTCTAAAATCGTTGTGTGACTCTTGGCGATCGATTAACAGTCAATCTGATAAAGAAGTAGCTGAGACAATATTCAATGACAAAGTTGATGTACTAATTGATCTGGCTGGTCATTCGAAGCACAATCGGCTTGCTGTTTTTTCTTGGAAGCCGGCCCCCATTCAAGCTGAATGGATGGAATTCGGTTCTACAACTGGTCTTCCTGAAATTGATTACATGATTTGTGATAGATGGTCTGTTACACCTAGCAGTTCACAATATTATGTTGAAAAATTTTGGCAGTTACCTCAAGGACGATTATGTTTTGCAAATCCTCCTTTCGATTTATTGCCTAACGAACTACCTGCGCTTTCAAATGGCTATATTACTTTCGGCTCATTTAATAACCTGGCCAAACTAAATTCAATTGTGTTTGAAACATGGGCGGAAATTTTAAAGCTTGTACCAAACAGCCGACTTTTGATGACTACAAGTCAGCTAGATAACGAAGTGGCAATTGCTAGTATCCTGAATTCATTCGAATCACTTGGTATTAGCAAAGAACGACTTACTATTCTCCCTCCTCAGCGGAGGCGCGAGTTTATGATGCAATACAATTTGGTCGATATTTCACTTGATTCCTTTCCCTATCAGGGAGTGACAACGACAGTCGAATCATTGTGGATGGGAATTCCTGTTGTGATGTATGCAGGTGACACGTTCATATCTCGCCAAAGCGTTAACGTTCATGCATTACTCGGACTCAACGAATGGATTTGCTCAACCCGAAAACAGTATATAGATTGTGCTGTTTCAAATGCACTAGACACAGCAAAACTGACAAATTTGAGAAATACATTGCGGTCTCGCATTGTTGAATCACCAATCTTCGATGCAGAGCAATTTGCTTCAGACTTTATAACTATGCTTTTTGAAATGAGGGATAGACATTGCCATAACAAATCATCCTAAATTCAAAGTTTTCTTTCAATGACCAGGTTCAACCAATAAGTTTTTTACTCAATTTTCCTAGTCAAAAATAACGCAAGCCCGAAGGCATCCGCTTAACTTCTGCTCAATTCAAATCCTCACGGTAACTTCCTCGCCAAACGGAAACCATAGCTGTAATAACGGTAGTTGCCTCCAAATTTGGAGCGTGCTGCTGCGCGGCTGAATGGCTGATCGTAACCCCACGAACCACCGCGCAGCACATGCATAGAACCATTTAGCCATACGCTTCCATCAGCGGGGGCTCCGTTATAACTGTCGTGATAATCATCTGCTACCCATTCCCACACGTTACCGCTCATGTCAAACAGCCCAAAGGAATTAGCATCTTTTTTGGCCACCGGATGTGTTTTTTTAAAGAAGAAGCTGCCGCTGTTATAACCATTCCAAGATACTTTGTCCGCAATGTCACTGCCGCAATATTCCTGCTCCTTGCCGGCTCGACAGGCGTATTCCCATTCAGCTTCGCTGGGCAAGCGATATTGTTTGCCTGTCTTGGCATTCAGCTTTTTGATGAAATCCTGCACATCATTCCAGCTGACCTGTTCCACCGGACAATTGTCACCGCAATCCACAAAATAACTGGGATTGGTATTCATCAGCAATTGCCACTGAGCTTGTGTAACCTCGGTCCTACCGATGGCAAAAGGTTGCGAGATGGTGACGTTGTGCAATGGCTTTTCATCCTCTTCGCCCCTGTTTGAGCCCATCGCAAAACTACCCGCAGGAATCTCCACCATTTCAGGACAGTCAGTGCAATCTTTGAAAGTCTTTCCTGCTTCAGGCTCAACTACACTTTCCCATTGGTAAATCTTGTCCTGAGCGGCGCGTGCTTCGGGTGCTTCCGGCGCCAGCAAGAGATCGCGCTTCATTTCGCGTATCGCATTCCGGTATTGTTTTTTTTCTGCAAACACCAGAGCCAAAGCGTAATGGCACTCTGCCAACCATGGTGCAATCTCCAAGGATTGACCATAAAGCTCGATCGCCTGATCGAAGCGCTTTTCCTGCACCGAAAATTCGGCCTGTACCTTATATTTGCGTGCCACCTCTGGCATCACCGGCTTGGGATTTGAAGCGCGATACTGATTAACCACCTGCTGAAAAGCATCAGTCGCGTCATCAGCAAAAGCCTGCAAAGTTACCAACACAAATACAACTGCCAGCCATCTTGAAATAATTGTCAAAATATAATCCTCACTGTTTGTTTCGTTGCTGCAATCAGCGTAATTGTATCTGTTATTCAAGCTTTATTTCCAATAACCCCACCAAACATATATTGGCTCGATGAATAATTATGAGTACTGAACATGAATGGCGCTATCTTTGCACCAAAAAAACGGACACCCGAAGGTGTCCGTTTTATTATCTGATTGCTTATCCCCTCAAGGAGGACGAACAATTAGAACTTCTTACGCAAACCAACTGCTAGAACGCTAGAGTCGATAGACGAAGTTGCGTCCACGGTTTTCTTTTCATAGGCAGCATAAGCGGTTGCCGTCTTAGACAAGCTTTCCAAATATGCAACTGTGAATGACGAAGCATCACCAACAGTTGCAGATTTTGCAGCGCTGTTAATAGAGTTCTTACCGTAAGAGACAACTGCTGCACCTGTAGCAGTTACTGGAGCAACTGCGTGAAAAGTCATAGCACTGTCTGTACCCAACGCGTTGTCTGTCTTGGTGTTTTGCCAGCTACCAAACAACTTGACTACTGTCAGGTCATAGGAAGCACCCACAGACATATCACTAACCTTATTATAGTTAGCGCCGTCATTAGCAGTTCCGGCATAAATACCGGCTACAACCAGAGGACCGGCTTTATAGGTTACTGACAACACGTTTGCTGTTGTCTTGTTACCAGCAGTTGTAGTGTCTGCGCTTGCAACAGCGCCAATGTTCGCTACGTCAAATACATGGTTGACGGCAAATGACAAACCGCTAAAACTAGGTGAAATGTATGCTAAAGCATGAGGAGCACGAGCACTTTGTTGAATGAGCGTGCTGACATGAACAGCATCTTGAGAAGTCACGGCAGAACCCGCTGTTGGGTCAAACAGGCCAGTAAAGTCATAACCGGCTGTTTGCAAATAGCCAGCAGCAACAGTACCGAAATCACCAGTCAAACCAAGCAATTGTTGACGTGCAGCATCAGCCGGGGTACCAGCTGCCACTCCTGGAGCTGCATTGTTAGCAATATCCAACTTGTATTCAATATTAACGATAGCCTTTAAACCATTTCCCAAATCTTCTGATGCATTCACGCCCAAACGAGAAGTGGACAAACCACCAGAAGTAACAGTCAGACTGTCTTTCTTGCCGGTAGCGGTTGAGTTAGTGACAGCAGCGTCAGCAACACCGTAAACGGTTACATCGGCAAACGCTGAAGTAGAAGCCATAGCAGCGATAGCCAGAACGATTAGTTTCTTTTGCATCTTTTTTATCTCCTTAATAAGTACTTATAAAAGTTTGCTCACACTAGTATTTTTATTTTTTACTAGCGAGACCAAAAATTCCCTCGAGTGAGAATTCGACGCGCATTCTGCCTCAAAAAAACCGAATTAACTAATTTGTAACAAAAATTTCATCATTTTGTTGTTTTTTTACAACAGATCAAATATCTGTCCCAATTCGGCACCGGGATCAACTGCGCGCATAAATGTTTCTCCGACTAGAAAAACATGAACTTGATTTTTAAGCATTAGTTTCACATTTTCAGCAGTAACGATGCCGCTTTCAGTAACCACAATACGGTCAGGGGGAAGGCGCGGCAACAAAGCGAGCGTGGTTTGCAAACTGACCTCAAAAGTGCGCAGGTTACGGTTATTTATCCCTATCAGCGGTGTGGCTAGTTGCAGCGCGATTTCCAATTCATCGGCATCGTGCACTTCGACCAGCACCGCCATATTTAATTGCTGAGCCAGTTTTTCAAACTCGCGCATCTGGCTCAAGGTCAACGCCGAGGCGATCAGCAAAATGGCATCTGCCCCCATCGCGCGGGCTTGGTAAATTTGATATTCGTCAACGATAAAGTCTTTGCGTAGCACCGGCAGATTGCAAGCTGCCCTAGCCTGCTTCAGATATTCTGCACTCCCCTGAAAAAATTGCTCGTCGGTCAGCACCGATAAACAGGCCGCTCCGTGCTTGGCGTAACTTTTTGCGATTTGATCCGGTTGAAAGTCGGGACGGATCACGCCTTTACTGGGGCTGGCTTTTTTTATTTCAGCGATCACTGCCGGTTGCCCGGCAGCGATATTGCTGCGAATCGCGCCGACAAAATCCCGCACAGGTGCGGCATTCTCAGCCTCAGTTCTCACTTGGTGTAGCGGTTTGACGGGTTTGGCGGCGGCTACTTCCTGTGCTTTAACGGCGAGGATTTTTTTTAGGATGTCGGACATGCGATAAGATGCTCAATCAATAAGGCGTGCATTCTATCGCAAGCGAGATGCTAAAATACGCGCTAGTTGTGAAATTTGGAAACATCAATGGAAGACGTAAAGCAATATATGAAGTCAGTCGGGCAAAATGCCCGTGCTGCTTCGCGCCTGATGGCGCAAGCTGATACCGCAGCAAAAAACCGCGCTCTAAACGCTATTGCTGATGCGATTCTAGCCAGCAGTGCCGAATTGATCAGCGCCAATGCAAAAGATGTCGCCAAGGCAAAAGCAGAAGGTTTGGATTCAGCATCTGTCGATCGACTGACGCTCACCGAAAAATCAATTCGCGGCATGGCTGAAGGTTTACAACAGATCGCACAATTGGCCGACCCCATTGGCGAGATCAGCGATATGAAGTATCGCCCCTCTGGTATTCAGGTTGGCAAGATGCGTGTGCCGCTCGGCGTGATCGGCATCATTTACGAATCTCGCCCCAACGTAACTGCCGATGCGGCGGGTTTGTGTTTGAAATCGGGCAACGCTGCGATCTTGCGCGGCGGCTCTGAGGCCATCCATTCCAATCAGGCGATCGCCGCTTGTGTACATGCAGGTCTTGCTGTAGCAGGTTTGCCAGAAACTGCGGTGCAGGTGGTAAAAACCACTGAGCGCGCAGCTGTGGGCGAGCTGATCACCATGAAAGACTACGTGGATGTGATCGTGCCGCGCGGTGGCAAAGATTTGATCGAACGTGTCTCCGCTGAAGCGCGCATTCCCGTCATCAAACATTTGCACGGTATTTGTCATGTTTACATTGACGATGAAGCTAACATCGAAAACGCGATCCGCATCGCCGACAATGCCAAGACCCATCGCTACGGCGTATGCAATGCGATGGAAACATTGCTGGTACACGCAAACGTTGCCGCAAAAGTATTGCCAGCGTTGTGCAAAATTTATTTGGACAAAGGTGTGGAATTGCGAGGTGATGAAGCTGCACGCAAACTAATCACTCAGATGACAACCGCAACCGAAGAAGATTGGCACACTGAATATCTTGCTGCCATTCTCAGCGTACGCGTAGTCGCCAATCTGGATGAGGCGATTGAGCATATCGCCACTTATGGCTCGCAGCACACCGATAGTATCGTCACTGAAAATTACACTAAAGCCATGCGCTTCCTGCGCGAGGTGGATTCTTCCAGTGTGATGGTGAATGCGTCAACACGCTTTGCTGATGGTTTTGAATATGGGCTGGGCGCCGAGATCGGCATCTCGACGGATAAGATTCACGCGCGAGGGCCAGTTGGTTTAGAAGGGTTAACGTCGCAGAAATATATTGTATTGGGTAGCGGACAGATAAGGATTTAGACACGTCATTTCCAACAAGGCAGTAATGACGGCAATTTACGGAGAAAATATTAATGAGCCAAACCATCGAAATAAAAGTACCTGACATTGGAAATTTTAAGGAAGTTGCGGTTATCGAAATCGGCGTGAAGGTCGGCGATACCGTTGAAAAAGAACAAGCGCTAATCACGCTCGAAACCGACAAGGCGACGATGGACGTGCCTTCTCCTGCCGCTGGCATCATTAAACAACTCAAGATCAAGGTCGGCGATAAAGTGGCTGAAGGCTCGGTGATTTTGACGCTGGAAACCAGCGAAACTGCAGCACCTGCAGCAGTAGCCAGTAAACCCGCCCAGCAAGCTGCCGCGCCTGTTGCACCTGTGATAGCACCAACAACTTCTCCTTCACCCGCAAATGCTTCAATTAAAAAAGGAGACATCCACGCCGAAGTCGTGGTACTCGGTGCCGGCCCCGGCGGCTACACCGCTGCCTTCCGTGCTTCCGATCTGGGCAAGCAAGTGGTGTTGATCGAGAAAGAAGCCAGCCTGGGTGGCGTGTGCCTGAATGTGGGTTGCATCCCCTCCAAGGCGCTGTTGCATGTTGCCAAAGTGATTGACGAGGCGGAAGAAGTCAGCCACCACGGTGTGACGTTTGCAAAACCGAAAATCGACATCGACGCCATTCGCACCTGGAAAGAAAGCGTGATCGGCAAACTCACCGGTGGTTTGGCCGCTTTGGCAAAACAGCGCAAGGTGCAAGTGGTGCGCGGCAAAGCAAAATTCACTTCAGCCAATATGCTGGAAGTGACTACGTCCGAAGGCGTGAAGACAGTTTCGTTTGACAACGCTGTTGTTGCTGCCGGTTCCAGTGTGGCACGTATTCCCGGCTTTCCTTACGATGACCCGCGCATGATCGACTCTACCGGTGCGCTGGCATTAAAAGATATACCGAAGCGCTTGCTCGTTATCGGCGGCGGCATCATCGGCTTGGAAATGGGCACGGTTTACAACGCGCTTGGCTCAAAAATTACGGTGGTTGAGTTGATGGATCAACTCATGCCTGGTGCGGACAAAGATTTGGTCAAGCCGCTGCATACGCGCATCGCGAAACGTTATGAAGCAATTTACCTGAAGACGAAAGTCACCAAGATCGAAGCGTTGAAAGAAGGCTTGAAAGTCACCTTCGAAGGGGAGCAAGCACCTGCACCGCAAGTTTACGACCGAGTACTGATGGCGGTGGGTCGCCGTCCTAACGGGCGTGAGATCGCTGCTGAAGCAGCCGGCTTGACGGTGAACGAGCGCGGCTTTATTCCAGTCGATAAACAAATGCGCACGAATGTGCCGCACATTTTTGCCATCGGCGACATCGTGGGTGACCCGATGCTGGCACACAAGGCGGTGCATGAAGGCAAAGTCGCGGCGGAAAATATTGCCGGGCACAAATCTTTCTTCGAACCGCTGACGATTCCATCGGTTGCTTACACCGATCCTGAGATCGCGTGGATGGGGCTGACCGAAACACAAGCCAAAGCACAAGGGGTGGAGTACGAGAAAGCATCTTTCCCGTGGGCAGCATCTGGCCGTGCACTTTCAATCGCACGTGAAGAAGGCTCAACCAAAGTACTGCTTGATCCAAATTCACGCCGTATTCTCGGCATGGGCATCGTTGGAGTTAATGCAGGCGAGTTAATTGCTGAAGGTGTGCTGGCACTGGAGATGGGTGCAGATATGGAAGACATCGGCCTGACTATTCATCCGCATCCAACGCTGTCGGAAACTTTATGTTTTGCGGCGGAGATGGCTGAAGGTACCATCACCGATTTGATTGCCCCAAAGAAGAAGCACTAAGCTAATGGAATTTTCCAAAATACCTTTACATCTTCAACATTAAAACACTCCCCCCTCCCTCAGTCCCTCCCCCGAAGGGAGAGGGAAGCAAAATCACAGCCCCACTATGAGACAGAGTTAAGTTCCCTCTCACTCCGGGAGGGCTAGGGAGGGGGTTGTTGGTATGAAGCGATTATCATTAGTAATTGAGTAACGTTTGCGTAGTATATTTTGGACACTCTCACCCATTTCTTTTCCAGCGATCTCAGTTTATGGGGTCTATTCATCTCCAGCCTGCTCGGTGCCACCTTGCTTCCCGGAGGCTCTGAGTTAGTTCTGGTAGGCGTCTTAAAGCTTCATCCCGAATTATTCTGGCCTGCATTGTTGCTCGGCACTCTCGGCAACACAATTGGCGGCATGATTTCATTTGGTATGGGCAGGATGTTGCCTTTAACCAAAAAACTCAAGCACGTCGAAAAAGTACGCCACTATGGCACACCCGCTTTGCTGTTAGCGTGGGCACCGATCATTGGAGACCCACTCTGTGTCGCGGCTGGCTGGCTCCGACTTAATCCAATATATGCGGCGTTGTTTATGCTGATCGGCAAGTTTGCACGATATGCGATTATCGCCTTTATGCTACCGTCAAGCTGATATCCAACATACTTATTAGTTAAATTTGTGTATATTCCGCGCCTCAATAATTCAGCCACGTCTTGATCGTAAAAATGATGAAAAAAATATACTTTGCTTTACTTCTGTCTGCGTCTTGCGTTTTTCCAGCCATGGCGGCAGAGCAATCTAAATTGAGCGCCGGCGCAGGCGTCGGGTTTGACTATATTGGCGTATTTTCCATCCATGCCGATTATGATATTGCAGACCAGTTCAACAATGAACCGGTTAAAGCTCGTTTTGGCTATGACCGCTATTCGAGAAATTACAGTGGCCCTGCAAACTATTCGTGGGGTTATGACGATTTCTATGCTGCAGCTCTTTATGACTTTAACAAACCATTGAAATTAGACAGCAAGATTCATCCCTTTGCAGGATTGGGTTTGGGCTTCGGCACAACCACTTGCTCGGGTAATGGCTGCGGCGGAGTGTCCAACCCAAGCGTCGGAGGGATCTACTTTATTGCAGGATTGCAATATAACGTGCAGCCGAAGTTCAATGTGGAAGTTAACGTCAACAGCTGGGTCGGGCTTACGTTGGGTGCAAACCTTAAGTTTTGATTCAGGCAATTCATACAGACATGCCCGTTAAGGCTCTGAGCGTAAATAGAGTGGTCATGTTGTAGTGATAGTGTAAATCCCCCTCCCCAGCCCTCCCCCGGTGGGAGAGGGGGACAAAATTCGCCACTTCGCAAAAGCTTCGGCATTCCGCTTGCTCTCCCAACTGGGGAGTGACTGAGAAAGGGGGTGAGCTTCTCCGCTATTTGCGGACTTAGCCTTCTCGTACCCCAATCAAAAATAATGTGAATAAGCCAACTGCACATCGGTTGAGTTGAGTGACGGATCTATAGGATTACTCAACCCCTGACGTACAACATTCAGTCGCATATTGTTCTGATTATTGAACACATCCCAAGCCAAGCTGCCTGTCAGTTTGAATGACCAGGCATCTTTCTGATCACCCAGCACATTCCAATAAGTATTTGAAGTAACTTCAGTACGCAACCTCGGCGTGATTGTCCAGAACGCGCCGACAGTTGGGCCTGCAGCCAAAGAGGAGGATGCCCTTAAACTGGTTACGCTGTCTGCCAAAATATAGCCACGTGCATCACCGCTTAACGTGTAACTTTTCCCTGCAGCGGCTTGTAAACGTAACGCAGTAGGCGACAACCCGTCGTTTTGCAAAACTTCACGCCTTATCGAGACATTCAACTTGATCGTTTCAGGTTTGTACCATTCGGTTTGCACCGAAGGAGAAAACACATCGAATAAATCAAGCCGCTGGAAGCGAACCTGATGATCATTTAAGCGAAGATACAAATCACCGATATTAGAACTTGCTCCCGGTGCGAATCCCCCTTGCGGATCAAGGCTATCGTGATAACCACCGCGAAAATTCAGT
>CAIRAO010000154.1 GCA_903876625.1 uncultured Gallionellaceae bacterium | reverse complement strand
CATCCCGCTACTAAAGAATGTGAATCTACAGGCATTTGCCAATCAGCGTATCGGCTTGGTCGGCAAGAATGGCTGCGGGAAATCCACTCTATTCCGTCTGATACGCGGCGAGATCAAGCCGGACGGAGGGGAAGTTTCCATGCAGTCCGGCAAGTCTATCGCGTTCGTCGAACAGGAGATTGCCAATTCGGATCAGCCCGCGCTGGAATTTGTGCTCGACGGCGATGCCGAGTTGCGCCTTCTGGAAAAAACGCTGGCACGCGAAAGTCACGACACAGCATGGTTCGATGCGCAACATCGCTATGAAGCCATCGACGGTTACGGTGCCAAGGCGCGCGCAGCACAACTGTTGAACGGCCTGGGCTTTGCCAACGACACGCTGGAGCGACCGGTCACCAGTTTTTCCGGCGGCTGGCGCATGCGCTTAAATCTTGCACGTGCACTGATGCATCGCGCCGATCTGTTGTTGCTGGACGAACCCACCAACCACCTCGACCTCGAAGCGATTCTCTGGCTCGAACAATATCTGGCGCATTATCCCGGAAGCATTTTGCTGGTTTCGCATGATCGCGAATTCCTCAACACCTGCGTCAATAGAATTGCGCATGTGCACGACCAGACCATCGACAGCTACACCGGCGACTACGACGACTTCGAACGCACTCGCGCGGAAAAGATCGCGCAGCAAAATCAGGCCTTCGAACGGCAGCAGGAAAAGATCGCCCACATGGAAGATTTTGTGCGCCGTTTTCGCGCTCAGGCTACCAAGGCCAAGCAAGCACAAAGCCGTATCAAGGCACTGGAGCGGATCACGCGTATCGCCGCCGCGCACGTGACAGATGGTCATTTCGAACTGGAGATTGAAGCACCGGAACGCAGCCCTGATTTGTTGATGCGCGCGGAAAAGATGGGCTTCGCCTATGGGGACAAAACACTATTCAAAAATATTGAACTGGTATTGCGCGCCGGTGCGCGCATCGCACTGCTCGGCCCCAACGGCGCGGGCAAATCTACATTGATCAAACTGTTGGTGGGCGAATTGCAACCCACATCGGGCAAGCTCGAAATCACACCCGATATTCGCATCGGCTATTTCGCCCAGCATCAATTGGAAAATCTGGATAGTGCCGCCACGCCGCTACAACACATGGAACAGCTTGCTCCTAAAGAGACAGCACTGACGCTGCGCACTTTCCTCGGTCGCTTCGGTTTGGCCGGAGACAGCGAAGACCGTCCTGTAGCAAGTTTCTCTGGCGGGGAGAAAAGCCGTCTCGCGTTGGCTTTGCTTGCTTGGCAAAAACCACACCTGTTACTACTCGACGAACCCACCAATCATCTCGACCTCGACATGCGCGATGCTCTCACTATCGCACTGGAGGAATACACTGGAGCAGTGATAATCGTATCGCATGACCGTAGCCTGATCCGGGCAGTCGCTGACGAACTGTGGCTAGTTGCAGATGGCGATGCAAAACTATTTGATGGCGATCTGGAAGACTACAAGAGTTGGATCGAAACGCGCCGTCCGCGCGAAGCTGCCACGCAGCCCTTGGTGGAAAAACCGCGACCGCAAAACGCACCCAAGCCTAACCGTAAGGCGTTACAGTCGAAACAAAATAAACTCGAAGCTGTATTGAACATAGCGCAAGCAGAACTTGCCGCCATCAACCAGCAACTGGCCGACCCAGCCACTTATGCGAACCCTGATCGCGGCAAAGTCAGCCAATTGAATTCCGAACATGCAAGGCTTCAAGCAAAAATAGCGGAATTGGAAGAAGGCTGGTTAGAACTAGAAATGGCGAAGGAAGAAATCTAGCCTTAAAATGGTTCTTGATCCGCAGTTTCTTTAAGCGGTGTCGACCCCATGATAGGTAATTCTTCGCGCGACAGGTTAAGCGCTTCCATTACCTTGAGCGCCGCGTAGGCATCATTTGCGGCATACAGCATTTGCTGCGAAGTGAGTTCAGGTTGCGACCAGTTCGAGGTTGTGATTTTCTTCGACTTGGCAAAGCGCTGATTAAACACCACGGCTACCGCCGTGATCACTCCAATCTGTTTGCGGAAACCTTTCATACTGAACACGCTATTGAGATCGACTACTCCACCCATATGGATGCCCAGTTTCGCATAGATATGCGCGCTATCCGATTGCAGCCCAAAGCCAATTTTGATTACCCGTTCCGATTGTAACAAGTCGATCAGAAATGGCAGCCCCTCAGCATGATGAAGTTGAAACAGGTAAGCCTTGCCGGGCAACGCAAATTGCACAAGGTGAGGCCCTTCACTCACCTCACCTACAGCAAAAGTCGGTTTGGATTCCGTGTCAAATCCGACAATGCCTGTAGCCTTAATCTCTGCAGTTGCTGCAGCGAACCCTTCGGTGTTTGTTGGCACGTGAATGTGCTCAATCGTGAGACCAACAAACGGCTCCATCAGCACTATCTCGGCTTTGGTCGGAACAACTTTATTCATAGGATTTTAAATTGCTTAGGTTTGCCAATTCCCGTTCACTAAAACCTGCAGCTCGACGCGCTTCGATATTAAACGGGCCGCGTCTAGGCACTGCATTATGTTCAGCAACCAAAGCGGCATAGGTCGTTTCTGGCTCTAGACCGCGTTGCTCGCAGAGATAATTAAACCAGCGATTGCCGATAGCAACATGGCCTATCTCATCACGCATGACGATGTCCAAAATCGGTCCGACCGCAATATCACCCGCCTGAATCAACTTGGCACGCATGCCCGGCACGACATCAAGTCCGCGCGCTTCCATCGTGCGAGGCAGCAATGCCATGCGCGCCAGCACATCATGCTGAGTCTTCACCGCCATATCCCACAGGCCGTTGTGTGCGGAAAAATCTCCATAAGCAAAACCTTGTGACTTCAAGTGATCGGCCAAAAGTGAAAAATGCAACGCCTCTTCATCGGCAACTTTCAGCCAATCAACGTAATAGGTATGCGGCATATCAGCAAAACGCCACAGCGCATCGAGTGCCAGATTGATCGCATTGAATTCGATATGCACCAGAGCATGGATCATCGCGGCGCGACCTTCAGGGGTATTCATCGCGCGACGTTTTACAGACAGAGGCGATACCAATTCAGGTTTTGAAGGATGACCGGGATTAACCGACACTATACTCAATGTTGCTGCAACATCCATCACAAGCTTCTTCGCCGCCCACGTCTGCGCCAAGCGTCTAACGCCTGCAGACTTCACCTCTGCATCACACTCACACAGCCAGTGAAGTGCCGCTTGCCTTATTTCGCCGGGAAGATTCACGTCTGTTGGCATCGTTTTGTCTTAAATGATATGACGATACCAACACACTAGTAACGAATCAATAGCGCCCTTGAGTCTTGGATATGTAATTGGACAATTGCTGCGTCTCTTGATTCATTCTGGAAAGATTGGCGTGAGTAACCCGGAACAGCGCGCGCATTACCGTGAAAGCTAAACGTGGCTGTGCATCCAATAAAGATCCAAAATCTGCAGGGGTCAATGTGTAAACTGTAGAATCTCCAATTGCCTGAAGAGTCGCCTTGCGCGGTGATTGCTCCACAAAAGCACGGGTACCAGCGCACTCGCCCTCTTTCATGATGTAAACCTGTCTATTCGTACCGCCGATATCCTTGCTCGTAACCCCGATCTTACCTGAAGCAAGAATAAACAAAGTCTGATCAGCCTCTCCTTCCTTAACCAGCAATTCGCCATCTTTCAAATGACGTACTCCCAGCTTTTCAGCCAGAAGTTTAGCCTTATCTTCAGTCAGATCAAAACCAACCGTCGAGTTTCGAACCAATTTATAGTCTGCAATTTCACTCATTACTATTTACTCCATTCAATGTCTATCAGTTAAAAATTTTGCTCAATTTCAATATCAGTCAGGAAAAACTATAGCGAATCCTCTTTATTGGATTACGCCGAATCGCTGTTACTTTGGTCAGCTCGCAGATTATCATTACTCCCTACCCTTTCACAATATCATCCAGCGCAAGTGCCAGAATCGCCTCATCGCGGGTCAACAATGTCAGTCTTTCATCGTATGCTTGCGCCATGAGCAATCGGTCAAATGGATCGGCGTGCGTGCAAGTCAAACCACGTGCCGCTTCGATGTGACGCGGCAAGATCGGCAATATCACGAAGCCTTGCGCTTCCAATTGTTCTGTTATCGAACCGTCTGGCAACGGTAATTTACCTTTGGCATTTTTTAGCACCATCTCCCACAAACTCGCTGCGCTCACGATAATTTCAGATTTGGCGATGATGCGTTGTGTCGCCTTGCCCAAGCGCGCGTCTCCCGTCATCCACCAATAAACCAAGTTGGTGTCGAGCAGATAGCGCTTCACAGCAACCTATCTTGGGTAAGCATATCCGCGATGTCGGCGTTCGTCGCGGAAGAATCCCAAGCCTCTTTGGCTTTGGGCAACCCCGACCAGGCCCCCGGCTTGCGCGCAAAATCCTTTGCGCCGATCTTAACCAAGCGCACAACCGGAACCCCCTTGTTGGCGATCACCACATCCTCACCCGCCAGCGCAGCTTGCACCAGCTTGGAGAGTTGATTCTTTGCTTCGAGCATGTTGCATTGCATGGTTAACTCCTGAAAGAAGTTACTACAGTATGCACAGCATACACTACTTAGCCAAGTTAGCCAACTAATGACGCCACCAGTCTTTGAACATAACGGATTAGATCAAACTAATGTATCTCAGATTATTACGGCTTCTGGAATAAATCGTCGAGCGGATTCTTGACTGCGGGTGAACTACAGGAAACGCGCTGGGCGGTGAATTCTTCCTCAATATTGTCTCGATAAAAGCTCCATGCGGCACCCGAGCTGCTGAGACGGCGCCATATGTCCTCGCCCACGCCGCTGTACTGCAAGGTGCTGCCGTCATCGAGCTGGACTTGCAACAGGCGGGCGCGTGCATCGTAGCCAATGGCGTGCAACTTGCCCGAATTGATCTTTTTCATTTCCATGGTGATTTCCTGGAACTATTTCCAACCAAGCTAACTTTGCCAGCAATGCTCAAGCCTTAGGCCAAGCAGAATACAAAATCAAATTACTTTGAACAGGGGCAAATCAGCTTCAGTATCTGACTGCGAATGGTTGCTGTAGGTAGGCCAGTCTGGGTAGTAATCATCAGCCTGATTACCCCAAGTCGTCCAGCCAGGTCGAGATCCTCGCGCAAATAGTTCGAGTCGTGGCCCCGGACTGCATGTTTCTACAAGCTCATACATTTCATCGGGCTTACGGCTATGCTCACGTTTCATCGTCCTAATAATATTTACTTGACTACGACCAGGAGCGAGAGTTCTTGCATTTTTCCCTTTCACTCCAAAAAGTATGAGTTCTGTTGTATTTCTAAAATAAAAACCTACACCACGTCCATCTGGGCCGCCATCCTTCCTAACTTTGTGCCACACTAAATTGCTTTTATACTGAAATCCCCATGCCTTAAGAACCTGCAATCCCTCTGGCAATAGTGCATTAGGTACCCACAAATAGAGGTGAGCTGTATCGGCAGTTAATTGATTCACAGGTAGCGCTAGAATTTCGTCAAGCACCATCGTGCCATAGCGGTTTAAGCGTTTATGCTCCGGCGCCATTTTCCCAGTACGGTTTTGAAACTGCCACGGAGGATCAGCCAAAATAGTGGCGAAAGATCGACCTGCAGTTCTCGCTAGCAAATCAACTCCTGCATCCGAAACCACCTTTTGCTTTGTATTTGTCACATCAATCCTCGATATACAGATCTTTGGTAATACCAATAATTATTGAATTTTCCATAAATCATGACAACCAATTCTCTTCTCATGCGTTATTTCCTTCATGATCTTTTTGAAGGAGTCTTGCATGGCGAAACGTTTGGACGAAGCAACAAAAAAGCGACTGCGTGCCGGCAGAATGCTGCTG
>CAIRAO010000153.1 GCA_903876625.1 uncultured Gallionellaceae bacterium | reverse complement strand
TATACCGGAAGCCGCGCTGTAATCATGCACATTATCAAGTTGACGTGCAAGTTCGTGCTCCAAATTCAGCTTCATGCTCTGTACGAGTTGCTCTAATTTTTCAACCTCAGATGAATTTTTTTTCAATTTAGCATCGGCTAGCATCTCGCGCCATTCCATCTGCTGCATCAAAAAATCAACCGGCATTGCAGTATTAGTTTCTTCTAGTGTATCCACGCCATGCAGTGTCAACAAATAATGTGCGCGATTTAACGGGCTGCGCAAAGTCTGGTACGCCTCATTAACGCGTGTTGCCCACTGCATGGAAACACGTCGTTCAGTTTCAGAAAGATGAGAAAACTTATCGGGATGAACTTGCGCTTGGAGCGCACGATAATTATGTTCGAGTAAAGTAATGTTGATCTGGAAATTTGAAGCAATATCAAATAGTGAGAAATAATTCTGTTGAAGATCCAGCTTCATTATTCCGATTGCATCAACTGCCATAAAGCGTTTTACCCAGATTGATTCTGTTACATCCAGTGACTGACAATTATTTAAACTGTGAAGCTTTCTCCACAGCCGCAGGCGTCTTTTACATTCGGATTATTAAATTTAAAACCTTCATTCAATCCTTCACGGGTGTAATCCAGTTCCATACCGTCGATGTACGGTAGGCTTTGCTGATCGACCAGCAAAGTCACTCCATTGCTGACAAACTGCAGATCCTGCTCATCAACCATGTCTGCGAATTCCAGTTTGTACGCCATACCGGAGCAGCCGCTGGTACGAACGCCCAGACGCAACCCAACGCCTTTTCCGCGTTTAATCAAAAAATTTTGCACATGTTGTGCCGCATTTTCTGTCAAAGTAATCGACATCTCATTCTCCAAAAACCAATCTTGTCCTCAAACTGCCCCAACACACGCCGCAGTTTCTACTGTCGCACCGTGTTTGGATTTGTAATCAGCCACAGCGGCCTTGATGGCGTCTTCAGCCAAAATCGAGCAATGGATTTTAACCGGAGGCAAAGCCAATTCTTCTGCAATCTGCGTATTTTTTATTGTCAATGCCTGATCTACCGTCTTGCCCTTAACCCATTCGGTCACCAATGAACTGGATGCAATAGCTGACCCGCAACCATAAGTCTTAAATTTGGCATCTTCAATGATGCCATCTTTGCCGACCTTGATCTGCAACTTCATCACATCGCCACAGGCCGGCGCCCCAACCATACCGGTGCCAACATAGGAATCTTCTTTATCCAGCGACCCGACGTTACGGGGGTTTTCGTAGTGATCCAGTACTTTTTCGCTATATGCCATTTAATGCTCCTTCTCAATTAAGAGAACCTATGATTTACCTTACTGGAAAATACTCGTTCTCTAATGTGCAGCCCACTGCACAGAATTTAAGTCTATTCCATCTTTGAACATTTCCCACAAGGGCGAAAGTTCACGCAGTTTTCCGATTTTATCGTGCAACAATTTCACCGTGTAATCGATTTCTTCAACAGTGGTGAAACGTCCGATCGTAAACCGGATCGAGCTGTGTGCCAATTCATCATTGCGCCCCAAGGCGCGCAATACATAAGACGGTTCCAGGCTGGCCGAAGTACAGGCAGAACCGCTCGAAACAGCTATATCTTTTACCGCCATGATGAGCGACTCGCCTTCGACGAAATTGAAGCTCACATTTAAATTATGCGGTACACGCTGATCCAGATCGCCATTCAAATAGACCTCTTCCATATTCGACAACCCAACCCACAATCGGTTCCGCAACATTCTGATGCGATCATTTTCCGTCGCCATCTCTTCTTTTGCAATGCGATACGCAGCACCCATGCCGACGATCTGGTGAGTTGCCAATGTCCCCGACCGGAATCCGCGCTCATGTCCACCTCCATGCATTTGCGCCTCCAGACGAACACGCGGTTTGCGGCGCACATACAGCGCACCGATTCCCTTGGGCCCGTAGGTTTTATGCGCTGAGAAAGACATCAGATCAACTTTTAACTTTTGCAAGTCGATTACAACTTTTCCTGTCGCCTGTGCTGCATCAACATGAAGCAAAATTCCCCGCTCGCGGCAAATGTCGCCGATAGCCGGTATATCCTGAATTACACCAATTTCGTTGTTAACATACATGACCGAAACGATAATGGTATCGGGGCGCAGTGCGGCTTTGAGCTTTTCAAGATCAAGTAATCCATTGGGTTCAGGTTCAAGATAAGTTGCAGTAAAACCTTGACGCTCCAATTCGCGCACGGTATCAAGCACGGCTTTATGTTCAGTTTGCACTGTGACAATGTGCTTACCTTTTTCGGCATAAAAATTCGCGGCACCTTTTAAAGCCAGGTTATTTGATTCAGTTGCACCAGAGGTCCACACGATCTCTTTTGGGTCAGCATTTATCAAAGATGCCACTTCAGCTCGTGCACGCTCCACAGCCTCGTCTGCAACCCAACCGAAAGAATGCGAACGCGAAGCAGGATTACCGAATTTCTCAGTAAGGTAAGGAATCATTTCATCAGCAACACGCGGATCAACGGGCGTTGTAGCGGAATAATCCAAATAGATTGGTAATTGCAATGTCATATAATTTTTATATCGATCAAGCTGTCATTTGAGCAGAAAGTACTGGCGATCTGGTTAACGTAATGGTCGAACTTTCTGCCTGACTCTTTAACTGACCGTCAACCAATTGCTGCAAATTAACCCCGGATAGGTACTCGTGGATTTGTGCGTTCAACCCCATCCATAGATCGTGAGTCATGCAAGGCTTTCCGTCTTGACAATTTCCCATGAAATTACAATTAGTCGCATCCAGAGGTTCATCAACTGCAGTGATGATGTCCACGATCGCAATTTTATTCGCGGGTCGGGCCAGACAATAACCACCACCCGGGCCGCGCACACTTGCCACAACATTATTCTTGCGCAACTTACCGAATAATTGTTCCAGATAAGACAATGATATCTTTTGGCGTTCACTGATACCCGCTAAAGTAACAGGGCCTTTGCCGCCTCGTGTTGCCAAGTCGACCATTGCAGTTACAGCAAAACGTCCTTTTGTGGTTAAGCGCATATTATCCTCATTGGTGATCTAAATTAAACAGAACGTCTGCACGTTCACTCACGTTTCAAGGTTGAATAATAGAATACCTGATTTTTTTAGTCAACAATCTTATTCAGGTAATTTGGATCGAACTTTTCTGCTGTAGCACGTTCTTCTTCAACACGCACCCCCATTTTCTCTAATTGCTGCAAAATCAATTCGATACGCTGATCAACATTGACAGTATGTCCGATCAAACCATGCAAGGCTTTGGATACAGGATCATTCTGATCGTTACCCAAACCATAGGCATTAAATCCCCCCGTGTTTTTCAACTCCTCCAAAATACGCGCAGGAATCCCCGCTGCAGTTGCTCCTGCAGGCACTTCTTTTACAACCACTGCATTCGAGCCAATTTTTGCGCCATCGCCGATGAAGATCGGCCCTAGAATTTTGGCTCCTGCGCCAACCACCACTCGATTACCCAAAGTCGGATGGCGCTTACCCTCCTTCCAGGAAGTTCCGCCCAACGTTACGCCATGGTAAAGCGTTACGTCATCTCCTATTTCAGCCGTCTCTCCAACGACCACGCCCATACCGTGGTCAATAAAAAAACGCCGACCAATAGTTGCCCCAGGATGAATCTCGATACCAGTTAAAAACCGCGCGATATGCGATAACAAACGAGCCAGCCAAAATAGGCGCCATTTCCATAAACGGTGCGATATGCGATGCAATATTCGCGCATGCACACCGGGATAGCACGTCAGAACCTCCAGGGTGCTCCTTGCAGCAGGATCGCGCTCGAATACGCTTCTTATATCTTCTCTAATCGCTTTGAACATCTTCTTTCACTTCTTGTTTTAGTTTGCCGTGGTATTGCGTCGTCAATGTAAGAATACCACGAAGAATATTGATTTCTTCCGACTCCAATCTGGCACGGGCATACAAACGTCGCAGTTTATGCATCAGTTTGGTCGGATGCTTGCCGTTCAAGAATTCAATCTCGGTCAGTGTCTTTTCCAATTGCGTGAAAAATCCTTCCACATGCTCCGCCGAAGCCGGAAAAACTTCAGGCGCACCGCAATCGCCCTGCCCCGCAGCCAAGCGCAATTCATAACTGACCAGTTGCACTGCCGCTGCCAGATTAAGCGAAGTGTAATCTGGATTAACGGGGATGCGCACCATCAACTGACAGCGTGCCAGTTCCTCATTGGTCAAGCCGGACATCTCTGTACCAAACAACAAGGCAACCTGCTGCGTTGCTTGTTGCATCAGCAATGGCATCGCCTCGCGTGGCGCCATTACTTCTTGCGAAATATCGCGCACACGGGCCGACATGCCTGCCACCATCACTACGCCTTGCAAAGCTTCTTCCAGAGAAGAGCACACCTCCGCATTCGCCAGCACGTCGTCCGCACCCGCTGCCATTGCGGTTGCTTGAGCATCTGGGAAATAACGCGGATTAATCAGATACAGGCGCGAAAGCCCCATCGTCTTCATGGCGCGCGCTGCTGCCCCGATATTGCCTGGGTGAGTAGTGTGACTGAGAATCACACGCACGTTATTCAAAGCATCAAAATTATTCAAGTACCTTATCCTTCATTCAGGCGGACAATAGCCCTCCCCTGTTACCAAGAGATGGAAGCCATTGTTTTTACCGTTTTGAGAAAGTCAATTCCAGGTATGCGCCGAACGAGTTCTCTCCCCCCGAGGGGTCTAATAATGGGGAATGCACAAGCGCATCCCCGGAGCGAGACTGCGGGGATTCACAAGTTCAAATACTGATTCCGTTCACTTGTTCGGTATGCATGATCACTTTAAGTTTAATTTCATCCTCAAATTTAGGATCTATCCCTAAGCTTACCCAATCATCGACAGATATGTTCATCTGTTCAGTTTCATGATTTCTAAAGGCGGGAAATAATTTAGCCGCCATAGAAGATACCGCAATCATGGAATGATGCGGAGCCTCTGGATTAACGGGTGGATTATGATGACCGCGAAGTACTGCAACGATCGACTCTGGCAAACCCCAGTGCTGACCAAGTTCAGCACCCAATTCGTTGTGACTCTTTTCTAACATTTCGGCTTCAATTTCATCGACTGAACGATTGGGTTCAGCAGCAAGCCGATTGCAAAATTGATCACAAAGTTGAGGGTCAATATAATTCAGTACCAAATACCCAATGTCATGCAACAACCCTGCCAGATAAATTTCATCTTCCGGTGGTCGCCGATCTTTTGGCATGTATCCTGCCAAAGTATCCATGGTTAATGCAATGGAAAGACTATGTTTCCATAACCCATCAATATCAAGCAATCCTTTTGAACTTTTTGTTACGGATGACATCATCGACAAACTAAGCGCAATCATCTTGACGCGTTTAGTTCCAAGCAATGTCGAAGCTTCGTGCAAAGTCAGTATTTTACGTCCGGATCCATATATCGGAGAATTGGATAATCCGATAATCTTGGACATGATAGAAGGATCTTTTTCTATTAACTTGAATAACGCCTGCTCTCCCTCATCTGTGTTTATTTTTAGCATCAGAATTTTCTGAGCAACAACAGGGATAGGAGGTAGCGAATCAATTCTCTTGTTCATATTCAATAGGTCCTTGGACGGCTTGGTTTCATGTGTCGTTTAGTTTATTTGAGCATTGGGCAAATTCCATATCGCCTGTCTACTTAATTTTGCCTCATGATACAACTTCAACGCCAATCACCTTATAAAATCTTGGCAAGTCACTTAAGTCGTCAAATACAGCCTCCGCTCCGGTAAAGTCTTGCGTACAAGTGTACGGATTAATAGTGACATAGGTTTTAATTCCTGCGGCAAGTGCTGAGCGCAACCCATTGTTGGAGTCTTCGAGTGCAATACATTCAGCCGGACTCAGTTTTAATTCTCGCAGCACCCAATGGTAAATATCAGGAGCCGGTTTTTTATTCGGTACGATGTCTCCACATCCGTTCACGGAAAAATATTTCTCCCAGTTTGTGCCCAACCCAACCTCCAGCAGCGCGGAGACATTTTCCGGTGTGGTGGTCGTTGCGATGGCGAGTTTAATGCCAGTACGATGAGCCTCGGTGATTAACTGTTTTATTCCCGGACGCAATGGGATCAATCCATTGCGCAACATGGTTGTGTAGTGAGAGGTTTTCACCAAATGCAGATTTTTGACGAAGCGGTCGTAGTCAGCAGGTTTAGAAAAATCTGGCAGAAAGCTTTCGACAAAATATTTGATGCGCTCCTTTCCTCCTGTAACTTTGAGCAACTTATCGTAAAGGGCAACGTCCCAATTCCAGTCGAGATTGTTTTCTGCAAAAGCAGTATTAAAAGCGATGCGGTGTGCATCTTCAGTGTCTGCCAGCGTTCCGTCTACGTCGAATATGATTGCTTTGATTGTCACTTTTCTATACTTTCTCGTAATTCAAAATGGAATTATGAATTTTAGCGCATTCCAGGCATCAAACCCTTCATGCCTCGCATCATCTTGGCCATGCCGCCCTTGCCGCTGAACATCTTCATCATTTTCTGGGTCTGTTCAAACTGGTTAAGCAACTGATTAACGTGCATCACCTGCACACCCGCCCCCGCAGCAATGCGACGCTTGCGCGAAGCCTTGATCAGTTCCGGATGACTGCGCTCAAACTGGGTCATCGAATTAATAATTCCTTCCGTGCGATTGATTTGGCGATCATCCACTTTAGCCCCTGCCGCGGCCTGGGAAAGTTGTGCAGGCAGTTTGTCCATCAGTGCATTCACACCGCCCATTTTCTTCATTTGCACGATCTGCATTTTGAAGTCATTCAGATCAAAACCTTTTCCACTGTGCATCTTCTTCGCCAGCTTTTCTGCCTCGACTTGGTCGACACCGCGCCGCGCATCTTCAATCAGCGACAACACATCGCCCATTCCCAGAACGCGTGATGCCATACGGTCGGGATAAAATGCTTCAAGACCGTTCATCTTTTCGCTCACACCGACAAATTTGATCGGTTTTCCAGTAACGTGACGCACAGACAACGCGGCACCGCCGCGAGCATCACCATCCAGTTTGGTGAGAATCACTCCAGTTAGCGGAAGCGCATCGCCAAAAGCTTTGGCAGTATTCACTGCATCCTGTCCAGTCATCGCGTCGACCACGAATAGAGTCTCGATAGGTTTTAAAGCTGAATGCAATTGCTTGATCTCTTCCATCATCGCCGCGTCTATAGCCAAGCGACCGGCGGTATCAACGATCAATACCTCATGATGATGCTTGCGCGCAAAGTCCAACGCGGCCAAGGCGATGTCTTGTGGCTTTTGGGAAACATCAGAAGGAAAAAAATCAATGTCGAGTTGTTGTGCCAAGGTGCGCAATTGTTCTATAGCGGCAGGACGATATACGTCGCAACTCACCAGCAATACTTTTTTCTTGTTTTGTTCGCGCAACAATTTGGCCAGCTTGCCACTTGTTGTGGTTTTACCCGCGCCTTGGAGCCCCGCCATCAAAATCACCGCCGGTGGAACTGTCGCCAGATTGATTGCATCGTTGTGCTCGCCCATCAGCTTGATCAATTCGCGGTTCACCACGCCAATCAGTGCCTGGCCAGGATTGAGGCTGCCAATGACGGTCTCTCCAACAGCAGCTAGTTTTACCTGCGCGGTAAATGTTTTCACCACGGGCAATGCGACATCAGCCTCCAGTAACGCAAGACGAACTTCACGCAGCGCATCCTGAATATTGTCCTCGGTCAGCCGCGCCTGGCCGCGCAGATTTTTAACGATGCCGGATAGGCGCTGGGTAAGATTGTCCAACATGGTTATGTTCTCTCTGTCAAAAACCGCTGTAACGCGAAACTCGCATAGTGATTCGTTCGCCCCCTCTCCCTCCGGGGGAGGGTTGGGGTGGGGGAAACGGGCATCACGAGTTTCACTACCTGGGGTGGCACAATTGCCATGCCCGTTGGTGTAGAATTCGCCAAGTCTAAAACATCTGCCCGCATTATGTCGAACTTCGTTCCAACATTTGTTGCCTTTTTTGCCTACAGCACGCTGGCTGTTTTCTTTTGGAAAGCTCAAGTAACAGGAAATACAGATGCATTAAACCGAAGCAGTTTAGGCCATGCCATTGGTGTACCTTTGGCAATTCAAGCTTGGTTGCTGTACACCAATCTGATTGTCGGCAGCAGTCTCAATCTGAGTCTGGTTTACTCAATCTCACTTATCCTATGGTTGACTGTATTGGTATATTGGATTGCACGTTTTTTCTACCCATTGGCAAATATGCTGTCTTTGGTGCTCCCCTTGGCTGCGATTGGAGTGATTTTGCCAGTAATTTTTCCGGACGCACGTACTCATTCAGAACCCACATCATGGATGTTCGATACACATGTTCTGGTTGCCATGTTAGCCTATAGCTTGTTCACTATTGCTGCTCTTCAAGCCGGCTTGATGTCCTTCGTCGAAAAAGGTCTGCACCACGCGACTTTACCTAAAGTACTCAAAAATCTGCCTCCACTTTTGACTATGGAAACATTATTGTTCCGTATCCTCGGCGTGGGTCTGGTTTTGTTAACGCTGACATTAGCTTCAGGAATACTGTTTTCCGAACAGATATTCGGCAAGCCCTGGCAATTCAGCCACAAAGTCTTGTTCGGGTTTATCTCGTGGGGAGTGTTCTCCGTACTCATGCTTGGACGCACACTAAGAGGTTGGCGCGGACGTACCGCCGTGCGCTGGACTCTGAGCGGGTTTGGCTTTCTCGTTTTGGCATATTTGGGAACGAAGTTCGTACTGGAAATTGTCCTGCATCGCTAATCCAACTCCTATAACATCCCTTTTTCCGCAAACGACAAACACCCAGCACCTGCCACAATGAAATGATCGAGCACCCGCACGTCTACCAAATTTAAAGCTTGCTTCAAAGCATCAGTCAATAGTCGATCTGACTGGCTTGGTTCTGCCACACCGGATGGATGATTATGGGCAAAGATGACGGCAGCCGCATTTAATGCCAAGGTCCGTTTAACCACCTCGCGCGGATACACACTGGTTTGGGTTAACGTGCCGTGAAACATCTCCTCGGCAACAATGACACGATGTTGTGCGTCAAGAAAGATCACCATGAAAACTTCCTGCTCACGTCCGCGCAACAGCAATTGCAAATAGTTGCGCACTGCCAGCGGCGAATTCAGTGCATCGCCAATGCGCATTTCTTCCTGCAATGCCCGCCGCGACATCTCGAGAACCGCTTGCAATTGAACGTACTTTGCCTGCCCCATACCGTGTGTCTCACAAAATATCGCTTCGCTCGCCGCAAACATTTGCGTCAAATTTCCAAAACGTGTGAGTAATTCACGCGCCAAATCAACCGCACTTTTGCCAACCACTCCTGTGCGCAAAAAGATCGCCAATAACTCCGCATCAGAAAGTGCTGCCGCACCTCGCTGTATGAGCTTCTCGCGCGGACGTTCATTAACAGGCCAGTCAGTGATGCTCATGGTTTTCCCTGTAAAAAATGGTACTACCTACAAATAGTCGAAGGGCTTGGATTCCTGCGAATGAATTAAGCTTAAGAAATCCATACAAATCTGTACGCTGAGGACTTGTTGCTTTGCATGATATGTGATTCAAAAAATCACATTTCAGCTTGCTCTTCGCCATAAGTCGCACTTTCTTGCTAAGATGCGCGGCATGATGCAACAGACCAATCCAAAACATATCGTGCTCGGCATTACGGGCGGCATCGCGGCCTATAAAGCCGCTGAGTTATCGCGCCTGCTGGTTAAACAAGGCATTACAGTGCAAGTTGCAATGACGGATGCGGCAACGCATTTCATCACATCCGCGACCATGCAGGCGCTTACCGGGCGTCCGGTGTTGGTCGATCAATGGCAGGATGACAAGGGTATATCTCATATTCAGTCCACCCATGCTGCCGATACCATCGTTATTGTTCCTGCTACCGCCGACTTTATCGCCAAGCTGGCGCATGGACTGGCGGATGATTTGCTTTCTACTTTGTGTCTGGCGCGAAATTGTCCTTTGATCGTTGCACCGGCAATGAATAAGCAGATGTGGTCGAATGCGGCAACTCAGAGAAATGTGCAGCAACTGATTGCGGATGGGGTTACTTTGCTTGGCCCGGTTAGTGGTATTCAGGCTTGCGGTGAAGAGGGAATGGGACGGATGTTGGAGGCGGAGGAGTTGGCTCGGGATATTGTTGCGCTGCTACAGGGTAGCGAGACATTGGACAGGACTTCCCTCCCCCTAACCCCGAGGGAGAGGGGACTGGATGGACTTAATATTCTCATCACTGCGGGTCCTACTTACGAGGCTATTGACGCGGTGCGCGGCATTACTAATCGAAGCAGTGGCAAGATGGGTTATGCCATCGCGCAAGCAGCCCAAGAATTGGGTGCTGAAGTCACTTTGGTTTCTGGTCCCACTGCGTTGTCTCATCCTTATGGAACATTAGTGGTTGATGTCACTAGTGCTGCCGAGATGTTCGATGCCGTGAAGAAGCACGTGGATTCAGCTGACATTTTCATTGGCGTGGCGGCGGTGGCAGACTACCGCGTTGCACAATCCAGTGCACAAAAAATCAAAAAGAACGGTGGTAATTTGACGCTGGAATTGGTGCCGAATCCGGATATTCTGGCCTATGTCGCGGCACTACCCAATGCTCCATTCTGTGTGGGCTTCGCGGCTGAGAGCGAAAACCTGCGCGAGTATGCGGAACAAAAACGCCGTTCCAAAAAATTACCGTTGCTTGCCGCCAATCTTGCCCAGCAAGCCATAGGTGCGGATGATAATGAATTGATCTTGTTTGATGATGCCGGTGAACATCCACTTCCCCGAACTGACAAGCTCGCTTTGGCACGGGTATTGTTGCTTCACGCCTCGTCGCTTTACCATAAAGGCAAATCGAAATGAAAAGTGTAGCTATTAAAATTCTCGATAAACGCTTGTTTGAACAGCTTCCCGGCTACGGCACACCGGGTTCGGCAGGTATCGATCTGCGTGCCTGTATCGATCACAATATGCTGATTCAGCCGGGACAATGTGAACTTATTCCCAGCGGTATCGCCATCCACTTGGCAGACCCGCGTTACGCTGCAATGATATTGCCGCGCTCTGGCTTGGGACACAAACATGGTATTGTGCTGGGTAATCTGGTTGGGTTAATTGATTCGGATTATCAGGGGCAGATTTACGTTTCACTCTGGAATCGCGGCCATCATCCTTTTACGCTAATGCCGCTGGAACGGATGGCACAGCTTGTCGTTGTTCCTGTCACGCAAGTGCAATTCAATATCGTCGAAGAGTTTCCCTTAAGCGAACGTGGCACGGGCGGATTTGGAAGTACCGGCAAACATTAGCCATTTGATCCTGAAAATACCGAGGTCATGTAATTACTGCCCTAGAACTATTTCGAGTTCTGTCGTTTCATCCTTACGCACTGAAATTTTTTCAAATGCCGCTCTATAACCATCTAGCTTTACACTCACGTTATGAATTCCAACTTCAACTTCAGCACGTAATGGTGATAAGCCGAAATAAACTCCTTCCAAATAGACTTTGGCTCTGGAAGGTTTTGTACTCAATATTAACGTTCCGGTTTTCGGGGGCGCCATCACAGACACGACCGGAACAGCACTCGATGCAGGCTGATCAGCTCCCGACGAAAATAAAACAGTCACGCCGGCAATGGGTTTGGTACCCGGTGCGACATTAAATAAATCGGGGTGCGATGCGATCAGGATAGCGCTGGAAGCATCATAGGTCTTTTTTGTTACCAGCCCGAGTTTGTAGCGCAGATAGTTGGCAATGTCGCTTTTGCTGTTTCCTGATACACCGGCAAAACGATTATCCTGCTCCTTCACAACGCCGGACCAAAGAATTTTTCCCGTTGCCACTTCTTTCAGTGTAGTCTCAATCGAAATTGAAATTTCATCTCGCACTTTTACGTTATAGGTCAGTTCTTTCACTACCCCGCTGAGTTCGTACAATGCGGTGCCATCTTCAACCAATCTAAAACCTTCGTCTTCAAAGCGTTTTTTGATCGCTTTGGTAACAACGTCAGCGACCTTCTGATCAAGCACCAGATCTTTTCCAGAAATACCCAGAATTCGCTCAGTTGAAATTCCAATATTCTTGCTGGACATCCCGGCGCGTTCATCGACAAATTTAGTCACGTGTATCGTTGCGGCATATCTGGTAGCGGGTTGATTGCCCGACTTACTTTCAGGCACCGTAATTACATCGTCGAAACCAAACCAACCTGCATACAGATTTGCGTTATATAAAGCGGCCATACAAAAAACAAAATACGCCAACACGCGTATAGAAAATCGCTTCATCTGAATTTACCTCTATTGAGCATTTACCAGAGAGAATCCGGTTAACTATCGGCCAATTGACTGCAAGTTTTTGCCTGAATGACGCAAAGCGTCCATTCGTCCGGAAGGATTTTTAAGTACCGGAAGAAAACGCACCAGCTCATTTAGCGCCATGCGATAAACTTCGCGCTTGAACTCGATAACGGTTTCCATCTCAACCCAATAGTCGTTCCAGCGCCAGGCATCAAATTCGGGATGACCCGAAGCACGCAAAGACACATCGCAATCCCGCCCAATCAACTTCAGCAAAAACCAAATCTGTTTTTGCCCTTTGTAACTTCCGCGCGAGTCGCGCCTCACCCATCCCTGCGGCACCTCGTAACGCATCCAATCGCGGGTACGGCCCAGAATCTCAACATGACAAGTCTGCAAGCCAACCTCTTCATTCAACTCGCGATACATTGCCTGCTCAGGAGTTTCGCCATGCTGTATTCCACCTTGTGGAAACTGCCACGCATCCTGCCGGATACGCTTGCCCCAAAACACCTGATTCTTTGCGTTAGTCAGTATGATGCCTACATTCGGGCGATAACCATCTCGGTCTATCATAATTCGCCCCACTAAACATTTATCGATAGGACGGATTGTTCCATATTTCGGACAGACTGGAAAGAATATTGACACTTTTTAATCAACTAGCTCACCGGGGCAAGGCCGCGCTTACGCCCAGCCCGTGTTTAACGGTAGAATGTAACGCTCATCAATAATCACAACCTACGGAATCTGTCATGCGTGTCTCACAATTTTTTATCTCCACATTAAAAGAAGCGCCCTCGGAAGCAGAGCTGCCGAGCCATCGCCTGATGTTGCGTGCAGGCTACATCCGCAAACTCTCCAGCGGTTTATATACCTGGATGCCGCTGGGGCTAAGGGTATTGCGCAAAGTTGAAGCTGTGGTGCGCGAAGAGATGAACAAGAGCGGTGGCATCGAGCTGCTGATGCCCGCTGTACAACCAGCCGAATTGTGGCAAGAGACAGGTCGCTGGGAAGTGTTCGGCCCGCAAATGCTCAAGATCAAAGACCGTCATGACAATTTGTTCTGTTTTGGCCCCACCCACGAAGAAGTCATCACTGATATCGCACGCCGCGAGATCAAGAGCTATCGCCAGTTACCACTAAATTTTTACCAGATTCAAACCAAATTTCGCGACGAAGTACGCCCGCGTTTTGGAGTGATGAGAGCACGCGAATTTGTGATGAAAGACGCTTACTCTTTCCATAGCAGCTTTGAAAGTCTGGAGCAAACATATCGCGCCATGTACGAGACTTATGCGCGCATTTTTACCCGTTTGGGCTTGCAGTTCCGTGCCGTGGCTGCGGACACCGGTGCAATTGGCGGTAGCGGTTCGCATGAGTTCCATGTACTGGCTGATTCCGGTGAAGATGCGCTGGCATTTTGCCCGGACTCTGACTACGCCGCGAATGTGGAATTGGCTGAAGCGGTTGCTCCCACCGCACCGCGTGCAGCTGCAACCCAAGAGATGCAGAAAGTGATTACGCCGGGACAAAAGTCCATCGAAGAAGTCGCGGCATTCTTCAACACCTCTTCAAAAAATGTGTTGAAAGCCATTGCGGTAATGAATCACCAAAATGAATTCGCGCTACTTTTACTTCGCGGCGATCATCAACTCAATGAAGTTAAGGCGAGCAAAGTCATTGGTGAATTCCGCTTTGCCAGCGAGGATGAAGTTCACCGCAACATGAACTGTCGGACCGGCTATATCGGTCCGGTCAATGCAAAGGTGCGTGTTCTGATCGACCGCTCAGCCGCCACAATGAGCGATTTTATCTGCGGCGCGAATGATGCCGGCTTTCACTTCAGCGGCGTAAATTTCGGCCGTGATGTGCTTCTGGATGAAGCTAATGTTCAAGACCTTCGCAACGTTGTTGCCGGGGACGCTTCACCCGATGGTAGTGGCACATTGGAATTGTGTCGCGGCATCGAAGTCGGCCATATTTTCCAACTGCGCACCAAGTATTCCGAATCGTTGCAGGCAACATATCTGGATGAGCACGGAAAAGCACAGATGATGGAAATGGGTTGCTACGGCATTGGCGTGTCGCGCATCGTGGCCGCCGCCATCGAACAAAATTTCGACGAGCGCGGCATCACTATCCCAGCAGGCATGGCACCGTTCCAGATAGCCATCGCGCCCATCGGAATCAAAAAGAGTGAAGCAGTGCGCAAGGCTGCAGAACAACTGTATGCAGAACTCACTGCCGCCGGTATTGAAGTATTGCTGGATGACCGCGATGAACGTCCCGGCGTCATGTTTGCCGACCTGGAATTGATCGGCATCCCGCATCGCATTGTCATTGGAGATCGGAGTCTGAAAGAAAACAATGTTGAATATCAGGGCAGACGTGATACTTCAGCCCAGGTCGTACCCTTGCAAGATATCGTCAAGCTCGTACAATCCAAACTATGAAACGAGTATTCACACTCTTCAAGCCGTTACTGGTGTTGTCATTCATGGCAGCAGGAGTGTGTTTGTCTGCTTCCGCAATGGCAGGCGCGCAGGAAGAAGAAGTTCTCTCAGCCAGTGTGCAAGCCATACTGCAACGTGAGGTATCTGATCAGGCAACACCCAAGCTGGCCTTTGCCACACAACAAGAAGCAGATTCCTGGCTCAACGAAATGTCACAACGCTTGTCCAAACGTATTCCCGACAAAACAACACGCGAGACCTTACTTTATACGATTCATTACGAAGCAACCCGTGCTGGATTAGATCCGCACATGGTGCTTGCCTTGATCGAAGTTGAGAGTGGCTTTAGAAAATATGCTGTTTCAAAGGTCGGCGCACGCGGCTATATGCAAGTCATGCCATTTTGGACTCGCGCGATCGGCAATCCGGAGCATGACCTTTTTCATTTGCGCACCAACTTGCGTTACGGGTGCACCATCCTGCGACACTATTTGGACATGGAAAAAGGCAATATCTACCGCGCCTTGGGCCGCTATAACGGTAGCTTGGGAAAACCGAATTATCCAAATCTGGTCAATGCCGCCTGGCACAAGCACTGGGCCAATCCACAGCGCACAGTACTTTCATTAAGGTAATTATTTCCCGGCTTTTTGTTCCTAATGTTTGTTTTTCAGTGCGAGTAATGTTTCAACATCGGATCGGCTCACAGCTCCTTCCTGATAAATTACCTGCTTACCAGTGGGATCGTAAAGATAAGTAGTTGGTAGTGCTTCCACCGTACCCACTTCAGTTTCTGAAGCAGTGTAGCTGCTAATAATAATCGGATAAGGTATGGCGAACTTTGATACAAATTCTGTTACTGCGGCGCGCGTAGAATCGAGTGCAACACCGATCACCACCAAGTCAGTATTTTTATGCGCGTTATACAGCGCAATCAAATCCGGCGTTTCTTCCTGGCAAGGCGGACACCAAGTTGCCCAAAAATTGACCAACACCCATTTGCCCCGATAATCAACTAATCGTTGATTTTTTCCCTGAATGTCCTGAAAGGTAAAATCGTGAGCCATGACAGCGCCAGAACACAGAGTGAAACCCGCAAGCAACAATGTGCAAATAATCCTGCTTTTCTTCCTGCGGCGGCTACATCTACACTTTCCCTACAACATTCGAGTGACCATGAAAGAAGAACCAAAACTTAAACTGAAACTTATTGAACGCGACCATATTGTCATCAGAAACAAAGTGACTGGTGAAGAACGGGTAATTG
>CAIRAO010000152.1 GCA_903876625.1 uncultured Gallionellaceae bacterium | reverse complement strand
ATCCAGTTGTTTGTTGAGACGCGCCAGCCGTCCGGCGAGTGAACTCACCGTGTCCTCATCCGTCGCGCCCATCATCACCGACATCGCCAGGTCTTTCAGCGGCACGGTGGGTTTGGTGATGAGCGGCTGGCTGGCGGTCTTGAGCGATTTGGTCACACCGATGGCATCGACGATGACATAGTGGGTCTTGGCACTGACGGCGGAGGGCGTGACTTTTTTCAGGTCGTCCATGTCCAGCGTGCGCGTGCCCCGGCCTTTCATTTGCTCGAAATAGTTGCGGCTTTTCACGTCGCGCATGAACAATAAACATTCCAGCGGCTTCACGTCGGTGCCGGTGGCGATCATATCCACGGTGACGGCGATGCGCGGAAAATAGGCATTGCGAAAATCCGACAGCACCGATTTGGGATCTTCCTCGATCTTGTAGGTAAGCTTTTTGCAGAAGGCGTTGCCCTCGCCAAATTCCTCGCGCACGGTCTGGATGATGTCGTCGGCGTGGCTGTCGGTCTTGGCGAAGATCAGTGTCTTGGGCACTTCGGTGCGACCGGGGAATATCTCCGGCAGCTTCTCGCGGAAGGTGCGGATGACGGTGCGAATCTGATCAGGGTTGACGATGTTGCGATCAAGCTGGGTGGAGGAATAGGCTTCGTCTTCGTCCTGCTGTTCCCAGCGTTTTTTTCGGGTAAGTTTTTCGCGCCGTTCGACTTGCTGGTGCGCACTGATTTGCGCGCCTTGCTGGGTAATCTGCGTTTCGATCACGTAAATTTCATTACCGACGTTTACACCATCGGCCACGGCTTTTTCATGACTGTAATCGCTGACCACGTTCTTCCTGAAGAAACCATAAGTGCGATTGTCCGGCGTAGCAGTTAATCCGATTAAACTGGCATCGAAATAGTCGATCACCTGTTGCCACAGGTTGTAGATCGATCGATGGCATTCATCGATAAAGATGAAATCGAAAAACTCCGGCGGGACTTTTTCGTTATAGACGACGGGCATTGGAGATTTTGGTTGCGCCAATTCTGCTGGATTAATCTCTTCGGTGGCTTCGTCTAGCTCTTTATCTTTCAGGATGGCATATAAGCGCTGAATGGTGCTGATGCAGACTTGGCTGTCCTTGGCGACAAACGAGGATTTGAGCCGCTGCACGTTATAAAGTTCGGTGAATTTACGATTATCGTCAATTGGAACATACGACATCATTTCCTGCTCGGCTTGTTCGCCAAGGTTTTTGGTGTCCACCAGAAACAGGATGCGCTTGCCGTGCGCATGTTTAAGCAGACGATAGATGGAAGTAATGGCGGTGTAAGTCTTGCCCGCACCGGTCGCCATCTGGATCAGAGCGCGCGGACGATCCTCTTTGAAAGAAGTTTCTAGGTTGGCAATGGCGATTTCCTGGCAATCGCGCAGGCGCAATTCTTTGGCAGGTAGATTGTTCGGATTGAGTTCGGGAATGTACTGTAAACGTTGGCGCAGGCTGGCATCTTGACTCAGCCACTCCTTAATGGATTCAGGACGGTGAAAATTGAACACTTCGCGCGAACGCGGCTTGGGATCGCGACCATCGGTGAAGCGAGTGATGATGCCGGTGCTCTCATACAGAAAAGGTAATGGCTCTTTGTTGTTGACCCACTTCAACTTCGCCGCCGCATAGTCTGCGGTTTGGCCTTCATGGGCGGTGAGTCGTTGTCCTTCTTCTTCGCGCTTGGCCTCGATCACGCCTACCGCTTTTTTGTCCACGAACAACACATAGTCCGCCGGTCCGGTATCTGTTGGGTATTCGCGCACTGCCTCTCCCAACCCGGCATTCAGATCTATTTTCTTGGCGGACTGAACTACCCAACCCGCCTGCTTCAGCAGCGCGTCGATGTTATCGCGGGCCTTCTGTTCTGGGTTCTGGTTCTCAGTCATTGCTAATGCAAGTCACGCATGTAAAAACAATTTGCGAATGATATAAGAACCTTATGGATTGAGGTGAAAATAATTGAGTATTAATGAGTTTTTTAGTACTTCAAATAATATTCTGAAGCAATTCCTACGGACTCTTTGGTTCAGGAGTCTTTACAGTTAAGAGCGCCGCAGGGAGTCAAACTTGACAATCGCAGCATGAATAACTGTTAGTTTCTATTCTGCATCCGTTGATATTTAGTAAATATCTGCAGCATTTGCATAGCTTCATTACAGAGAATTAATATCATGCAAATAT
>CAIRAO010000151.1 GCA_903876625.1 uncultured Gallionellaceae bacterium | reverse complement strand
AGAACTCCGCGACTGTATCCAGACCCTTATCATGTGTATATCAATCACATCTGATATACGTGATATGATTTGATTCACGGTTCAGGAGTGAGTGCTGACGACATGTCGAAAATCAAGATCGACCAGTCTTTTATAAGAGAAATCGCCAGTGATGGTAGCGATAAGGCAATCGTGCAAAGCATCATAGCAATGTCCCAAAGTTTGGGGGTTGCGGTGATTGCCGAAGGCGTGGAGACAACGGATCAGCAGAAGATTCTTTTGTATTTGGGTTGCAGCAATTTCCAGGGATATCTGTTTGGCAAACCCATGTCCATTGAACTGTTTAATCAGACTATCAATAAATTCAAGTATCACTAATGTCCAGCAACAATGTTTTGATTTGAGTATAGTCTCATAAGCTCATGAGCTGTTCCTTTGAAACAGTAATACTGTATCTTTCTTTTGCGACTTTCATTATGGTTTCTGCAAATTGCGGATGATCGCGCAATATCCGGCTGAAGTCAGCCCTACCCAGCACAAACAAGTCAGTCAAAGTTTTAGCTTTAACCGTGGCGGTGCGTGTTGTCGAAATTAGCAAACTTATCTCGCCAAAAATATCACCATCATGCAGTGTTTCAATGACCTGCCCATTGTCATCTATCACCTCGACTGAACCGTGGCAAATCAAATACAAATCCTTGGTCAATGCACCTTTATGAATGATCACTTCACGCGCAGAGGCAGTAATCGGACGCAAGGCCATCGTCAGTGAATTAAGCAACAGGGCATCCGAGTTTTTGAATAATGGCAGTCGTTCCAGAATTTCCGAGGTTGCAACCTCATACCAGTGTCGTCCGTCATGCTTGAGCAATTCGCTCGCTTCTTTTGGTCCCCAAGAGCCCCGCGTGTAATTTGGAAACTCGAGGGCAACATTGTCTTTCCAGTAATCCAGTATAGGCTGCGCAATCTTCCAAGCCGCCTCCACCAGGTCGCCTCGTGAAAACAATGTTGCATCTCCGTTAGTACAGGAATAAATCATCACCTCATAGCCGGTGTAACGGGAAACGTTAAATGCATCACCATAACTAAACCGCATATCGACTTTTTGAAGCCCCAGTAACGGGCCGGGAACTTTGGCCTGAAACAACAACTCTATCCCCTGAACTGGCTGAATATTAAATATCAGCCGGTTCGAAGAAACCCTCTCCACCGGCGTGTTTTGGAATAAGGCAATCGGTGCTTTCTTAAATTCGACCACTATCTCGGTGCCGCGCTTCCACAAGGCTTTACCGGAACGCAAATAGATTGGAACACCTTCCCAACGCCAATTATCGATATACAGTTTTCCCGCCGCGAAGGTTTCGGTGTTTGATTGCGGATTAACATTGGGTGTTTCACGATAACCCGGCTTGATAGTACCATCCAAGTGATGCGTATCCCCATACTGTCCCCGCACGAAATTTTTCGGGACCTCTTCCGGCTTGAAGATACGAACTGAGTTGAGTAGTTTGGCTTTTTCGTTGCGAATCGCATCTGCAGCAAATGAAGCCGGCGGTTCCATACACAAATAAGCCAGCATTTGAAACATGTGGTTTTGCATCATATCGCGCAAAACTCCGGAACCGTCATAGTAGCCACCGCGTGTTCCGACATCGACCTCTTCACAAACATTGAACTGGATATTGTCGATATTATTTTTGTTCCATAACGGCTCAAACATGCCATTTGAAAAACGAAAAGTAAGCAGATTTTGAACCGTTTCTTTACCCAGATAATGATCTATCCGATAGATCTGGTCTTCATTCCAGTGCGCGAGTACTTGTTCATTTAATTGGTGAGCAGATTTCAAGTCGGTACCAAATGGTTTTTCAATAATGATACGTCTCCACCCCGCTCCATCCTTGAAGCCGGCTTGATAAAGCTGTTTGCAAAGTTGAGCAAAAAAACTGGGGGATGTCGCCAAATACATCAGGATGTTACCTTCAGCCTGATATAAAGAATCCAGGCTGGCGATTTCTTGCCGTAGTTTTTTGAAGTCATTTATGTCGTCCATGTTGCTGCTGACATAGTGAAACCGACTGACTAAATTATTCCAAACTGTTTCGTCAAAGTTTTTTCGTGTGTGAAATTTACGTATCCCCTGATCTGCACTACTCATATGCTCGCGAAAGGTTTCACTGGTTAGCTGAGTTCTGCCTGTACCAAGTACCGCAAAATTATCAGATAACAAGCCATCGCAGGCCAAGTTGTATAAAGCGGGGACTAACAGGCGTTTTGCAAGATCACCGGTAGCGCCAAAGATGAGCATTACACAAGGAGCACTCGTGGGAACAGGGTTTTTGGAATGAGACGCATGGTGTTTTGTGTGATGAATTGTATCGGCCATGAGCAGCTTTCCAGAAGTAAAGTGACTACAGTTTTACCACTACACGGTGCAAGCCGCAACTGCAAATTGTGCAACTAATTGATTCATTTCACCGTAGCGCGTTCAGCTGCTTGCACAGTATTCGCAACCAGCATTGTAATTGTCATCGGGCCTACACCTCCGGGAACCGGGGTGATCCAGCCGGCAACTTCTTTCGCCGATTCAAAATCCACATCGCCGCACAGTTTGCCATGCTCGTCGCGATTCATCCCGACGTCGATGACTGCCGCACCGGGTTTGATCATGTTACCGGTGACCATCTTTGCCTTGCCTATGGCAACTACCAGAATGTCAGCATCACGTGTGTATTTCGCGAGGTCTACTGTCTTGGAGGTGCAGATGGTGACGGTGGCATTGGCTTGTAGCAGCATCATGGCCATTGGTTTGCCGACGATGTTGCTGCGACCAATCACAACGGCGTGTTTGCCTTCTATGCTGACACCGCTTTTTTGCAGAAGTATCATCGAGCCATAAGGTGTGCAGGGTACAAAACCCGTGTTACCCGTAGAGAGTGCGCCGACGTTTATCGGATGAAAACCATCCACGTCCTTCTCAGGGCTGATCGCCTCGATCACTTTGCTGCTGTCAATATGCTTGGGTACAGGCAGTTGCACCAGCAAGCCGTGAATCTTTGGATTGGCGTTTATTTCGGCTATTTTTGCCAACAGTGCGGCTTCACTGATATCTGCAGGCAGCGCAATATGCTCTGAGTACAAACCTAGTTCAGCACAGGCTTTCACCTTGTTGGCGACATATACTTTGGAAGCCGGATCATCACCGACGATGATCACCGCCAACCCAGGTGTAATGCCTTGTGCTTTCAAAGCATCTGCACGAACTTTCCATTCGGCACGCACTTCCTGTGCGATCTTTTTGCCATCAATGATGCGAGCTGTCATGCCTATTCCTGTCCTGGTTAAAACTGCGGTTTATCGACTGCCATCTCGTAGTTTGAAACACCGTCCATGATTTCTTTACGTGCGTCCTCTATGCCACTCCAGCCACCGATCTTGACCCATTTGTTAGGTTCAAGGTCTTTGTAGTGAGCAAAGAAATGTTCGATCTGTTTCAGTACGATCTCGGGAAGTTCAGTATGATTCTTCAAGCCACGATACAACGTGGAAAGTTTATCCACTGGCACAGCCAAAACCTTGGCATCGAAACCAGACTCATCTTCCATCTTCAACACGCACAAGGGGCGGCAACGCACCACGACACCGCTATTCAATGGCACTGGTGTAATGACCAACACATCCACCGGGTCACCGTCGTCAGACAAAGTGTGGGGAATGTAGCCATAGTTGCAGGGATAATGCATCGCAGTATTCATAAATCGATCGACGAATATTGCACCGGATTCTTTATCAACTTCATATTTGACAGGCTCGCCGTGCATTGGAATCTCGATGATCACGTTGAAATCGTTGGGAAGGTCTTTGCCGGAAGGGACTTTGTTCAAACTCATGATACGTGGCCTTTAGAATAGAAATTTTGAGGCGCGAATTGTAGCATTCATACAATTAAAAGGGGCTGCCTAAGCAGCCCCGATTGGATTTAACTTCTTACAACTTAAAGCAACGGCACGATCATCAAAGCGACGATGTTGATAATCTTGATCAGCGGGTTCACAGCAGGGCCGGCAGTATCCTTGTAGGGGTCGCCAACGGTGTCGCCCGTTACGGCTGCCTTGTGCGCCTCGGATCCCTTGCCGCCGAAGTTGCCTTCTTCGATATATTTCTTGGCGTTATCCCAAGCTCCACCGCCAGTGGTCATGGAAATTGCCACGAAGATACCCGTGATGATCGTTCCGACCAACACTCCGCCCAGCGCCTGAGCACCGAGCGTCAATCCGACGACAACAGGAACGGCGACAGGAAGCAAAGAAGGAAGAATCATTTCCTTGATGGCAGCCTTGGTCAGCATATCCACGCAAGTACCGTATTCCGGTTTGCCGGTACCTTCCATGATGCCGGGAATCTCCTTGAACTGGCGACGTACTTCAATCACCACCGTTCCGGCAGCACGACCCACTGCTTCCATACCCATCGCAGCAAACAGATACGGCACCATACCGCCAATGAACAATCCGATGATGACCATGTGATTCGACAAGTCAAAGCTTGTGGCTACATGAAACTTGGCCTCCAGCGCGTGAGTATAGTCGGCGAAGAGTACTAACGCAGCCAACCCGGCAGAACCGATCGCATAACCTTTGGTAACGGCTTTGGTGGTGTTGCCAACCGCGTCAAGCGCATCAGTGATGACGCGCACATCTTCCGGCAAACCGGCCATTTGTGCGATACCACCGGCATTGTCGGTGATCGGGCCGTATGCATCCAGCGCCACGATGATACCTGCCATCGATAACATGGAAGTTGCAGCAATCGCGATACCATACAGCCCTGCCAAAGCAAAAGCACCGTAGATGGCCAGACAAACTGCAAGCACCGGAAGTGCGGTGGATTTCATGGATACGCCCAGACCGGCGATGATGTTAGTGCCGTGTCCGGTTGTAGAGGCCTCCGCAATATGACGCACCGGGCTGAATTCCGTCGCAGTGTAGTACTCGGTGATCCATACCATTGCAGCAGTCAGCACCAAGCCGATAATAGTGGCGTAGTACAAATGCAGCGAAGAAACCATATGGCCATCAATCATGACGCCTTCGCCCAACATCATAGTGGTGATCGGGTAAAAAGCGATCAGTGCAAGTACGGCTGAAACAGCCAGACCGCGATATAACGCATTCATGATCTTGCCGCCTGCGCGCGCATTCACAAAGAAGGTTCCGATAATTGAAGCGAAGATGGAGAATCCACCCAGCACCAGTGGATAGATCACCGCATTCGATCCGCCATTGGAAATGAGCAATCCGCCCAGCAACATGGTGGCGATGATCGTCACCGCGTAAGTTTCAAACAAGTCGGCGGCCATACCGGCACAGTCACCCACGTTGTCACCCACGTTATCGGCAATCACTGCCGGGTTGCGCGGGTCATCTTCCGGGATACCTGCTTCGACCTTACCCACCAGATCGGCTCCAACGTCTGCACCCTTGGTAAAAATACCGCCGCCAAGACGGGCAAAAATAGAGATCAGTGATCCACCGAATCCGAAGCCAACCAGAGCATGCGTGGCTTGTGCAGAAGTATCACCTGTGCTCATCAGAAAAGCGTAATAGCCTGCCACACCCAACAGACCCAAACCAACGACTAACAAGCCGGTAATTGCACCGCCCTTGAAAGAGACATTCAAGGCAGCATTCAGGCTTTCTTTGGCTGCTTCTGCAGTGCGTACATTGGCACGAACTGAAACGTGCATGCCGATAAAACCAGCCGCACCGGAAAGTATCGCGCCAATGGCGAAACCGATGGCCGTTTGCCAGCCGAGTGCAATGAGGATTACCACGAACAACACGGCACCAACGATGCCGATCGTGGTGTACTGCCTGTTAAGATAGGCTGAAGCGCCTTCCTGAACTGCTGCAGCAATTTCCTGCATTCTGGCACTGCCTGTCGACTTGGCCAAAATCCATTTGATTGAAACTCCCCCATACAGCAGTGCGGCGACTGCACATAATAAAGCGAATCCTAAACCACCTGACATAATTTTCTCCTCTTTCTTGATTGACAGTGAAGCATGTTAATTTCAGACCTTAAACTCTTTCAACTTCTTTGTTACAGCTACATTCTTCAGTTGCACATACTGTGGCAACCCGTCTTTGAAAGGCGGGTAGTCTTCTCCTTTAATGAGCGGAGCAAGATAAGTGCGACATTTTTCAGTGATACCAAAACCATCGGCAGTAATAAAGTTTCGCGGCATCATTTTTTCAACATTGGCCACCTTGCTCAATTGAGCGACACCAATTTTCCATTTATAAGGTTTATCAGATACACGATCCACCGTTGGCATCACTGCATTGTCGCCCTTCAATGCCAACTCGACCGCTTTCTTGCCGAGAGCATAAGCCTGGTCAACATCTGTTTTGGAAGCGATGTGGCGCGCAGCACGTTGCAGGTAGTCTGCCACAGCCCAGTGGAATTTATAACCCAGCGCCTCTTTGACCATATTGGCGATCACAGGTGCCGCACCACCCAATTGCGCATGACCGAAGGCATCGCGCATACCCTGATCGGATAAGAATTTGCCATCCTCACCCTTCACCCCTTCCGAAACAACGACAGAACAGTAACCGTGTTTTTTTACCGTCGCATTTACTTTGGCGAGGAACTTCGTTTTGTTGAAAGCGATCTCGGGAAACAAAATCACGATCGGCAATTCGCAACGTTCATCCGAGGCAAGGCCGCCTGCAGCTGCGATCCAGCCAGCATGACGCCCCATCACTTCCATCACGAATACTTTAGTGGATGTCTTTGCCATCGATGCAACATCGAAGCTGGCTTCGCGTACGGAAACCGCAACATACTTGGCCACCGAGCCAAAGCCCGGGCAGCAGTCCGTGATAGGCAGATCGTTGTCTACCGTTTTGGGTACGTGTATGGCTTGCAGCGGGTAGCCGAGTTTTTCAGAGAGTTGCGAAACTTTTAAGCAGGTGTCGGCAGAGTCGCCGCCGCCGTTATAAAAGAAGTAACCGATGTTGTGCGCCTTGAACACTTCGATCAGGCGTTCGTACTGAAGCTTGTTTTCTTCCAAACCTTTGAGTTTGAAACGGCATGAACCAAATGCGCCTGATGGAGTGTAACGCAAGGAAGCAATGTCTTTGGCTGATTCTTTGCCTGTATCGATCAAATCTTCTGTAAGCGCACCGATAATGCCGTTACGCCCTGCGAATAATTTCCCGATTTTGTCTTTGTGTTGTCGCGCTGTTTCTATGACCCCTGCTGCTGATGCATTGATTACAGCGGTAACGCCACCAGATTGAGCGTAAAACGCATTCTTCTTCGCCATAAGTAACTCCCCTTTAAAGTTTAACCCGGATTTTTATGTAGGGCGCATCTTACGCCTTTTTTTTGCTGTTGTTCTAGCTCAATAAGCGAGTATCGGCTATTTTATAAAGTCTATAAGTTACAATTATAGTTATGGGGAGCAATGAGGAAAATGGACATTTGGAATCAGGGCAATTTGTTAACATCTCCGTTATTCGAGCCTTTGCATCGGGTTTTGCAAGACTTTGATCATGTCCTTTTCCCAAATTTAAGTGATCTCGATCTGTTACTTACCAAGCGCCCAGCAATAACGCTACAGAGCGGAAAGCAGCTTTGCTTCGTCCAACAAGAGCCTGGAAAATCAGGATTTGAATCTCAATATGAACCGCTTTGTTTTTTGAAAGGCGAGGTGCAGACACGTGAAAATAATCTTCATGATCTATTTAATGCCTTGGTATGGCTAACATTCCCCGAGAGTAAAGCTGCAATCAATGCGCGTCATTATCAAGCCCTGACCGTGACATCAACACACTTGCAATCCCAACGGGGCAGTACACGGGATATGGCAACCTTATTCGATGAGTCCGGCGTCATTGTCGCTTGCTCAAAAATACATCTGGCAAATTTACTGCGTAATTTTAAATGGAAAGCGCTTTTCTGGTTACACCGGCAAGATGTTGTCGCATCGATGGGTTTCTATATTTTCGGTCATGGCTTGTATGAGAAAGCCATACAACCCTATATCGGGATGACCGGGCAAGGATTGATAGTTCAAGTTGAAGAAGAATTTTTTACTTGGCCCATCGCTCAACGTATGCAGTATCTAGATGAATGCGTAGCAACCTATCTTAATGACAGCCTGCACTGTCGTGACACGCGAGAACTAACACCAGTCCCCTTGCTGGGCATTCCGGGATGGTCAGAACAAAATAAACTGGCTGAATATTACGACAACCGGGATTACTTTCGACCGGGACGTCGTAATACAAATTAAACTTTAAAGCCTTCTACTGTCGTCCGCATCTCAACGGCTAATCCTTCAAGGTCAATTGCAGCAGCAGAAGTTTGTTTGGCTGCCTGACTATTCAGCTCCGTCATATGTGCGACTTTCTCGAGTTGTTCGCCTATTTCACTGCTGGTTTTTCCCTGCTCCTCAAGCGCATTCGCTATATCGCTTATATTCGCAGTCACTTGCTCTGATCCGGATTTCATATGGTTGATTGCTTCACCAGCCTCCCGTGCCATCGCAACACCTTCTTCAACCTGACTCACTATGACTTCCATACCTTCCACCGCTGTTTTAGAAGATGACTGAATCGACCTGATCATGACTGTTACTTCCTGTGTTGCCTTCGCGGTTCGTTCAGCCAGTTTACGTACTTCATCTGCCACCACTGCAAATCCTCTTCCCTGCTCTCCTGCTCTGGCGGCCTCGATTGCAGCATTCAGTGCCAGCAGATTGGTCTGATCGGCAATTTCCTTAATGACGTTCACTATGGTAGATATTTGGTTAGACTGCTCGCCAAGATTTGAAATAGAAATTGAAGTTTGACGCACTGAATCGGCGATCTTCACCATTTCTTCAGCAGCGTGATGAATGACTTCACCGCCTTTTTCGGAATATTGAGTAGACTCGGTAGAAACCCTCGCCGCCTCACTTGCCCCGGCTGAAACCATGCTGGTGCCAAAAGTTACAGAAGATACAGCCGATGCCATGACAGAGGTTGCCTCACTTTGGCTGGATGAACCTTTATCGACCTGTTGAGAATACGAAGACACAGAATGAGACGAGTCAGCCAATCTTTTTATGCCTTCATTGAGTTGACGAAATGCGATCTGTAAACTTTCCATTAATTCATTAAACGAGTGTGCTGTTTGCCCGATCTCATCGACACTATTCACTTTAATGCGTCGCGTAAAATCTTTGCTGTTGCTTATCTCGACTATGGCCATTTTCATCACACCCAAAGGCGTAGATACAAATTTTCTTAAAATCATATTAATGCATAGCCAGAAAATCACTTGCAGCACCGCAGTTGCAATTACTGCTTTTATGATCAGATCACGCAGGCTTGCATTGTCAGCAGTTATATCAAGATCAATCACAGAAGCACCATTATGGTAGCCCTCGGGTACTTCGTGACACATCAAACAGTTTGTGCCTCTGAAATCTTTACTTTGGGTATAAGGGACAATTCCATGCAATACATTACCTTTTTGAGCAAAGAATTTATTGCCATCATCCAAGGCTTGAATTTCTTCAGGGCTTGCGGGTTGTTCCTCCGGCAAGCCCTGTCCAAATTGTTTTTGTACCAGTTTGTTTCTTATTATTCGCAAAGATTTTATGTTGTTGCCTGACCCCATTTTCTTGATAAATAGTTTACGCTGCTCCACATCACTGATGATGCCATTCAACATCAGCATATTCGCACCGTTGATCACTCCATCGGCGATCGCTTCGATCCTGGCTTTTTGACCTTGCTCTTTGTCATCGCGCTCAGCGTTATATAATGCTATGGATAGTGCAATGCTCACAATCAGCAAAAGTGACTGAAACGCTATTTTGGTTTTCGTTGAAATGCTCGAAATGATGAAATTTTTCATTTATGACACTTTCCGTAAAGCCAGATATCGTTGATAACGGCAAAATATTCGTTTTCTTTAAAAGGAACTAGATAAAGCAGCCGTTGAAACCAGGCTTCTAACCAACACGCCTCTCAAATGAAGATATCGCAAATATTCTGAAGAATCAGATGAAATTATTCATTTCAACCCGCCCCTGTTAGGCTACTTTAGTATTATGCGCCTAAAAGCCACGCCACAAGCAACCTGCTGCAGAATCGACTTCAGCAAAGAATTGAACCTTTTAGCGGGTTCTCTTAATCCTGAGTTTGTTATCATTCCTGCTTTTGACCATCATTGTTGCCGGTTTGAAAAATGACCTGCATTGAAAATAACTTCTGCTACAAGCATTATCCCTTATTGAAAGTTGATAGTTTTATGATTAGCGATGTCTGAAATACAGGAGATATTAACCTTGGTCAAAGATAATATAATTAACAGTGACTTAACCTTGAAAAACATTGTTTGGTGTTCACATCTAGAAAAGCGAATCCATAGAGAGGTAACACAAGGCCATCGTGGACAGGTAGTTTGGTTAACTGGATTATCAGCTTCTGGAAAATCAACTCTAGCCAGAATTGTAGACGAGAATCTGAGTAACTCTGGCCTCCAGACAGTCGTATTGGATGGGGATAACTTGCGTCATGGTTTGTGCAGTGATCTTGGATTCTCAATCGCAGACCGTGATGAGAATGTACGCAGAATCGGTGAAGTTGCCAAATTATTTCTTGAGCAAGGTTTTGTTGTTCTTGTTGCATTGGTTTCTCCAATTCGTGAAACAAGATATAAAGTCCGATGTTCTTTTTCAGATGCTGATTTTGTTGAAGTGCATTGTAAATGCGATCTGGCAATTTGCAGGGAGCGCGATCCTAAGGGGCTTTACGCTAAGGCAGACAATGGCAAGATTGCAGAGTTCACAGGTGTTACTTCACCTTATGAAGATCCAACGAACCCGGAATTGATATTGCATACAGGTGAACAAACTATTGAAGAATCTGTTAATTGCCTTTTAACATTGGTCTTAAGCAAAGTTAAATCACCTTTGGACTAGTTTGACTATTCATTCCATTGACGAGCCCGATAGACTAGACTTAGCATTTTCTATTTGGAAACACAAAAGTATTGATTAGATCTATTGACGAAAGCAAAATATCATTTTGGCTACCGATTTAGTCAAGTATCTAGACCTTTTGGCATATATCAATACCAGCTATTTGAAGGTACTATTGTCGAATATTTGATGATTCAGCATTGAAATTGCCAGATCCCGCAGAAAACTAAAATTGTCCAGTTTATTTATCGGAGAGAAAAAATGAAATTAAGTTTCACAACTATAGTCACAACATTATTTATTGTTCTTGCCAATACTGCCTATGCCGACGCGGCTTCAGATACGATTGCGCTGGTTAAAAATGCCAAGGCCGATTGCATGCAGTGTCACCAAATCGATAAAAAAATTGTCGGGCCGTCATGGAAAGAGGTGGCTGCCAAATACAAGGGTGATGCAACTGCGCAAGAAGTGCTTGTGGCAAAAGTAATTAAAGGAGGTAACGGGCACTGGAATGATCAGACAGGAGGATTACCCATGACGCCGCATCCCGTGAAGCCGCCCAAAGAAGATATCGAAAAGATAATCGCTTCTCTGCTGCAATTGTAGGATTCTTTACCTCACTTGCCCTGCCGTCATTCTTGCCATCGTGGAATAACCATCCACTTGCCAATTTGCTCGTTTATAACCAGCAACTTTGCTCATGTTTTATCGCGCTTAGTCGAATGGCTGGTTGTTCCACCAGTGGAATGGCTAGTTTGTTCATCATCAAAGATAAATCTGGTGGCATTCATTAGCGATTATGAATAATCAACCTTCCGGTATTTCTGCTTTAAAATTTATAGTGGCCATATTTGGCTCTGTTTTTATGCTGCCGGCTTTTGGTGCCATTCCTTCTGATAAACATTTCGAATGCGCGGGCAAAAACGACAACGGAATGGTGATCTCCCGTGAATTTCCAACTTTGCATTTTACCCGTCAACAATTAAAAATCACCGGTTCAGACATATTTTCTACTTATAATTTTCAAATCTGTGAAAACAGCAACATTGTAATTTCCCTTGCTACAGATCAAGCGCAGTGCCAAGCTGGAATTGGCATAATCAATTCTGTAAAATCTGCATACGGTACACTCAACATTATTTCCGGCCAATTAGCAATTGCAGGCCTGCAAGGTCTGCATGGAGAATATCAATGCAAAGAAATTATCAAGAAGTAACTGCATACTAGATTCGACTAGCACTCTAAGCCAATACTTCGAGCGGAATATAGACGAAAAATCCTGCAACACATACAATGCACAGTATTGCACGCAATTGAACAATAGTTACCCCATAAATTAAGGAGCAACATTGGGGTTTCATCAATAATGGAATAATTTAATCCATTGTTATTTGTGTTAACTAGCCGAAGGCAGTTGAATACTAATTTGAAATAATTTTTTAGTGCGGCTATGCCGCATTTTCTTTTGATAGAGTCCATATGCCAATTATCACGTTGCCAGATAGTTCAAAGCGCAGTTTTCCAAACCCCGTCACTGTAGCGGAAGTTGCTCAGGGTATAGGTGCCGGCTTGGCTCGCGCAGCCTTGGCGGGCAAAGTTGATGGGGTATTAGTCGACACCTCGCACTTGATTGCTGCCGATGCAAAACTGGCGATCATCACAGACAAAGATGCTGACGGGCTTGATTTGATTCGCCATTCAACTGCACACTTGCTGGCGTATGCAGTGAAGGAATTATTCCCCGAAGCGCAAGTGACGATCGGCCCAGTGATCGAGAACGGTTTCTACTATGACTTTGCCTACTCGCGCCCATTCACTCCGGATGATTTGGCAGCAATTGAAAAACGCATGGCTGAGTTATCCAAAAAAGATTTGCCGGTAACACGCAAAGTCGTATCCCGAGATGGCGCAGTAGCCTATTTCAAATCGCTTGGAGAAAAATATAAGGCTGAACTCATCGAATCGATTCCTGCCGATCAGGAGGTATCGCTTTATAGCGAAGGTGAATTCACGGACTTGTGCCGTGGCCCGCACGTGCCTTCGACAGGCAAACTCAAAGCATTCAAATTAATGAAGGTAGCCGGAGCCTATTGGCGTGGAGATTCCAAGAACGAAATGCTGCAACGCATTTATGGAACGGCTTGGGCTAAAAAAGAAGAACTTGATTCCTATCTGGTGAGATTGGAAGAAGCGGAAAAGCGCGACCATCGCAAGCTCGGCAAACAATTAGATCTATTCCACATGCAAGATGAAGCGCCGGGCATGGTGTTCTGGCACCCCAAAGGGTGGGCGATGTGGCAGGTGATCGAGCAGTATATGCGCGCGGTGTACCGCGACAATGGCTATCAGGAAATACGTTGCCCGCAGATCATCGACCGCGTGCTGTGGGAAAAGTCCGGCCACTGGGAGCATTACAAAGCCAACATGTTTACCACCGAGTCTGAAAAACATGATTACGCGATCAAACCGATGAACTGCCCCGGCCATGTGCAAGTATTCAATGCCGACTTGCGTTCGTATCGTGAATTACCGTTGCGCTACGGAGAATTTGGCTCATGTCACCGCAATGAACCCTCAGGTGGTTTGCACGGTTTGATGCGGGTTCGTGGTTTCGTGCAGGATGATGGACACATTTTCTGCACCGAAGGTCAGATCGAATCTGAAGTCACCGCATTTAATGCACTCGTTCTTAAAGTCTATAAAGATTTTGGTTTTAGTGATGTCGTGGTAAAGCTGGCGTTGCGTCCTGAAGGCAGAGTCGGTTCGGATGAAATTTGGGACAAATCCGAAAACGCATTGCGCGCTGCGTTGCGTGCTTCTTGCATGGAGTGGATTGAGTTACCGGGCGAAGGAGCTTTCTATGGCCCCAAGATCGAATTTCATATCAAGGATGCGATTGGGCGTTCATGGCAATGCGGCACGATTCAGGTGGATTTCTCTATGCCGGGTCGTTTAGGTGCGGAATTTGTCGATGAAGATAATACCCGCAAAGTACCAGTGATGTTGCACCGCGCGATTTTGGGTTCGCTGGAGCGCTTCATCGGTATTCTGGTCGAAAATCATGCGGGCGCCCTACCCTTGTGGCTGTCTCCTGTGCAAATGGTGGTGATTAACATCTCTCAAGCGCAAGAAGAATACGCCGAAAAAGTGACCACAGCATTGCGCAATTCCGGCTTCCGCGTTCAATCAGATTTGCGTAATGAGAAGATTACCTATAAAATACGAGAACATAGCTTGCAGAAATTACCTTATCAACTGATTATAGGGGATAAGGAAATGGCTGCGAGTCTCGTTGCCGTGCGAAACCGTCAAGGTGAAGACCTTGGACAGATGTCGGTGGAGGCGCTGATTGAGCGCTTAAGAACCGAGCTGTGACGGGCGCACGGTTTAATTTTGAAATGGAGAATTTGCAATAGCACAAGATAAATCACAGCGCATTAATGAGCAGATAACGGCACCACAAGTGCGGCTCATCGGCGCGGAGGGAGAGCAGCTTGGGATCGTTTCTGTAGCCGAAGCGATACGTTTAGCGGATGAAGCAGAATTGGACTTGGTGGAAATTGCGCCTTTGGCGGAACCCCCGGTTTGTCGCGTGATGGATGTCGGCAAATTCCGATATGCAGAGAGCAAAAAACAACACGAAGCCAAGCTTAAGCAAAAACAGGTTCAAATCAAGGAAATTAAATTCCGGCCTGGCACTGATGAAGGTGACTACAACATCAAGTTGCGTAATCTGGTGAAGTTTCTGGAAGATGGTGACAAGACTAAAATCACATTGCGTTTCCGTGGACGTGAAATCGCCCACCAGCAAATTGGAATGCAATTGATGGAACGTGTGAAGCAGGATTTGCTCGAGCACGGTGTGATTGAGCAGTTCCCAAAAATGGAAGGTCGCCAGATGGTGATGGTGATCAGTCCGAAGAGGAAGTAACTTCGTTGCGGAAACAAAGTTTTATACCAAGTCAGAGTAAGGGACTGTCTGATTTGGTGAAGTAGTTTCAGTCCCAGATAAGTGGTTCCGGGTTTTCAAGTGTTTCTGTCAGAAACCTCCCGGCGTCATCAAATAATGGAGTTGTTATGCCTAAGATGAAAACTAAAAGCAGCGCGAAGAAACGCTTTGTTGTTCGCGCTGGCGGAAGTATTAAGCGTTCACAAGCCTTCAAGCGTCATATTTTGACCAAGAAGACAACGAAGAATAAACGTCAGTTGCGTGGTACAACTGAAGTCCATTCAACCAACACGGCGTCAGTTCGCGCCATGATGCCTTACGCTTAAGGAGTATAGAAAATGCCAAGAGTAAAACGTGGTGTAACGGCGCGTGCGCGCCATAAGAAAACTTTAGACCTCGCCAAAGGTTATCGCGGTCGCCGTAATAGCGTCTACCGTATAGCCAAAGAAGCGGTGATGAAGGCGGGTCAATATGCGTATCGCGACCGTCGTCAGAGAAAGCGTCAGTTCCGCACTCTATGGATCGCGCGTATCAATGCGGGTGCGCGTGAGTTGGGTATGCCTTACAGCATATTCATGAATGGCTTGAAGAAAGCCTCGATTGAGATCGATCGCAAGGTATTGGCTGATCTGGCTGTGTTCGATAAAGCTGCGTTTGCGCAGATTGTCGCACAAGCTAAAGCCAGCCTCGGCGCGTAATTGAAAGTTGTATAAAAAAGGAGGCGTGAGCCTCCTTTTTTGTTTGGCTATATTTAAAAAAGTGGTGCATTTTTGATGGAACTGGAAAATAAACTGGTTAGTCACGGAGCGCACCCCCTCCCTCAGTCCCTCCCCCGGTGGGAGAGGGAAGTTGAGCACCCCTGCAGGTCGAGGAAGCTTGAGTCCCCTCTCCCAGCGGGGAAGGGAAGTTGAGCACCCCTGCAGGTTGAGGAAGCTTGAGTTCCCTCTCCCGCCGGGGAAGGGAAGTTGAGCACCCCTGCAGGTTGAGGAGGCTTGAGTCCCCTCTCCCGCCGGGGGAGGGTTAGGGAGGGGGCTTTATGGATATAGAAACACGACCTCACGTTGATAGAAAATGCAAGAACTACAAATTATTCTCGATGACGCGTTAAAAAACTTTGCTGCGATCACAGATGCAGTTGAGTTGGAAAATGCCAAAGCTCGTTACCTGGGCAAAGAAGGCAGTCTAACCGGCTTGCTTAAAGGACTAGGCAAACTGTCGGCCGAAGAACGGCCAGCTGCTGGCGCGCGTATCAATCAAGTGAAGCAACAGATCGAGGCTGCGCTCCAATCGCGCCGTGATGCTTTGCAACAACATGCTTTAAATCAAAAATTGGCGGCAGAAGCGTTGGATGTAACGCTGCCCGGTCGGGGACTTGGTGTCGGCGGACTGCATCCGGTTACACGCACCTTGGAACGCATTGAAACGTTGTTCCACTCAATCGGTTTCGAAGTCGCTACTGGACCAGAAATCGAAAATGATTTCTACAATTTCACCGCATTAAATATCCCGGCGGATCACCCGGCACGTGCGATGCACGATACTTTTTATATCGATGAGCAGCATGTGTTGCGCACACACACTTCGCCGATTCAGATTCGTTACATGGAAACCCATCTGGCAAAGTTTAAGCTACACGAAAACATGCCAGATATTCGCATTATTGCTCCGGGCCGCGTCTATCGCGTCGACTCGGATGCAACGCACTCACCCATGTTCCATCAGGTCGAAGGCCTATGGATTGGTGAAAAGGTAAGCTTCACCGACCTCAAAGGTGTGGTGGCGGATTTCCTCAAACGCTTCTTTGAAACGGACGATCTGCAAGTACGATTCCGTCCGTCATTTTTTCCTTTCACCGAGCCTTCAGCTGAAATGGATTTGAGCTGGGGTAATGGCTGGCTGGAGATTGGCGGGTGCGGGATGGTGCACCCGAACGTGTTGAAGCACGTCAATATCGACAGTGAAAAATATCAGGGCTTTGCCTTTGGTCTGGGCGTAGAACGCTTGGCCATGTTGCGTTACGGCGTGAATGACCTAAGGCTGTTCTTTGAAAATGATCTTCAATTTTTAAGGCAGTTTTCATAAGATGAAGATCCTTTCAGAGGAGGCTAATGCGACAAAGACGCGTTATGCCGTAACTAAAATGATTTGCAATTCTTGAAACAATTTTCCTGAGTCATTATGAAATTTTCTGAATCTTGGTTGCGCACTTTAGTGAATCCTTCGCTTTCTAGCGAGGAGCTGGCGCATTTGTTAACAATGGCGGGTTTGGAAGTCGAAGAGATGACAGGCGTTGCGCCAGCGTTCGACAAAGTTGTGGTCGCACAAATATTGAGCAAAGAAAAACACCCGGATGCGGATCGTTTGAATCTGCTCAGTGTCGATGTGGGTCAAGCAGAACCTTTAGCAATCGTATGCGGTGCACCGAACGTCAGTGTGGGCATGAAGGCACCTTGTGCATTGGTAGGCGCAAAGCTGCCAAGTATCGAGATCAAGCAAGCGAAGGTTCGTGGCATCGCTTCGTTCGGCATGATGTGTTCCTCCAAGGAACTTGGGCTGACTGAAGAAAGTAGCGGCCTGTTGGAACTTGCTTCCAATGCAGTAGTAGGTCAGAGTATTCGTGAGCATCTCGATTTGGACGATCACTTGCTCACGCTCAAACTCACACCGAATCGTAGTGATTGCTTATCTGTGTATGGCATTGCGCGTGAAGTAGCAGCATTGACGAGTTCAACTTTGCAGGCGATTCCTCCAGCCACATTCAAACAAAACAGTCAGCTTAGCCGCAAGGTTAAAGTAACTGCAAGAGCTGCATGCCCGCGCTACACTGGTCGCGTGATTGCCGGTGTCAATGCAAAGGCGACAACCCCATCATGGATGGTTCAGCGTCTTGAACGTTGCGGTTTACGTAGCATCAGCGCCTTGGTTGATGTAACCAACTACGTGTTGTTGGAATTGGGCCAGCCATTACATGCCTTTGATCTGAATAAACTGAACGGCGGTATCGACGTTCGTTTCGCACACGCCGGTGAAAGTTTGAAACTGCTGAATGAGCAAACGGTGCAATTAGAAGCCAACATGCTGGTGATTGCAGATAGTAAGAGTCCGGTTGCACTGGCTGGTGTAATGGGTGGCGCAGATAGCTCAGTTGATGAAGCAACCACGAACATATTCCTGGAAAGCGCATTTTTTGCACCTAATGTAATCGTGGGTAAATCGCGTCAACTGGGTTTCGGCTCTGATTCCTCTTATCGTTTCGAGCGCGGTGTAGATTTCGCGGCTACGCAATTTGCTTTGGATCGTGCCACACAATTGATTCTAGATATTTGCGGTGGCGATGCAGGTACCGTGACAGAAGTGATTAATGAATTACCTTCACGCGCTACAGTCCAACTTCGAGCTGCCAGAGTAGCTCGAGTATTAGGTGTTGGCTTAAATGGCGATGACATTGCCAAAATATTGGCACGTTTGGGAATGTTATTTCAGCGGCAAGGCGAAGATTTTTCCGTAACTCCACCGAGTTATCGCTTTGACATTACCATCGAAGAAGACTTGATCGAAGAAATTGCTCGCGTGCATGGATATGAAAACTTCCAGCCGGTATCACCACAATCGAGCATGACAATCTTGCCTCAGGTTGAAGCCTTACGGCCTTTGGCTAAAGTACGAGATGTATTAGTCCAGCGAGACTACCAGGAAACAATCAATTATGCTTTCGTGGAAGCTGAATGGGAACGTGATTTGTGCGGAAATAATGCACCTATTGCATTAAAAAATCCTATCGCCAGTCAGATGAGTGTCATGCGCAGTAGCTTACTGGGTGGCCTGCTTGCTTCACTGCGCACCAATTTGGCGCGTAAACAGCCAAGAGTACGCATATTTGAAGTGGGTGGATGTTTTTCTGCAAGCGCGGGCAGTTACGTACAGCACGAAAAGATGGCAGGATTGGCTTATGGTGGTGTATTAGCCGAACAATGGGGTTCACCAAGTCGCAATATCGATTTCTTTGATGTAAAGGCTGACGTGGAAGCATTGTTTGCTCCATGCATATTGAAATTTCATGCGGAAAAGCACACCGCCTCTCATCCCGGACGTTCCGCTAAAATATTACTAGATGGACATGCGGTCGGCTGGATCGGTGAATTGCATCCGCAATGGCAACAGCAATACGACTTGCCACAAGCAGTCATCTGGTTCGAGGTAGAATTAGTAGCACTCTTGGCGTCTAGCGTTCCTGTTGGCAGCGAAGTGTCGAAGTTTCCGCCTGTACGCCGGGATCTGGCAGTAGTAGTAAATGAAAGTGTGTCGGTTCAAAGTTTGCTGCATGCTTTGCACGATAGCCAAACTCCTTTTGTTACGGAACTGGGGTTGTTCGATCTGTACCGCGGCAAAGGTGTGGAAGAAGGTAAAAAAAGCCTTGCTTTCCGCGTGTTATTGCAAGATACTCAAAAGACTTTAACTGATAGTGATATTGACCAAAGCATCGCGCTGCTGAAAGATGTATTGCAGCAGCAAGGTGCGCAACTAAGAGCATGAGAGAGAAATGACGACATTAACTAAAGCAGAATTGTCTGACCTGTTATTCGAAAAAGTTGGACTGAACAAGCGTGAAGCTAAAGATATGGTTGAAGCGTTCTTCGAAGAGATACGTATGCAACTCGAAGCCGGTGAAAGCGTTAAGCTATCCGGTTTTGGTAATTTTCAGTTGCGTGACAAACCGCAACGTCCGGGACGCAATCCCAAAACAGGTGAAGAAATCCCCATTACTGCTCGTCGTGTCGTGACATTCCATCCAAGCCAAAAGCTCAAGAGCATGGTAGACAAGACTTATCATGGAACACCACGTACCTAATTCGGCACTGCCACAAATACCCGCCAAACGATACTTCACTATTGGTGAAGTAAGCGAATTGTGCGGAGTAAAAGCGCATGTGTTGCGTTATTGGGAACAGGAATTTACTCAGCTCAAACCGGTTAAACGCGGGGGCAACCGGCGCTATTATCAGCATCATGAAGTATTGCTGATTCGACGCATCAGGCAGTTGTTGTATGAAGATGGATTCACCATCAGCGGTGCACGGAGTCGCTTGGATCAGATAGCAACCAAACATGAAGAAGTCAAGGCAACGCCTGTTGTAACTAAAGCCGTTGTCAATCTTCGTGAGTTACGTCGAGAGATTCAAGAAGTACTTCTTTTGCTGCAAGCTTGATATTGTGAGGTTGAACCCACCCTAAATTCGTATCAGAGAATATTTCGCTCTGATATAATTCGCACTCTCGGGGCGTAGCGCAGCCTGGTAGCGTACGTGCATGGGGTGCACGTGGTCGCAAGTTCGAATCTTGTCGCCCCGACCAGATATTGTGATGGCTTACAGAATTCTAACTGTAAGCCTTTTTTATTACCTATCGTTGATGAGTAATAGTTTAGTGACTTATTTTTTATAAATAGTTAAAAATGAAAAAAGAATTTTGGCTTGAACGATGGGAACGGTCAGAGATCGGGTTTCATCAAAATGAGATCAATCCTCATTTGCGCCAACACTGGCATAAGTTGCATCGTTTATTGACAGGCGAAGTATTTGTGCCACTGTGCGGCAAAAGTCTGGACATGATGTGGTTGCGCCAGCAAGGTTGTAATGTGGTTGGAATTGAATTAAGCGCTCTTGCCATTAAAGATTTTTACAATGAAAACGGTTTGGCTCCTTCGCTATTGAATGACGGAAAATTTCAGCGCTATCAGGCTGGTGGTGTTCGAATTCTGTGCGGCGATTTCTTTGATTTGAACAAAGAAGATTTGGCGAATGTCAGTGCGGTTTACGACCGTGCGTCGCTTGTTGCGCTACCGCCGAAAATGCGCGAACTTTATGCGCAGCATTTGGTGAATATACTCAAACCCGGAACGCACATTCTGCTGATCACTTTCGATTATCCACAATCTGAAATGAAGGGGCCTCCATTCGCTGTATCAGTAAAAGATGTCGAGGTTCTTTATAGCAAGTACGCTGATATTCGCATGTTGGCTCAAGAAGATGTTTTGGCGCAAAACCCGCGCTTTAAGCAGCGCGGAGTGAGCCGAATGGAAGAGCATGTGTTTCTGCTGACGTTGCACTAACAAGGTGCTGCTTGCTGCACCTTTTTTATTGCGCCAACGCCTCTTCCTTAACTCTGTACCACGCTGCATATAAGGCTGGCAAAAATAAACAGGTTAGCAAAGTCGCCACTATCAAGCCGCCCATGATCGAGACGGCCATCGGTCCCCAGAAGACCTGACGCGTTAGCGGAATCATCGCCAGAATGGCAGCTGAAGCAGTCAGTACTATCGGACGGAAACGCCTCACGGTGGAACTGATGATTGCTTCCCATACCGGTTTGCCCGCCTCTTCATCCTGACGGATCTGATCAACAAGAATTACCGAGTTACGCATGATCATACCGGCCAATGCGATAAACCCAAGATTGGCTACAAAACCAAACGGTACTTGAAATATCAGCAACGCCAGCGCTACTCCGATCAAGCCGAGCGGGGCTGTGAGCAATACCATGATGGTGCAACTGATACTTTGCAACTGGATCATCAGCAATGTCGTGACGCCGATCAGCATCAGCGGCATGACAGCAGCAATCGCAGTTGAGCCTTTGGCTGATTCTTCAATACTGCCACCCATTTCAATTCGAAAGCCGTTTGGTAGTTTGGCACGCAAAGAATTTAATTGCTCGTTCAATCGCAATGAAACTGTTGCCGGTTGAGTCTTGCCCGCCACATCGCCACGTACAGTCATTGTCGGTAGACGATTACGGCGCCAAATAACGCCCTCTTCCAATACCGGAACCAACTTGGCGACTTGTGTAAGTAACACATGGCGCCCATTAGCAAGTGGAATCACAATATCAGGCAAGCTATTCAACGAACGGACTTCTCCGTGTCCACCACGCCACAAAATTTCGATCAACTGGTCACGCTCACGAAACTGGGTAAGCACAACACCGTTAAGCCAACCCTGTAATGCCTGGGATATCTCCTGACTGGAAGTCCCCAGTTTGCGAGCTTTATCCTGGTCTACTTCGACACGCACACTTTTTACTTTTTCGTTCCAGTCAAAATTGACATTAACCAGACCAGCGTCTGCGCGCATCAATTTTGCAACTTCCTCTGAAATCTCGCGCAACTTTACCAAGTCATCGCCCATCACACGAAACTGCACGGGATAGCCCACCGGAGGACCATTTTCCAAGCGCACCACGCGCACGCGAATATCAGCATACTCAGGTCCGGTAAACTTTTCTTCGAGTCTTTTCTTGAGGTCTTCGCGTGATGCGATGTCTTTTGTGACAATCAAAAATTGTCCGAAATTATCGGCAAATAATTGCTGATCAAGTGACAGCATAAAGCGCGGCGCACCATTGCCGATGTAAGATGAATAGGTTTCTATCGCCTTATCGTCTTTGATCAGTTGCTCTATCTGAATCACTTCTTGTTCAGTCGCTTTCAGTGATGCACCTTGCGGCAACGAGACATCCACCATCAGTTCCATTCGGCTTGAAGACGGGAAGAATTGTTGTTGTACAAATTTTCCAAAAGCGACGATGGATAATATAAAGATGATCACGGTGGCCAAAATAACCTTCCATCGATTGCGTAAACACCATGTCACCAATGCTCGGAAGCGACGATAAAACGGTGTGTCATAAATATCTTCGCCATGTTTTTGCGCTTTCGCAATCAACGCTTTCGGATCCAGTAGTTTGAATCCGATAACCGGTGTGAATACGACCGCAACGATCCACGAAGTGATTAACGCAATAGTCACAACCTGAAAAATTGAAACGGTATATTCACTCGCGACCGATTTGGAAAACCCCACCGGTGTAAAAGCCGCAGCCGTGATCAAAGTGCCTGTCAACATCGGAAAAGCGGTTGAGGTATAGGCGAAAGTAGCCGCCTTAAATTTGTCCCAGCCCTGCTCCATTTTAACCACCATCATCTCGACGGCAATAATGGCGTCATCCACTAACAGCCCAAGCGCAATAACGAGCGCACCGAGCGAGATGCGTTGCAAGTCTATTCCGAAAACTTTCATGGCAAAGAAGGTGATGACCAACACCAGCGGAATCGATAGTGCGACCACCATGCCCGTGCGCACACCCAGGCTCAGAAATGATACTGCCAAAACAATGATAATGGCTTCGGAAAGAGAGCTTTGGAATAGTTCGATAGAACCCTCGACTACTTCAGGTTGGTCGGCAACCACGTGGATGTCTATACCCAAAGGAAGTTCTGATTGGATGCGCTTAATTTCCCGGCGCAAATTATCGCCAAGATGAATCACATTTCCCCCTTTGTCCATGATCACACCCAAACCGATGGCAGGCTCACCCCCTACGCGCATCTGTGGATTGGAAGGCTCTGCAAATCCACGATTCACTTTTGCGATATTGCCTAAACGAAAATGACGACCATTAATTAGCAAGTCGGTATTGCGCACCTTGTCGACTGTGTCGAATTCGCCGGACACAACCATTCGCACACGGTCGGTATTCGTTTCAATAAATCCCGAAGGGATGGCCGCATTCTGTTTTTGTAGCGCATCGGCCACTTGAGCCGGTGTTAAAGAAAGTGCCGCGAGTCGATAGGGTTCAACATCAATGTATATTTTTTCATCTTGCACACCGATCAACTCGATGCGTTTAACATCGGGCACCTGGCGTAACTCTAGTGCGATATGGTCGGCATAATGATGCAAAGCCGATAGATCGTAACCGTCTCCTGTCAGGGCAATTATATTGATATCCACATCGCCAAATTCGTCATTCGGAAATGGGCCGACTACACCACTGGGCAAGGACAGACGGATATCATCAAGTTTCTTGCGGACTTGCCGCCATGCTTCAGCCACATCTTCTTTCGGCGTATAGTCTTTCAAGTAGACGAACACCAGTGACTCACCCGGTTTTGATGAAGACCTCAACACATCTACCCAGGGTGTTTCCTGCAATTTCTTTTCGATGCGTTCGGTCAGTTCGCGTTCGACTTCAGGTGCGGAAACACCGGGCCAGAGAGTACGCACCACCATCACTTTAAATGTGAAAGACGGATCTTCTGCTCGCCCCAGATTGAAATAGGAAATAACTCCGGCTGCGGTCAATACGATTATGAGATAGAGCACAAATTGCTGATGCTTAAGCGCCCATTCAGAAATATTGGGCCACTTCATTTCAAATTACCGTTTTCTGCAAATTTTATTTTTTCACCCGCTGTCAGTTTATGCACCCCTGCACTCACGATACGCTCACCGGCGTTTACTCCACTTGTGATCGACGCGCCTTCATCAAGATACGCAGCGACTTTGACCGCACGTAATGAAACACTACCGTCCTGCGCCACTATCCAAACAGCCGGATTTTCTCCCTGTTGAAATATGGCAGACAATGGTACAAGTTGGCCTCCTGTGTTGCCGGTGGCACCAAAACGTACTCGTGCAGTCATGCCCAAGGCAATTTGACTATCTACATTCGTTATCGTCACACGTGCCGCATAAGTTCTGCTCGCTGCATCGGCAGCTGGTGACAACTCACGCAAGCGACCCGAATATTTTTTATGTGACTCCATACCTTCAACGCTCAATTCGATTTCAGCCGGCATGCCAATTTTTAAAGCAGAAAATCGCGACTCTGGAATGGCGACCAAAACTTCTCGCTCGCCCTCTTGCGCAAGTTGCATGATTGCCTGACCCGCATTCACCACTTGACCCGCATCTGCCAACGTAGTCAATACGACTCCGGCATGGTCTGAGATCAAATTGGTATATTCATTCTGATTTGTTGCCAGCTCTTCTTGAGCCTTTGCCACTTTGTAAGTAGCCTCTTTGGAATCCAATACAGCCTGACTGATAAAACCTTTTTCGCGCAATTCACGGTTTCGTTTCAAATCATCTTCAACCTGTTGCAATTGAGCGGCAGCAGAATTTTTCTGCAATCCCGTATCACTTGCATCGACACGAGCCAATATTTGTCCGGCTTTAACCACTGAACCCGCATCAACCAGTCGCTCTAAGATTTTGCCTCCGATACGAAAAGCCAAAATAGTTTCATGTCTGGCATGAATCTCACCGCTGTAAAAATTACTTTGTTTTTGGTCCGTTGTACCTACTATCATCGTTGCTGCAAAACGGAGGGGTTTCTCAGTGACTTCCGGGCTCCCTTTGCTACAACCATCCACCAGAATAGACATTGCCAATAGAGAAAAAAATATTCTTGCGTTAGCGTTCATTATTTAGATACCTCTTTTTTCATCAATCCGTTTATCACTAAATCAAAGTAGGTGTTCATATATTGTTTTGGATTGTTCGTACCACACGGGGTAAGCGAATATTTCCACACGATTAGCATCAACACTGGCGCCATAATGACATCGATTGTTGATTCTATATCCATCACTCGAAATTCGCCTGAGTCCATTCCCATCTTTAGAACTCGACCAATCAAATTACGTCCGCGAACAATCACGTTTTCATAATAATAGGCTGCCACTTGGGGGAAATTTCCTGCTTCAGAAATCATTAATTTGGGTATTCCCCCCAAGCTTGTTTCACCCATCAACTTCCACCAGCGCAACATGAATTCTTGCAATAGTGATCGCGCATCACCATCGAAATGATGAAGTAATTTTTCGCCTTCATCCAAAAGTGGCAGTACACCTTGTTTGATCACGGCCTTGAACAAGATTTCTTTACTATCAAAATATAAATAGAGCGTACCTTTGGATACCCCTGCTTTTTCGGCAATATCGTCCATTTTTGTTGCAGCAAAGCCGCGTTCTACAAAAAGAGCCAGTGCAGAGGAGATCAATTCGGAAGGACGCGCCTCTTTCCTGCGTTCATGTTTTTTTGTTGGTATTTCAACCATATTGTAGCTTTAATATAAATAACTGACCGGTCAGTAATATATCAATCAGGAATCAATGTTGTCAACTGGCGTTGTTGTTCCTCAAAGGCCTCAAATATGTCTGCTGAATTCGTCTAGCGCAGCGCGCGGCGTAAGAATGTGCAGCGTGCCGAGCGGATGCAGGCAAATCAAATCATCGTCTCCACTAACCAGCCGAGTTACTCCTGCAGCAAGGGCTGCATGTACAAATGCGTCGTCTTTTACATCGCGAGAATAAGATTGAATAGAAATGGCGGGAGGGACATCCACCCACAACGCACTGGAATTAAGCTCCAGAAGAATATGGTTTCTGCGCTCGATAGGCAAATAGCGATCAAATTTTGGCTTCCAGATGCGTGATTCCAACTCGGCAAAGGTCGCCTGTGAAAAAACCAGCCGACCCTCTGCCAGCAGATAGTCTACTAATTCTGCCGGAGCGCCACGCGGAGAAAGCGCAGCACTCAATAGCACATTGGTATCGACAACGACTCGCGCATAATCCGTCTGCACCACAGATCAACTCTCGTCTGCCAGCAACGCTGACAACTTCTCTTCGGTCAAGCCTTCTGCGGCAGCATATTCCGCGCTATCACGCAACGTTTTACGCAAGCGATCCGCATAAAAAGCCCGCATTGCCTCATAATCCTGTGCGCTTACCATCACACCCACTACCCGGTCGTGTCGCATCACCCGAACCGGCTCACGTTGAACCTTGTCGAGAAATTCTCCGAATCGGGTCTTGGCTTCGTTTGCTGTATAAGTTTGCACGGTGCACCTCCGTTATTCATCAATTAGATATGCTTAATTTAACCGAATCGTTCGATTTGGTCAAATTGGGCGATTTCTACATGATCAGGTGGCAAGCATGCGCGGGTGCGCAATACCAAGTAGCGTAAGAAGAGTCTCGAATTCCATTTCATTGCATTCGGACTGCTATCTATCCTGGCTCAAAACACGTGCGGAGTGTCAACTTCGCACCGAAATTGGCTAGGCAGCACGCATGGCAACTGTCGGTAACTATGCAATCCTTTTCCGCATCATAGGAGACGTGGTGAAAATTGAGCGTGTAACGTATGGCAATCGCGACTTGCCGAGTGTTTTAGAGCTTTGATCTTAACGCTCACGATGCGCACATGGAAAAATACGCCAATCAACAATTTAAGTACGTCAAAGGGATACCCAATTGCGCTTAAAATGGAATTTGAAGTCCGGCATTAAAGCCATTAATCCTGGAAGTCCCCGGGGTCAGGCTTGAACTGCGCAACGTTAAATCAACCCACTTGTACTGCATTCCCATTGCCACTGAATTAAAGCGTATGTCATAACTTAGCGAGGTTTTCCAATTAGATTCGATGGAGTATTCAGTGCCAATCTCGGGAAACCAATAACTCATCATCCAGTCTGTTCCCGCAAACACATTAAATTCCGAAACAGGATAATTAAGTTGGGTATGCATTTTGGGCGCAAGCGTTTGTACAAGGATGCTTCGATTGATGTCGTTCTTTCCTGAGAATGTGGGAATGTAAATGATGTAACCATTTGCGTCATGCGACATGTTCTGGCTATTGGCCGTTTCAACCGTATGTGGCATGTATTGCCATGTCATTTGTCCAACGATGTCATTTGCAGCGAAGTCCAGATGCGCCCCATTGGTCAATTTAATTTTTGCACCAATATCAAAAGCATAACCATCACCATAAGGTGTTGCAGCAGAGATAAAAGGGTAAGTGCCGTTTGAATAGCTATCTTCCATACTTGCATTAAAAACGTAACCTGAAGACGAAGTGGCCGCAGTTCCTTTCACTGAACCCATTCTTACCTGGATACCCCGTAACAACGAAACTCCGGCTCCGATCGACAAGCCGATTTCATCCGTCAGTGGAAAGTTGAAACCTTTGTCAAGACGAATCCCATTGGCAGAAAAACCCTCGATGCTCAAATTCAAGTTGAAAGTACGGCCTGAGGGAACGGCTAAATTTTGCTGACTGTAATAATAAATATCCGCTGTATCGCGGTTTGATTGAAGCACTGCCTCTGCCCGATAAAAGGCAGCGACGCGCCAAGTATCGTAGGTAACCCCACCTTCCATACGCGCAACGCCAACGGCAAGATCAGTTCCATTGCGGGGTGCATAAGTTCCAGACCAGTCTCCGGTAAAATTGTTTATCGCCGCAAAATCATTTGCCACCATGTAACTCGCGGCAATATAAGTACTTGTGCCCTTTTGCTCTGCCATCTCTGCCGGATTCAAAATTCCAAGCAAATCAGCATGAGCCAAAGCTGGCAAGAGAAGAAAAAAAATTATAGCCGGTTTATTCAATTGAAAATTTTGAAAAGCAAACGCAGAAACAAACAAGCCGGCAGTATAAATGCCGGCTTATTGTTTTTTTACAACGAAGTATTCTATTATTGAAGACTAAAGAATGTATTATCGGTGAAACTGATCGTATCTACACCGTTGACCGTGCCATACGTTCCGATCAGATTGGCTGGAGCCACACTGCCTACATACACATTACCAGTTGTTGTTCCTGCTGAATTGTTTGACTGCAATACTGCAAGAACAGCACCCGACACTATGTTAATAGTATTAGTCGGAGTATGAAGTGGATTGATATCAAGTACGGATGTTGCGGAAACCGTAGCGCTAGGATCCTGATAGATCAAACCAATATTCAATGAATCTGGAGAAGCATTTGTTGTACTAGCATTCAAAGTAAATTGATACGTCGCAACCGGTGTAACCTTGTTGTTAGTTATCGTACCTACAATACTTCCAACCGTTTTAGCGCTATTGGCATTAGTCTGAGGCAGCGTGCTGTTAAAGCCGGAATAGTCCATGGTATCTGTAATCGTTAGATT
>CAIRAO010000150.1 GCA_903876625.1 uncultured Gallionellaceae bacterium | reverse complement strand
CAAACAAATATTCGTGCGATAACTGTGTTGCAATATGGCTTACCATTGGGAGCTTTACTCGGATTGACAATGCTAAAAATACATCCCTTCGACTGGGGTGGTAATCGCTACACAACTTCAAGTGCTTTCAATACCATTCACTTTAGCGATACTGCTTTAATGATAGGCTTTCTTTCTCTATTCAGCATCAATTGGAAGCGTAAAGATCATCCCTTGGTTTTAGTACTCAAGTTTTGCGGATTTATGGCCGGCATGTATATGTCAATTCAAACGGGCGAACGGGGTGGCTGGGTTGCCATGCCGGTGCTCATGCTAATTGGGGTCGCCGCTTACAGCAAGAAAAATGTTTTGCTGAAACTTGGCATCGCAATATCGGTCATTCTGGCATCAATTTGGCTGAGTTATTTATTTCTTGAAATGGTACACACACGAATTTACTTTATATATTCTGACATCAAATATTATGTTGACGGTTACAAAGACACCTCGGTTGGTGAACGTTTTCAGCTATATATAGCCGCATTTCACTTGTTTATTGAGCATCCGATTTTCGGAATAGGACCAGGTCAATTCGCACATGCCATGCCAGAATTATTGGCTAGAGGTATGCTCACTCCATTCGGCGCACAGGCCGGGATATCCGAAGTACATAACGAAATACTACACAGTTGCGCCGAAACAGGCCTATTTGGCCTGTTATCCATCTTATCCGTTTATCTAGTACCTTTATTCGTTTTCCTAAGATCAGCCAAATCCGTTATACCCTTAATTAGGGTCAGCAGCTTTATGGGCATATGTTTATCTGTGGGATTTTTTATCTTTGGATTAACCGTTGAGACATTTGACCTGAAAATGACAGCAACTTTCTTTGCATTTACTTTGGCAATACTTATGGCTACTGTCACGCGCCATGAGCTTCCCCCGAAAAATAGTCTTCCTGCCAAAGGTGACATCAAAACTTCATCATTTTAACGTTCACGACACAGCCAAATAGACACCAATCACAATACTGGCAACACCCACCCAGAATCTTGGCAACAAATACTCGCCAAAAAACAAACGGCTTCCAACGGGAACAAGCACGTAAGCGCCTGCTGCAAAAGGCACCAATTGCGATAGTTGAACCGTGCGCAACACCCAAATAGCCGCCAACATGGAAAATAACATCAGCAACCCTCCAACTCCTAATGCACATAGCCCCCTAAATGTTCTTATCTGGCCGGATGCAACTTTGATGCACAGTTGTGAGACACTGCTTGCCATTACTGCAACAACGCATAGCATTAGCTCAAATTTTGTCATTTTCGCTTACTTGCACCCGAAGTAGTAATGAATATCCCAAGTACAATGAAAACCATGCCAATGCCATATCGAACGGTTAATAACTCTTTGAAAACTAATACACTACATAAAGGAGTGAGGACATAAATCAGTGCGGTCCAAGGGTAAGCAATAGCCAGTGGCATGTTACGCAAAGTCAGCAACCAGCAAGCCATACCAGCGCCCGAAGCCAACAGTCCTGCCCACAGCCATGTGTTCAATAAAAAAGAGTACAGTAATTCGTGTTGCGCAGTCGAGTAATTGCCTGCAAGTTTGAACATAATCTGCGATGTTGTCATACTGACAATCATCCCCACCAAAAAAATAACGGGTGTCTTCACCATCTTAATCCGCTAAAGTATTTGATGGCTTGTCGGCAGGTTTTCCTAACAACAAGATAAAGCGAGCGACATAAGGCCGCCTAACGATGCCGGGACTCACCATTCGTTCTTCGACCGATTGCAGAGTGATTCCTGCGCGCTCGACAAGGTGAAGCAGATTTTCGCGTGATCTCAGAAAAAGGCCCTGCTCAAAGTGTGCGTAGAAAAAACGAAAAAACCAGTTGTCCGATGACTTCACCGCTTCTGGCTCGTAGATCACGATTGCACCGCCATTCGCGGTGCATTTTACCGCATCGCGCAATAGCTGAATACCGACATCGACAT
>CAIRAO010000149.1 GCA_903876625.1 uncultured Gallionellaceae bacterium | reverse complement strand
GGCTTGGTTATTCTCGATGAAGAGCATCGCTTTGGCGTGCAACAAAAAGAACGATTAAAAGCATTGCGTGCCGAAGTCGATGTACTCACTCTCACCGCCACACCGATTCCTCGCACACTGGCAATGTCGCTGGAAGGATTGCGTGATTTCTCAGTTATCGCCACTGCGCCGCAACGCCGTCTTTCCATCAAGACCTTTGCCAGCAGCTTCAGCCTAGGCATCATCCGTGAAGCCGTGTTACGCGAACTCAAACGCGGCGGTCAGGTTTATTTTCTGCACAACGAAGTCGATACCATTAACAATATGCTGGAGAAGTTGGAAACGCTGTTGCCGGAAGCACGCATTCGTGTGGCTCATGGACAAATGGGAGAGCGCGATCTGGAAGGAGTGATGCGCGACTTTCACCATCAGCGTTTCAACGTGCTGCTGTGTAGCACAATCATCGAGACCGGCATCGACGTACCCACCGCCAACACCATTATCATGAACCGAGCAGATCGTTTTGGACTTGCGCAGTTGCACCAGTTGCGCGGTCGCGTCGGTCGCTCGCACCATCAAGCCTACGCTTACTTGCTGGTGGATAATATGGAAGGTCTCACTGCACAGGCTAAGAAGCGTCTCGAAGCAATTCAGGCGATGGAACAATTGGGCAGCGGCTTTTTCCTCGCCATGCATGACTTGGAAATACGCGGCGCTGGCGAAGTGCTGGGCGAATCGCAAAGCGGCGAAATGCAGGAGATCGGCTTTAGCCTCTACAACGACATGCTTGCCGCCGCCATCGCCTCTCTTAAACAGGGTCACGAACCGGATATGGTGCACCCGCTGGGGGTAACTACCGAGATCAATCTTCATACACCCGCTCTTCTACCCCATGAATACTGCGGCGATATTCACCAGCGCCTGGTAATTTACAAACGCCTGGCGAACTGCAATACACCGGAAGACCTGGACGACATGCATCAGGAGTTGGTCGACCGCTTTGGCTTGTTGCCTGAACCCGCGCAATCATTGCTCGACTGCCACCGTCTGCGCATCCTCGCCAAATCCCTCGGTATCAGCAAACTGGATGCATCGAGTGAAGCCATCGTTATTCAGTTCGTCCCCCATCCCCCCATCGACCCGATGAAGATCATTACCATGATACAGAGTCGGCGCTATATTAAGATGAACGGGCCGGATAAGTTGCGAATTGAAATTAAGCACGAGGACTTGCAACATCGAGTCTTGGCGATTAAAAACTTTTTTGGGGAACTGAAGTAGATGCGTTCTACTCTTGGTCAAATGAAATGAATACAGACCAAGGCGGTCAGTCAGCTTGGTTGTCGAACTAAAAAAAATTCACTGCCTGAATCCAGTATAAATTTGATAAAGCAGGCGAAATTGCAAGAACTTGTCCCTCCAGCTCACTTGCAAAATAAGCTTGAAATGCAAAACTGTCTTTATAAGTCCAGTTAAATCCAATCCCGGCACCATTTATGGTGGTTTGTTTGAGTTCACTTGCCCATGTAATTTGGTCAATTGTAATGGGGCTGGATTCTACAAAGATAATCAATTGCAACAACTCGTGCCGATGCTCGGCCGAAACAGGTAATTTGATTCTTGCTTCCAAGTGCAAAATACGTCCCTGAACCGTGTACTTTATTCTCTGGGGATAATATTTTGATGCATATATATCACTCTGCACTAATTTTTCCACCGCTTCTGTATCTAAATTATTAGTCGGAGACTGTTCTTTTACCAAAGTGGAAAAAGTGATGAATTCTGTCATGT
>CAIRAO010000148.1 GCA_903876625.1 uncultured Gallionellaceae bacterium | reverse complement strand
TGAGCCTGTACTTTTGCATGTCCCACGCTCCGGTCGGACAGCGCTCGGCACACAATCCGCAATGCAGGCACACGTCTTCATCCTTGACCATGATGCGGCTGGTCTTGAGTTCTCCCGACACGTACAAGTCTTGATCGGTATTGCTCGCCGGAGCCTTCAAGCGGGGACGCAGCTCGGCTTCCTCTCCGTTGCGCGTGAAAGTAATGCAATCCATCGGGCAGATGTCCACACAGGCATCACACTCGATGCAGGTGGTGCGATTGAACACGGTCTGCACATCACAGTTCAAACAACGGCTCGCTTCTTTGAAAGCGATGGCGGCATCAAAGCCCAGTTCCACCTCTATCCTGATACTGGCCAGCGCCTGTTCAGCAGCAGCCCATGGCACTTTGAAGCGTAAGTCGTTGGACACATCGTTGCTATAACTCCATTCGTGTATGCCCATCTTTTGCGACATCAGTGTAGTCAACGGAGGTGGACGCAATGCCACGTCTTCAGCGTTGAGCAGGCGGTCTATCGATACAGCGGCTTCGTGCCCATGCGCCACAGCGGTGATGATATTCTTGGGGCCATAAGCGGCATCGCCCCCGAAAAATACGTTTGGTATAGTGGATTGGAATGTGCCCTCACCCAGCACCGGCAGCCCCCACTTGTCGAATGCGATACCGCAATCGCGCTCTATCCACGGGAAGGCATTCTCCTGCCCCACTGCAACCAACACTTCATCGCAGGGCACTAGAACATCGGGGTCGCCCGTAGGCACCAAGGTGCGTTTGCCCTTGGCATCATATTCGGCGCGCACGATCTCGAAAGTCATGCCCGTGAGTTTTCCGTTCTCGTGTTCAAATGTTTTTGGTACATGGAAATTGAGAATGGGAATGCCTTCATGTTGCGCATCTTCTTTTTCCCACGGCGAGGCTTTCATCTCTTCGAAACCGCTACGCACGATGACCTTTACCTCTTTGCCCCCCATGCGTCGTGCCGAGCGACAACAATCCATCGCGGTATTACCACCACCCAACACGATCACGCGTTCCTTCACGCTGGTAATGTGGCCGAATGAAACCGAGGCCAACCAGTCGATACCAAGATGGATGTTTGCTGCCGCTTCTTTGCGACCAGGTACCTCCAGATCGCGTCCGCGAGGCGCACCGCTGCCCACGAACACCGCGTCATAACCTTGCTTGAGCAGTTCACGCATGGATTCCACGCTCTGCCCACTGTTGAACTTTATCCCCATGTCGAGGATGTAACCTGTCTCCTCGTCGATCACCGATTCGGGCAGGCGAAAACGCGGTATCTGCGAACGCATGAAACCGCCTGCCTTGGCTTCGCCTTCGAACACCGTCACTTCATATCCCAGCGGAGCAAGGTCACGCGCCACGGTGAGCGAAGCCGGACCCGCGCCCACGCAAGCGATGCGTTTGCCATTGCTCGGTGAGATCTTTGGCATGAGCGCTTTCACATCGTCCTTGAAATCGGCAGCCACGCGCTTGAGGCGGCAGATGGCGACCGGTTCGGGCTTCTGGATGTTGTTCTCCTCGACGCGACTTCGCCGACATGCGGGCTCGCACGGTCGATCGCAGGTGCGCCCCAATATACCGGGGAAGACGTTAGACACCCAATTGATCATATAGGCATCGGTGTAGCGACCCTGACCAACAAGGCGTATGTATTCTGGCACGGGAGTATGGGCCGGACAGGCCCACTGACAATCTACAACCTTATGAAAATAGGCCGGGTTGGTGGTATTGGTAGGTTGCAAAATGATTTTCCTCCTACTGGTAAATTTTGTTGCGAATTTCGTATGGTCTTACCGTTAAAACACAGCAAAGCGAATTGTAATACTCTAATGAACACTATGCATCAAAACCAATTGACGGTTAATTAGCTGCCGCGAGATTGCCACGAGACAAAAGCTAGATTGGGAATCTGGCAAGCAGCATTACTGAATGCCGGATTAAATCGCCTTAATCTCGATACGCTTGGCTGGCTTGTCACCCGCTACACGCCGGGCATATTTCAGTGTTACATAATCGTCCACGATGCGGGTAAATTCAGCGGCAATATTGTCACCGCGCAAAGTGACGGTTTTTTCGCCATCAACATACACTGGCGCGGCGGGACTTTCTCCCGTTCCCGGCAGGCTTATGCCGATATTGGCAAGTTTACTTTCGCCGGGACCATTGACGATACAGCCCATCACGGCAACTGTCATTTCTTCTACACCGGTATACTGTTCCCGCCATAGCGGCATCTGGGTGCGTAAATAAGTTTGAATGCTTTGTGCCAATTCCTGAAACACCGTGCTGGTTGTACGTCCGCAACCAGGGCACGCGGTAACCATTGGCGCGAAGGAGCGCAAGCCCATCGTCTGCAAAATTTCTTGTGCGACCACCACTTCTTGGGTGCGATCGCCACCCGGTTCGGGTGTCAGAGAAATCCGAATCGTGTCGCCGATACCTTGCTGTAACAAAATTGACAAAGCCGCTGTAGAAGCGACAATCCCTTTTGAGCCCATACCCGCTTCGGTCAGGCCCAAATGCAGTGGATAATCACTACGGGTGGCCAATTCGCGATATACCGCGATCAAGTCTTGTACATCACTCACTTTGCAAGACAGAATAATCCGATCATGAGCCAAGCCTATCTCTTCGGCACGTTTTGCCGAATCTAACGCCGAGACAATCAGCGCTTCACGGGTTACTTCAGCCGCATCCTTGGGAACCGGCAAGCGGGCATTTTCATCCATCAAACGCACAACCAGATCCTGATCCAGGCTACCCCAATTAACGCCGATTCGAACCGGTTTATTATATTTTTTGGCGACCGAGATCATCATGGCAAATTGATCCTCGCCTTTTCGGTTTTTTCCTACATTACCGGGATTGATACGATATTTTGCCAGCGCCTCCGCGCATTCCGGAAAGTCGGTCAGCAAACGATGTCCGTTGTAATGGAAGTCGCCAATCAGCGGCACATCACATCCCATATTGTCGAGCATTTTGCGAATTCGCGGAACCTGGACTGCGGCTTCAGAAGTATTTACCGTGATGCGCACCAATTCGGAACCGGCTTGAGCAAGCTCAAAAATCTGGCGTGCTGTCCCTTCGGCATCAACAGTATCTGTATTGGTCATGGACTGCACCACGATGGGCACGCCACCCCCGATGGCGATATCACCAACAAGTACTTGTTGTGTTATGCGACGCAAAAACGAAGGATGACTCATATTATTCCAAAATCAACCGCGCTACTTCGACTTCGGTAAACTCTTTAAGTTCGACTTCTTCGCCCTCGTAAAACAAGCGCACGCCACTGGCGTTTCCGATCACCACAGAAAACGGAGGCTGTCCGTCTATCCATTGTTCCGTTCCAGACGCATTCACTTGCTTGAGCAAAGTTTTGCCGAACCTATCTTTCACATCAACCCAAGATTCTGTCAGAAACACAAAGTGAACGGGAGATTTATCTGTATCCTTTTTTACTATTTTTTCCTTCTTTGCAGGCGTCGCCGGGGAAATTTCGGGTGCAATCTTTGTTCCTCCCGAAGTTGCCGATTCTACAGAACTAGCACTGGCAATATCGACCGAAGATGCGGCGTGTTCTTGTACCGGGACTGTTGTTGTCACAATTTGTTTTGAGTCAGTTATTTTTTTGTTGACAGGCTTTTCATGAAACAAGAATACACCAATTGCCAAAACTACGGCCAAGCCTAAAGCAGCGGATAACCATATAACGTTAATACGGCGTGCTGATTGAGGGGTCGGGAAAGGTACATCTGCAGATTGCCTCAACTGAACTGCCGCTTTGGCTGTTTGCGGTAATGCATTCAATAGTACCATTTCATCAAGGTGCAGAAGTCTTGCGTAGCTTCTCACAAATCCTCTCACGAAAGCCAACTCAGGCAAATGTGCGAAATCATCCGCTTCCAGCGCTTCTACCTGACGAGGAGCAAATTTGATACGCCCGGCAACATCGGCAACACTTAAGCTCTGTGATTCCCGCGCCTCTTTTAATAACTTTCCGACGCTTTGCGAGGGCAGAGAATCAGTGACAGAAGCAGAAATCTCGGCGTTCGGTTTTGTGTCCATCATTCACCATGAAGTAGTAATTGTGTCTCGCGCGAATCAGGATAACGCTTTTGCAATTTTAAGGCGTAACTCTGCTCAGAATTTCGATCTCCCGCTTTTCTTTGAATTTGAACAGCCAACCACAGCTGCTCTGCCGACATTTCAGATACAAGCTGAGAGAACCTCAAAAAATAGGATTTGGCACTTGAGTAATCATGTTTGGCCAATTTCAAATCGGCAACCCCAAATAATGCTTCCGGCATATTCGGAGACCGGACTAACGCACGTTGAAAATATTCTTCGGCTTCGGTAATTTTGCCAATTTTTTTAGAACAGGTGCCCGCGTTCACATAAGCCGACTCAGGCGTGGCATAGAGCGGGTTTTTAACCGCCTCAAGAAATTGCAGGATACCTTCTGATTCCCGTCCTCGCTGACACAAAAACCAACCGAAATTATTATGCGTGATGGAATCGCTTTCATCTAATTTCAAGCCATGACGAAAATCTTTTTCTGCAAGATCGTCCTCACGCAACGTCAAATGAATCAAACCACGAACATTAAACGCAGGTGCAAAGTCCGATTTGGCTTTCAATGCAGTTTCGACCTCTTGCAAGGCAATCGAATATTGTTTACGCTCAAAATAAGCCCCTGCCAATTCGGTGTGGATTTTGGCGCTCGATAAAGCACGCTCCGGTGTAAAACCATTTCCTGTCGTTGAGCAGCCAGATAACAATAAAGCAATCAATAATAGACCTGAAATTCTCACTGAGCCACCTCCGTCAAACGATGTGTTCTCTTTGTTTTATCTTGTACCTTCCCTGCCAATTGTCCGCATGCGGCAGCAATGTCATCGCCACGTACTTTACGAATGGTGGTGACAATATCGGCCTGCATCAGCACATCGCGAAAACGCATCACTGTTTGCATGTCAGAACGCTGATAAGGTGCCTGAGGAAATGGGTTAAATGGAATAAGGTTAAATTTGCAGGGCACCTCACGCACTAATGCAATCAATTCGCGCGCCTGTTGCACACTGTCATTTATTCCGGCCAACATGACGTATTCAAATGTAACGAAATCCCGAGGAGCTTTTTCCAAATAGCGCCCACAAGCCGCCATCAATTCTTTTAGAGGGTATTTTTGGTTAACGGGCACCAGCACATTTCTCAATGCATCATTCGGTGCATGCAAAGAAACCGCCAGCGCAACCGGGCATTCATCACGCAATCTGTCCATCGCGGGAACGATACCGGAAGTGGAAACAGTTACCCGGCGGCGCGACAAGCCGTAGGCATTGTCATCCAGCATCAGACGCAAGGCGTGCACGGTGTTGTCAAAATTCAGCAGCGGCTCACCCATGCCCATCAGCACCACATTGGTGATCGGCCAGATACCTTCCTGGTTCTTACCGAGTTCACGATTCGCCCACCACAACTGACCAATGATTTCAGCTACTGAAAGGTTCCGGTTAAATCCCTGTTTACCTGTTGAACAAAACGCACAATCAAGAGCACATCCTGCTTGAGTAGAAACACACAACGTTCCACGATCAGTTTCAGGTATGAATACAGTTTCTACCGCATTACCTGTGCCGACATCCAACAACCATTTCTGAGTTCCATCTGTCGCCGTTTCCTCGCGCATCACTTGGGGCGATTTCACACAGGCAGTTAATTTGAGCTTGCTGCGAAGTGACATAGCCAGATCGCTCATCGCATTGAAATCGGACTCCCCCGCTTTATGCAGCCAGCGCAAAACCTGCTTGGCACGGAAAGGCTTTTCACCTTGCTCCGCAAACCAAGCAGTCATCTGCTCCGCATCAAAGTTGAGGAGATTTTCCGTCATTAGCGCGAATAGATGTTCAGCGCGGGAAAGAAATAAGCAATTTCAACTGCCGCTGTTTCAGGTGCATCGGAACCATGAACTGCATTGGCGTCGATGCTGGCAGCAAAATCCGCACGGATAGTACCCTTATCAGCTTTCTTTGGATCAGTTGCGCCCATCAGGTCGCGATTCTTCAGTATCGCGCCTTCACCTTCCAACGCTTGTATCATCACCGGGCCGGAAATCATGAAACTGACCAGATCGTTGAAAAAAGGGCGAGCTTTATGCACTGCGTAGAAACCTTCTGCTTCGGCGCGAGACAATTGCACCATACGGGCAGCAACAATTTTAAGCCCGGCTTTTTCAAAACGGGCATATATTTGACCGATGACATTTTTAGCGACTGCATCGGGTTTAATGATTGAAAGGGTACGTTCGACGGCCATGCTACTCTCCAGACTATATGAATTAAAGGGTTCCTCTAATGGGAAGCTATAAAAGCGACGCGCATTCTAACATCTATGGCATTTCAGACCAACAACAGGTTTGCAAGGTTATCAATTGCAAGAATTCAGGCATTACAGCAGAATTTTTATCAGGCGAGTTTCCTACGAAGTTGGTTAGTATGAATTAAAGCCACTTTTCCAAACATCTAATCAGTCTATCGCGATTGATCGGCTTAGTTAAGAAATCATTCATCCCTGCCTCAATACAATCTTCATTGTCTGAATTCATTGCATTGGCTGTGAGCGCCACAATAGGAACATGAGCATTGTACTCATCCAGCAAGCGAATGTGACGCGTTGCGTCGACCCCACCCATTTCAGGCATCTGCATATCCATAAGGATCAGGTCATAGCGTTTTGACTTTGTTGAATTGATCGCCTCCAAACCATTTTCCGCCAAATCAACTTGATAGCCAAGCTTTCCAAGTAACACCATGGCTAGTTTTTGATTGATTTTGTTGTCTTCTACCAGAAGAATTTGAGACTGTTTGGCAATACTTTCTTTGGACGTCAATGTATAACTTTGTGTTGAATCTTCGACCACGCCAACATTAAATATTCCCAAGTTTAAATCGGGGGAGTTCGCAACAGT
>CAIRAO010000147.1 GCA_903876625.1 uncultured Gallionellaceae bacterium | reverse complement strand
TTCGGTCTGGATACGCAGGAAGAATCTTTGAAACATGGTGAATTGCCTGGCTGTGCCAATTGGGGCGATGACCCGCTTGACGGCGTTTTGCATGAGCCCGCGAACCATGAAAATCCTTCCTGCATTGTTAAAAACTTGCCGGGAGACTATCGTTGCTTTTACACTGGATTCCGTGATGCAATCCAGCTTATGACTTCGAATCCCGTGTCATTAGCTGATGCGGTATTAACGATAGAGTTAATTGTGTTGGCCTGTGAAAGTGCAAAGTCAGGATGCGAAAAAATAGTGCCCACCCATTCATAGCGAGATATTTAAATGACTGATAACCTTGGTGCCCTGCTCGGCTACTCCGCTGCGTTCCTGACTACAGTTGCGTTTGTTCCGCAAACACTACATTCTTGGCGCACTCGCGATCTCGCGGGTATTTCGCTGCCTATGTATACACTTTTTACTCTGGGTGTGGCACTGTGGCTGGCTTATGGTTTTGCAATCGGTAGCCTGCCTGTTATCTTTGCTAACGCAATAACACTTATTCTGGCTGCGGTTGTTTTATGGTTGAAAATTATATCTACTCGGAACTGACGAATTTAAAGACTTTTGGTTACAACAGGAATGCTATGCAAAGCAGTTGGTGCAGGCTCTGTGATCGGACTAAAAATTAAATATCGAAAAGCGGCATTTGCAAATCAGACGTGATCTACTTTACTTATACACCGCCAGGTATTTTACTCATTGTTCGTTGGAAGCAATATCAAGGTTGCCCAGAGACCAAGCATCAAGTAAGAAATCAGCGACCACTCCGGAATACCGAGTGTAAGGAATGTCCACCCTTTTGCAGCGCATTCGCCGGAGCCATGCATCAGCTCCTGCCACACATCAGCCATTGGAAAATTTTTCAACATAAAGTCTAACCCGGGGCCGCACGCAGGCACTTGGTCTTTGGGCAGGTGTTGAATCCAGATATGCCGGCTCGCGACCGCCACTCCAGATAAAGCAAGTATTACAATCAGCCCACTGTAAAGTCGCACTGCAATTCTTTTGGGGTTGTGCAGGGCTGCAATGAAAAATACAACACCGATCACAATAAAGATGACGCGTTGAACCATGCACAATGGACAAGGTTCCTGGCGCAATACGTATTGCAGAATAAGCGCAGAAGCAAACATCACCGCAACGACAATAGCCCCTGCAAGATATAGCCAGCGAGGTGAAGTAGCATGCCAAAGTTCCAATATTTTTTTCATTCTCTGCTCATATCAATCAATTATTTGAGTGTTTAAAATCACTCAGCTTCATCTATCCATACCGTTTGTATCGCTTCCAATACTTTTTCTCCGCCGCGATGATGATCATCGTCGAATCCGGGCAAGGCGATCACTAAATTATGCAGATCAACGAAACGAATTGTTTTAGGATCAATATCAGGATGTTTTTCTGACAAGCTGATCGCGATTTCGTTCACATCGATCCATTTCATTTTGAATGTCCTTCTTTCGCCATGTTGATAGTGTATTTCGGAATTTCAATCACTAGATCGGTAGTCCCTATTACAGCCTGGCAGCTCAGGCGCGAATTCGATTCCAGTCCCCAGGCTTTGTCCAGCATATCTTCTTCAAATTCGGTCGCTTCAGGCAAACTATTAAATCCTTCACGCACGATGACATGACAAGTTGTGCAGGCGCAGGATTTCTCGCAGGCATGTTCGATCTGAATTCCATTATCAAGTAACGCATCACAGATGGTCGTATTCTCGGCAACATCAATCAAAGTACCTTTGGGGCATAACTCTTCATGTGGCAAAACGATAATCTGAGTCATATCATCCCTCCAACTCCGAAAGTTTGTGACCTGCCAATGCATGCTTCACACTATGATCCATGCGGCGCTGGGCAAACTCGGTAGTCACTTGATTCAAAGCCTCGACTGCACGTTTGATAGCTTGACTATCTTTTCCGTTGATCACTGCTTTCAAGGCATCTATGCTAACGCGTATTCGAGCTTGCGCTTTAGCATCCAACAGCGCTTCACCATCCTGCTCCATCGCGTTGCCTACTGCTTCCAATAATTGCCCCGCTTCGGTTTGCTGTTCACGCAAAGCCCTTGCAAACATATCGTCGCGAGCATATTGGGATGACTCCTGCAACATGCGCGTAATCTCATCATTACTCAAACCGTAGGATGGTTTCACCTCAATGCTGGCTTCCGTGCCACTCGCCATTTCTCGCGCGGAAACGCTCAGCAAACCATCCGCATCGACTTGGAAGGTGACACGAATCCGTGCCGACCCGGCGACCATTGCTGGAATGCCCCGTAACTCGAATTTAGCCAGCGAACGACAATCGATCACCAGTTCGCGTTCACCCTGCACAACATGGATGCTCATGGCCGTTTGTCCATCTTTGTAGGTGGTAAATTCCTGTGCCCTTGCATTCGGAATCGTGCTATTGCGTGGAATGATTTTTTCTACCAAGCCCCCCATCGTCTCGATACCCAGCGACAAAGGTGTCACATCCAGCAACAGCCAATCATCCGCGCTGCGATTCCCGGCCAACACATTAGCCTGTATCGATGCACCTAGAGCCACCACTTTATCGGGATCAAGATTATTCAGCGGTATCTGCCCAAAGAGATCTCCCACGGCTTGTTGAATCTGCGGCATACGCGTTGAGCCGCCAACCATGACCACACCCTTGATGTCTTCAACTTTAAGTTTGGCATCACGTAAAGCACGACGTGTTGCTTGCAATGTTCGTGTGACCAGATTTTGAGACATCTCGTAAAACAGCTCTCGGGTGAGCGTCAAATCTACCAATTCTCCACTACTCAATACTGCTGTAATTTGTGCCTGAGCGTGGTTGGTCAGCTGTTCTTTTGCGGTACGGGCATGTGTTAGCAACAGGCGTGTGTCATGGGCACCCATAGCCGAAAGATTGGCTTTTTCAAGCACCCAGCAATAAATACGATGGTCGAAATCATCACCGCCCAAAGCGGAATCGCCGTTGGTGGCAAGCACTTCAAACACACCTTTGGATAATTTCAAGATGGAAATATCAAACGTACCGCCACCCAAATCATATACGGCATACAAGCCTTCGGAAGCATTATCCAATCCGTAGGCAATAGCTGCGGCGGTTGGCTCATTGAGCAAACGCAGCACATTCAAACCCGCAATCTTTGCGGCATCTTTGGTAGCCTGGCGTTGTGCGTCATCAAAATAGGCCGGCACAGTAATGACCGCGCCCACCAAATCTCCACCCAATGAAAGTTCAGCACGTTCACGCAGCACCTTGAGAATTTCTGCAGAGACTTCTACCGGACTTTTCACTCCGGCTATTGTTCGCAATTGCAGCATCCCCGACGCTTGTTTCGAATCGGAAGCCCCATCAACAAAACGATAAGGCAGGTTAGCGACATCGCCCACATCCTTCAGGCCGCGCCCCATAAAACGTTTTACCGACACAATCGTATTATGTGGATCATCGCTTTGGACCGCTTGTGCTTCCTGCCCTACTTGAACACTACCGTCAGGGGCATAGCGCACGACCGAAGGTAATAATGCGCTGCCATGGATATCTTTGAGTACCGTACTGATACCGTTGCGCACCGTGGCAACAAGTGAATTTGTCGTACCAAGATCAATGCCGACAGAAAGTCGGTGCTGATGAGGTGCGGCACTCAGGCCGGGTTCTGCGATTTGTAAGAGTGCCATCTTGGTTATTTGTCGTTAGGCGTTAGTCGTTAGTCGCAGTAGATTTGACTATCTACTGATGACAAGCGACTAACGGCTGGTTTTATTTATCAATTTCATCAAAAGCCGAGTCAACCTCTTCTGACAACTTATCAATGAATTTAAGTTTGCGAACTATACCGGAAGCCGCGCTGTAATCATGCACATTATCAAGTTGACGTAGATCGGAAGAGACACGTCTGAAC
>CAIRAO010000146.1 GCA_903876625.1 uncultured Gallionellaceae bacterium | reverse complement strand
TTTGATTCATCTTTTCAAGTGTTCATCACAAACTTCGGTAGTAATTTCAATTGTTAAAATAATCCAGTAAAGGGGCCTTAATGAAAATTTTTCAGAACTGTATAGTTATACAGAATTTAGGCAGAAAAATATCGAACGAAATCGTAAATTACGAATAGTTTGCGGCATTAATCCGCAACCTCAGATAACCATTTTCCGCCATAATCTTCGAGTGTTTCCATATCCTTTTTTGTTGCGCCACTTAAAGGCCGGTCATCAACTCGTTTGCCATCGAAAGAAACCATGCGATCCATACCCAGTGCAAATTCGTGTTTGTATTCTACAAACTCATGCTGGGTATCGTCTTTGTATTTCTCAAACTTACTTTTCTCATCGTCGATTGCAGCCTGAGCTTCGCGTTTCATTGCCTCAAATTCATCCTGTTCCGATTTCTTGTGAATTTCAAATTCTCCTGCAGTGCTTTCCACGCTAAGCGTACCTTTGCGCATTCCGACTTCGTTGCGATCCGGAATATCGGTCACAATAAATCGGGTACCGCGAATACCCATAGTGGCAGTTTTAATGCGTACTTCAAGCTTGCGATCATTTTTCTTTATAGAATTGACCGCATAATAAATTACGCCCGATAACTGCCGAAAAAAGCCCGCATGATCGTTTGAAGTATTGATTTCAACTTGACTGTTTTTTTCCAGCACAATAAATCCTGTGTTGCCGACGCGAACAACTGCGCGTCCATCTTTACCGGTAGACAGGAGGTTGGCGGAAGGTAATGCATCTTTTATTTTGGCGGACTTCGGATTGCTGCCTGTTGGATCGCTAACTGTCAGGTTGCCTTCAGCTTTAACGATTTCAATCGTTTCAACGGCTGAGCTATTTTGTGCTGAAATGATGCCAAGAAACAGCACCACCAATCCGATACTCAATTTAAGATGTCGCATTCATGCCTCCATTATTTTTAGGTCTGGCGTTTTATAAATTGAAATAAGCGGAAGTTCTATATACCGAGCCTTATTTTTTCATGCTTGAGGACATATCACCTTGTGCTTTGTCGGAACGATCCCTTTGTTGATCCGGTGAGTTATAGGGTGAGTGGGGTTCTTCCGCACAACCGGATGCTAAAAATGCCGTATAGAGAGTAAACAGAATGAGCGCAAATTTGTTCATTTTATTCTCCTTGGGAAAAGTGAAGTATAAAAGGCTGTGTCGTAGTCTTAAAACAAAAAACCTATGCCCGTAGAGGACATAGGTTTAAGTTTTACTACATACTAATTACTTTTGACCGTTTGCCTCTAGCTTTTGCTTGGCTATATCGGCAGCCATTTCATCTTGAGCTTTACCTGCCTGAAATTTTTGCCACAGCGCTTTATCGTTGTTCATGCTGGTTTTAACAGCGGCCGCTGTTATTTTTTCTACCGAGGCCGAATCCAAACCTACCAGAACATAATATCTTCCGTTGGTGCCCGATTGCGTTCTGAATATTCTGGTGCCAATCAACGTTTGATCTGTAATTTGTTTGGTGACGGCAGTATTCACCTTGTCAACTGTTTCATCTTTGCCTGCACCTGTGGTTTCGGCATATTGCTTGATCATATTCGCCACTTGTACTTTCATACTTTGGGCAAGTTGAACGCGCGCATCAGTTGCGGCCATCTGTTTCATAAACGACTCTCCGGCAGCTGATTGCTCAGCCGAACCTACGGCACTGACTTCAACCCCGTCGACCGGCGCTCCGCAAATCCAGAGAGGAGCAGGATCTTGTGTACCGAAATAAGTGCAATCAGCAATTTTGGGTTTAGCAGGTGTTGAACCACAGGCTGCCAAGCCTAATGCGACAACTGATAATAACAACATATTAGTTTGTTTAGACATTTGATACTCCCGATTCGAGTTAATAAGGATTTCGAAAAACAGCCTGGACCGTGTACTCGCTTCGCCATACCTAAAATTAAGCGAATGCATAGATTGGCAATCTACCTCACGGCGAAAAAAACTACAAGTCTTTGCATTAAGACTTTACGCGGTTTTTTGTCTTAATTAGTCAAGTACTCTTCGGATTAACAACCTCGAACAACAGTACAAACCTCCCGCTTTTCGGCGCATAGATAGGAAGCCGAATCAGGATAATAGCGTTACATGCCCACCAAAGGCATAAGAATTTTTCCTACAACAACTCCGAAACAACTTCCTACACAAGAATTAGACATTGTCTGATTCTTCCTACACGCGTCTTTGCGCACAATGCACCCATCGCAACACCCAACGCATTAGCCCAAGGAGACGAAAATGAACGCACAACAACTGCACGAAGAAATCAAGGAAGCCAACCTGTCCTACATGATGTTAGCCAAACAAATGATCAACGACGATAAAGCCAGCGCTATCTTCCGTCTGGGTATCAGCGACGAAATGGCCGACCTGCTCGCCGGACTGACCCCCGCCCAACTGCTTAAAATGGCCGCCTCCAACATGCTGCTGTGCGCCTTTCGCTTTGACGAGCGTCTACTCCTTAACATGGTTACCGACTACAACAAAGACCG
>CAIRAO010000145.1 GCA_903876625.1 uncultured Gallionellaceae bacterium | reverse complement strand
CGGTAATTAGTTTTTCATTTGGGTTGCCGTGATGGTGCATACCCTCCATGTGATCATGATCCATGTCCATTTTGTGCTCTTCTGCCATTGCGCTTCCTGCAGCTGCTACGGTAGCCATCGCAACCGCACTTTTTAGAAAGTCTCTGCGTTCCATATTGTTCTCCTTCTGTTGTTAGTATAGGTTGGTATTACAAATCTTCATCACAAGTATCAACCTTAATGACAGTCGAATAGTCGCTTATTTCTTGTTTACGGTCAAGAGCGAAAGGCTATGAGAATACTTGGAAAAATCCGGTGCTTCTCAGTGCATGAATTTCGAGTTCAACAGTAATAAATATTGGGTTTCCCCATCATGTCCCTAGCGCAGAAGCAGTAGCTAACGGTAAAAATAAGGACAACGGTGAATCTGGCAAGGGGATAAAACCATGATACTTATAGAAGTCTGCGGCCCTATCATCCTTGGCATCAACCAACATGGCGTAGGCTGCAATATCAGAGACAAACGCACGGTTCAACGCATCCGCAAGCAAGGCACCTCCGAGACCTAATCCTTTAAAATTTTGATCAACGGCCAAGCGCCCCATGCGCACTGCCGGCACCAAGGGATAACGGGGTAATTTTTTGGCTGTACCAAGTGGAAGCCCGATCAGCGGGACACTTGTTGCCGCCAACGTATAATAACCTGCGACGACTAGTTCACTGGTTAATGCCACAAAACAGGCAGTCACTCTACGCCGGATATCTTGAGTGACTTGCTGTTGCAAGTAGCGATCGAGTGGCTCTGAACCACAGCTAAACGAGGTGCGGTCATGTGTTGCATCAAGCGGAAGAACTTGCAAATTGTCTTTGCTCATTCAACTCGCAACAAATTTTTACGACGAGCAAAAGCTCGTTTTAATGCCGCAGTTGGCTTGGCCGGGGATAACAATGCCGCCGCAAAGTACTCCTGGTCCGCCAGTGACAGTCTAATAATACCTGCTTGTTCGATAGTACGTTGGGCAGCGTCTTGAACTGCAGCGACGACAAAATCAGTCATAGTACGTCCTTCAATCTCTGCTGCGCGTTTCAGCATCACGTGCAGTTCGGTACTAATCCTGGCTTCGAGGCGGGCGGTTAAATTGGTTGAAGACATGGCGAACCTCCTTTTTGACAAAGTACGGTGGTTTGCCGTAAATGTCAAGTATCGTTACAGAGGTGTGATGGGATGCCCAGTTAATAAAATTAAACGCAGCAGTGAAGGCTGCGGCGTTTAATTCGAGTCACGCGACTAAATCAATTCATTAAGGGACGTTGGCGATATAAACAATAGCGCCGCCGGATACCGCGTACAAAGTCGTACCATACAAAACGACCGACGTTGGGGCATTGAGTGTAACTGGCAAGCCGCCTGCGCTTCCAGCCTGTACTGTGATCGTCGACACCGTTCCGGTTGGTGTAATTATACGAATCGCGTTGTTGCCAGTGTCTGCGACATAAATATTGCCTGCACTATCCGTGGTCAAGCCCTGCGGCCCATTAAAGGTTGCTCCCGGACCAGTGCCATCATAGAGGCCTGTTACTCCGGGCGACCCGGCCAGTGTTGTCACAAAGCCTGCCGGTGTAATCTTGCGGATCGTGCTGTTGCCCGTGTCTGCCACGTAGACGTTGCCGGCACTATCAGCGGCGATGCCTTCCGGCAAAGTGAAGCGGGCTGCCGAGGCCGGGCCGGCCGGTGAGTCTGCTGAACCCGTTGTATTGGGAGTTCCCGCCAGCGTCGACACATATCCGGTTGTATCAATCTTACGGATCACATTATCAACTGTATCCGTGACATAGATATTGCCGGCACTGTCTGTCGCGACCGCATAGGGTAACGCAAACACCGCTGCGGAGCCTCGACCGTCTAGTGAGGCTCCGGAAAAGTTCCCATTCCCCGTCATGCCGGCAACGGTGGACACTGTGCCGCCGGGTGTGATCATGCGGATGGTGAAGTCGTCTGCAAAAAAGAAGTTTCCTGTGTGGCTGTCGAAGGCGATGCCGAAGGGGAAGTTGAAGCTCGCCGCGCTTCCCGTTCCGTCACCGCAGGTTGTTGTTACTCCGTAACAGGTTAACGCGGATAAGTATGCTCCCGGTGTGCCTGCCAGCGTCGTCACGTTACCAAGCTGGTTTATTTTTCGGATAGTGAGGTTGCCGGAATCGGAGGCATACAGACTCCCCGAAGCATCAGCAGCTAATCCAAGGATCTGACTACTAAATCGAGCTGTGGTTCCGGGGCCGTTTGCGGTGCCGATGGCGATCACACCCGCCAGTGTTGTTACATCACCCGTCGGCGAAACCTTGCGCACGGTGTTGTAGGTTGTATCAGTCAGATACTCATTGCCTGCGCTATCGCTGGACAAGCCGACCGCCTCTCCAAAACTCGCTGCGGTGCCGTTTCCATCGGCCGATCCCCGATTGCCGCCCGCCAATAAAGAGACGACACCCGCAGCTGACACCTTCCAGATTTTGTCGGTTTGCGGCGCGTAGGGATAATAATCTGCAACATAGACATTACCCGCGCTATCGACATTGATGCCGTCAATATTAGCACCACTGTCGAAAGTGGTCGACACCAGCGCGGAACCATTGGTCGGGTTTTGACCTGCATAGGTCGTCACCACAGCTGGAGTGGTGAAGGTAGCAGGAGTTACCGTGCTGGTGTTCGGGTCATAGGTGGCGTAAGTATTAATGACCGGTGGCGTCACCATGCGGATCGCGTTGTTTTGCGGGTCGCCCACTAGTATTTTGCCCGAAGTCGGATTGCCCGTTGACCGGTCGAAAGCCAAGCCGGCGAGGTAGCCGCCAAATTGTGCAGTGCTGCCAGTACCGTTGAGAAATCCATTTCCGTTATTGGATCCATTTAAGTTATAGGTTAGTACAGTGGTCACGTTGCTCGGTGTCGGGCTTCCCGGGCTCGTTGTTGGCGTAATCATGCGGAGGGTGTAATTACCGTTGGCGACCCAGACGTTGCCTGCAGCGTCAGTCGTAATCGTCCCCGAATTATAGTTGGGCGAAAAATTAAACGTACCGTAGGGTCCATCGTTCTCCACGTTCGTCCCCGGGTTTCCCGCAAACGTCGTGACCACACCCGCCAGCGTTACCTTGCGGACGCGCTGGCTCCCGATGTCTGTCACGTAAAGACTATTGGATACGGGGTCATAGGTGATGCCTTGCGGATAATTAAAACTCGCCTGAATCCCTGCGCCGTCCCCGCAAGTCGAATTTGTGCAAGTCGCCAAATCTGTGGCAACACCTACTGTGCCAGCAAAGGTCGACACGATACCTCCCGGTGTGATTTTTCGGATGACCTGATTGCCGGAATCAATGACGTATATGTTGCCACTCGGATCTACCGCGGTACCGGAGGGCACGGAGAACAAAGCCACGGCGCCCGGCCCGTTAGAACTACCTGATCCAGTCACGACACCAGCCAGCAGTGAAAGTGGCGCGCCACCGGAGTTACCACCAACGTTAGTTCCCGACGAAGTGACACTGCCAAAATTGGCCACCGGCAAGGTACTACCACTGAACGAATTATTGTTCGCTTCAAAAGTGCTCATGGCGGAAGCCAAGAGTGCACCAAGCGTCAAGCCGCCCGGACTGCAATTAGTGCTTGGTGAGGCGAGGCAGGCTTGCATGGTCGCGGCAGCGGCAGCCAAGGTTACGCCCTGCGTGTTCGCATATTGTGAAATGGTGCCTAGTGCAAGTGCATATTTCCTTTGATCACCTGTTGCATTGGGCGGAACATTAAGCGCATCCACCGGCATGACACCAACGATATCAGTAACACCAAAATTGGTTTGCACGCTGTTGATGGCGGCGGTGATATTGGTAGGCGTGAGACCGCCACTTGCATTATCGGCATTTTGATAAGCGACTTCGGTCAAGGCTGTAATTGCCACATTGCTTATTCCTGCCGAATTGGCGATCGCGCTGCGCAGGCCGGCATTGGGCGAGGCTGTGTCGAGATTAACTGTCTGGCCGGTCGATTCATCGGTATAGCTGCCGTGCGTTGCCTGCAATAGCACGGGACCAATATAGGTGCCCAGATTGATGGTGTAGTTACCCGAGGCACTGGAGGTCGTGCAATTGCCGATTTGCGCTACAACAGCGCCCGCGTTAATCGAATAGGCACAAACTTGGGCACCATTGACCGGGCCCTTGCTGACGATGCCGGAAAGAGAATTGGATGTGCCTCCGAATGCTCCGGTATTGACGAAACCATTATTTCCGCCGCTGCCGCCGCAAGCTGCAAGTGCCAAGGCAAGGGCGCCGACACTCGCAAAACGTAAGTGATGCCAATTCGTTTTAGTTTGAAAATCCAACATCATCGCTCTCCTGACTCATAAATATAAAATTGAATGACATGAACTGGGCGCTTTGCCGCGCTGTTGTGCCGTTTTTTTGTATCGATTAAATTTGTTTTTTGTTGTTTCATTAATTTACGCCACCTGCTCTGGCCAACTTCCGCCGATTTGCCCGCTTGCGTCCATCCAGATATGAGGCAAACCCAGACTTTCCAGCCAGCGCGGTCCCTCTTCTTCTTTCAGCATGGCAATTGTTGAGGCACTGCCGGCAATCAGGCAGAAGTCACCGACCACGCTGACGGTGGCAAGATGCTTCACAGGCCAGCCGGTGCGTGGATTAAGGATATGGCTGTAGCGCTCGCCACCCACCATGATGCAGCGCTCGTAATCTCCACTGGTAGCCAGGCCACCTTGATAAATTTCCATGTTTTGCAGCAGTTCGTCTTTTTTGCGGGGGTGCTGCAGGCCAACCACCCAAGGTTTACCGTCTGGGCGCGGCCCCACGATACGGATGTCGCCACCCAAATTGACAATAGCGCTGCTCAGTCCTGCCGACTCGCACACAGTGGCAGCGCGATCGGCGGCATACTCCTTAACCACGCCACCCAGATCGATCTCCATGCCGGGTAAAGTAAAACTGAGCCTGTGAGAGTTCCAACGAAGCTTGTCCCAACCAACCGTTTTGAGTAATTCATCTATCTGGCTCTGATCAGGAAGTGCTCCGTGATCGAAACGCCATGCACGACGCAGTACGCCCGAAGTGACGTCAAATAAGCCATCACTTTGTTGATAGCAAGTTGCGGCATAGTCGAGCAGACCGGCTGTCTCAGAATCGACCTCGATTTCGCTGCCGGTCGCTGCGACGCGATTGATTTCCGAGAGAAGACTGTTTGGGCGATAACGTGAGTAGCGCTGTTCCAGACGTTCAACTTCGGTAGCGATCTGCGTAGCGACTGTCTCTCCCTGTTCCCGAGTCGCAACAAAGCCTTGTAACTCACAGGGTGAGCCCATAGCTTTGAAACCGTAGCGAAAGTGGCCAAGTTTTTTTCCCATGTCAGAACATGAACTTTCCATTTAGAAACAGCGTACCTATGCGGTTGGGCTGAGTTCCGTTGAAATCAGTTTTAACAGGCTTCAGCCACTCGAGACTGATCTTGTCATTAGCGTAGGCGCCATTACCTAAACGCGCAGACAGACCGATTCCCAAGTCGGTGAAGCGTCCGCCATAATTGGCGGGATCGGCATCGGATGGCAGGGATTCCTGTATCTTGGTGCCTACGCCATCGGGGTTAGTGAATCCGCCGGAGATTTGCGCTTGGTCACTATATTGTGGGCGCAGTGTTGCGGTGAGCCATGGCAAGATCTGGTAACCTGCCCAAGCGCTAACATGAAACTCGTTGCCTAGAGCATAGCCCGAGCTGTTTTGATTTTGCAGCCGCCTAGTTCCTCCCCATTGTGCGCCCCAAGTCCAATTGCTTGAGGACCCTGTATACGTGAGCGATGGCTTCCAATCCCAGGTGCCACTACCATTCTGCATGTCAAATGGATACGCTCTACCGTTATTGTCCTGGCGCATATTCACCGAACCGGTTGGAATGCTGATCTCTTGGGCCGTGTGAATGTGCTGATCGCTGCCATCCCAAAGTCGAACTAATGCGGCCACTGAGGTATCTCCAATGCCACCACTAGCCATGTAAGAGTGCATGCGCATCATATTCATCGACATCGTATTGTTGTTTACGTCGTTCATAAACATGCCCATCTTGGTGCTGACAAGTTGCGGCATGACCATCCAGTTTAGCCATTTGTTTTGGGCATACATCACTTCGACCATGTTCATGTCCATCGTCATACCGGTAATCAAATTGGCCGGTTTTGTGTTATCAACGGGCGCCACTTGACTGCCGAGCATTAGAGTGCCACCTTCGCGCTGCTGCTCAAAGGTGTAGCCAATCATGACGCTACCGGGTTCGTCCAGCATGTGGACATTCATGACGCCAGCAGGCGCATCGCCATGCTGGTGGTGCGCCAAGTGCATGGTATGTTCAGTTGTATTTTCGTCAGTCTTAACCGGGTTGGTCATTTCGTCATGTGACATACCTTCCATTGCCGGCATAGTTGCAGCCGCGTCAACTGAAGAAGAGCTTGGCAATGAAGAGGGTGCTGGTGCAGTTTGCTCAGTCGTAATGCTTGATTCCATGCTGTGATGCGGCATGCTCGGCATCTCTGTCAAAGGTGGTCTGACGCCTGCAAGCAGATCATCTTGATCACTCGTGTGTAAAGAATGTAACTCGCTTTCACCCTTGATATTTGAGCCGCCGAGCCAGTCTAAGTTACCGCGCAGCACAATGTTTAAGGTGAAGGAATTAAGATCGGCATAAGATCCGACAGAATTCCCTCCCATTTTTAAAGATCCTGAGCGCTGCGAGTACTCTGCACCCGCCTCAAGTTTTAAGCCTCTTGAAAGATCTTTAGTTAACGTGATACCGGGGCTGATGGTGCCGAATCCTGATAGTCGTTCATCACTGGAAAAGTAATGATTCGGCAAATCGGCTGGCGACAAAGCAAAGAAATAGGGTGCGTAAAAATTTGCCGCTGATTGCGTGTAATAGCGCAAACGCGGCGTTAGGGTCCATTTAGTACCCAGAGATTGGCGCCACTCGCCGTCAACGGTATGTGCAACAATGCCCCAGCTATCCACAAAGAGACTGTAATGCAATTGGCCTGCAGCATTTTGTTGTTCAAAATAGTGAAGATAACTCGTGTCCCATGTAAATTGATTGCGAGTCGAAGGGCGATGTTCCAGTTCTAATTGTCCTGTCCAATACGAGATCTTTGGATACGCTGCGAGAACTGCCGGATCAGGCGCGCCAGGGAAATAAATGAGCGACGCTTTCCATGGGTTGCTTAAAAAACCAGTTGTTTGTGTATAACCAATGCCACTGCTCAGTACGTCATTCTTGTTTAATATTTGAGTGACGCCGACGGTAAGCGCGACATCGTTGCGACCGCCAGTGATCAGAGGTGCCTGATATATCATGCGAACCACGCCATTCGATCTAATCATTACACCCGGAATGTTGTATTGCGTAAACTCCCCGGGATAAGCATCAAGCGAGAAGCTACCGGCGCGACCATTTGCGTTCCATTCTGCGTGCGTATCACCTTGCGTATCACTTAGACCTATATTGATAGTGGTGCGTTTGTCGTTGAAATCTTTTTTCAGCGACACGTTGCCAAATGTAGAGAGAAAATCGACTTCGTCTGAAACACCAGCACTTCCATCGATAGAGGTTTCATTCCAATCGTAGCCAACTTTGAAGGTGGCCTGCTTGCGTGCTTCCGGAGAAGCATAGCCCATGACGTGACCCATCTGGGTGTCAGGGCTATAAACGAGCTTCTGGGGCGTACCGCTTGGTATGTTGGGATTGGCATTGGCCTGAGACTGGGTGAGATAGACGGGCTTCCCATTTGCATCGAAATAGGACGCAAGCGCGCTCATTGTTGCTCCTGCTACAGTTGCAATGCTGGATGGCAGCGTTGCTGTCGCTGAGGCGCCGGACCAAACATCCTGTACGAAATCAAAACCCACCCGAGCACGATCGCCGATTCGGAACTTCGCGTAAACATGTTCGCCATCCGCTTTAATAGGAGCGACCTGCGGTAAGCTCCCTATTCCGGTTATTGTTCCGTTGACAGGGGAGCCAGCGGTTGCCGGAATGGTTCCAGTAGTGACTGGGCCAATAAGGTTACGAGGCCCTTCCTGATAATGG
>CAIRAO010000144.1 GCA_903876625.1 uncultured Gallionellaceae bacterium | reverse complement strand
GGTGATGATGCGCAACTGTCCCCAATGGATATTTTTTGATCAGGCTGCGCTGTCGCTTGGCTTGGTGGTCGTGCCGCTGTATACCGTAGATCGAGCCGATAATATTGCTTATATCGTCAATGATTCAAATGTCAAAGTGCTGTTATTCGAAACTGCCGATCAGTGGTCTGAATTAAGCACTGTACGAGATAAAATGACATCAGTTCAACGCTTCGTCAGTTTGGATAAGATAGTAAAGAATGTTGACTCGAGATTACAAAACTACGAGGTTTGGTTGCCTGCATCAGCAAAATTGCAAGCAACCACACTGACCGACCCAATGCTGCTCGCCACTATCGTATATACCTCGGGTACAACCGGCAAACCGAAAGGGGTGATGTTGAGTCATCACAACATTTTAACCAATGCGTACGCATGTCTGGATATCATTCGTGTGCAATCCGGTGATCTATTATTATCTTTCTTGCCCTTATCGCACTCATTTGAACGTACCCTTGGTTATTACCTGACGGTGATGACCGGTGCGACGATGGCCTTTGCCCGTTCCATTCCTTTATTGAGTGAAGATTTGCAAACAATCAAACCGACTCTTCTTATTTCTGTACCGCGCATATATGAAAGAATTCATGTGGCGATAAGTACTAAGCTGGATGAAGGTTCGCCGTTTCGGAAAAAACTTTTTTATTTTGCAGTTGATGTGGGCTGGGCGCGTTTTCTACATCAACAGGGACGAGGTTCCTGGCATCCCGGATTTTTGCTGTGGCCTTTACTGGAAAAGCTTGTTGCGAGCAAATTAATGCAACGCTTGGGCGGACGTTTACGCATTGCAATAAGCGGCGGAGCCGCGTTGTCTCCAGAAATTTCGCGCCTGTTCGTCGGGCTGGGATTGCCGGTATTACAAGGTTATGGATTGACAGAAACCAGCCCTGTCATCACCGCAAATCATCTCGACAACAATTTTCCGGAAACGGTTGGATTAACAATTCGTGATGTGCAGATACGATTGGGTGAAGGCAATGCCTTACAAGTGAAAGGCCCGAATGTCATGATGGGCTATTGGAATAACCCTGAAGCGACCCGCGCCATGATAGACGCGGATGGCTGGTTAAATACCGGCGATATAGCGAGCATCAGCAAGACCGGGCACATCACTATTACCGGACGGGTGAAAGAAATTATCGTGATGTCTAACGGTGAAAAATTACCGCCGGCTGACATAGAGTTGGCCATCACCCGTGATCATTTGTTTGATCAAGTCATGGTGCTGGGAGAAGCTCGTTCTTACATGGTGGCGGTAGCGGTTGTTAATCCCGATGTGTGGAAGCAATTCGCACAAGAGATCGGCGTCAGGCCCGATATGCCGGAATCGTTGAGAGATACCCGGGTAGAGCGACAAGCCCTGCTTCGTATCGCGGCCCAGTTAAAAGAATTCCCGGGTTATGCTCGAATACATCGCGTGTTGTTGCAAAGCGAACCCTGGACAATAGAAAATGGAATCATGACGCCAACACTGAAATTAAAACGCAATCGCGTGGCCTCACATTTTGAAAACGAAATTAAGCAACTTTATGAAGGGCATTGAGAATGAGTGAGCAAGAGACAACGTTACCCACCCGGCATGCAACATTGCGCGTGGTGGCGATGCCGTCGGATTGCAGTTATACCGGTGATGTATTTGGTGGCTGGGTGATGGCGCAAGTTGATATTGCCGGAAGCATTCCGGCAATTTGTCGGGCGCGTGGCAGGGTGGCGACAGTGGCCGTGAATTCATTTGTATTCAAGCAGCATCTGTTAGTGGGCGATGTGGTGAGTTTCTACGCTGACATCGTTAAAGTTGGACGCACATCGATGACTGTTAACGTCGAAGTCTACGCGCAGCGCGATCCGGTTAAGCCAACCTGTGTCAAAGTGACAGAAGCCACGCTCACTTATGTGGCGGTGGGAGAGGATCGCAAGCCGCGAGAGGTACCGCCGGAAAATTAAGCAATAATCAATATCTCCTTTCCTCTTTAAAGGGGAAGGAACAAAGCGCTAGAAAGATCACAGTGAGGTTTAAAAATGAGTAAATTACATATCAGAAAAGTAGCCGTCCTTGGTGCCGGTGTGATGGGCGCACAAATTGCCGCGCACCTGGTCAATGCCAATGTCGAGACACTCTTGTTTGAGTTGCCCGCGAAAGAAGGCGATCCGAATGGAAACGTGAACAAAGCGCTGGACGGTTTGAAAAAACTTGCCCCCGCACCAATCGCCAGTCCCTCCAGGATCAGTTATGTTCAGGCCGCAAACTACGATCAGCATTTGGAAAAATTGCGCGAATGCGATTTGGTGATTGAAGCGATTGCTGAGCGTATCGATTGGAAATCAGATCTGTATCGCAAAGTTGCTCCTTTTTTGAATCCCCAAGCGATTTTCGCCACCAACACATCCGGTCTTTCCATTAATAAACTGGCTGATGCCTTCCCTGAAAATCTGCGGCATCATTTCTGTGGTATTCACTTTTTTAATCCACCGCGTTACATGCATTTGGTCGAACTGATTCCTTGTGCCGGGACTGATGAGACGTTGCTTGACCAACTCGAAACATTTCTTGTATCAACACTGGGCAAGGGCGTTGTG
>CAIRAO010000143.1 GCA_903876625.1 uncultured Gallionellaceae bacterium | reverse complement strand
CAATGGGGTCAGACTCGATTAATTAAGCTCACCAACATTCTCTAATAATATTACTGATGGTTTTTACGCCGCCAACAATTCCTTGGCGGCTTCTTCCAAAATAGCATCCGGCACACCACGCTTTCTTAATGCTTCGATCAACTGGGCAGATGGGGCGCTTAAAAACTGCGACTCATCTTTGCGCAAGCCTTCACTGATATAGGATTTCAATAGCAAGCGTAGGGCGCAATAACCAACGGGCATTGCGCCGTATGTGTTTTCGTCCGGCGCAATGCGTTTCACTTATTGACGCCCTACACAAGCATGATTGATTTGCAGATAAGGTATTTTAAGCCGCCAACAGTTCCTTGGCAGCTTCTTCCAAAATAGCCTCCGGCACGCCACGCTTTCTTAATGCCTCGATTAACCGGGCAGACGGGGCGCTTAAAAGCTGCGACTCATCTTTACGCAATCCTTCGCTGATATAGGATTTCAATAACGTTTGGTATCCGGTAAAGCCTTTGTGAGGGGCGATCTCTTTGAGTGTTTCAACTACATCAACGGGAATGCGCATGGTGATGGTCGTCATGGCACGGTCTTTAGTCATCCGTTTTTTTAAGCGTTCAGTTAGCATAATTTGCCTCCTCATCCGGTTCTGCACGACGCGCGGAAATAATTCTGATAAACGTAGCTTCATACTCAATATGAACAACATAAAGCAGGCGACCTATCGCATCAAAGCCTATAGCTGCATCGCGTGATTCATCATTGCGAGCAGAACTTACAAGCACAAACATTGGGTCATCAAATACCGTTGCTGCTTCTTCAAAACGGACACCGTGCTTATTCCAGTTGCTTTTGGCTTTTTTAGCGTTCCATACAAATAGATTGCCGTTAAGCTCAAATTGAATATCCATTGGTGGATTGTAGGTAATGTATTTACTTTGTCAAGACATAATCGTGACGGAATTTGGATTTTTGGAGGCTCCTTACCTCAAATCGCCGGAGGCGCAACCTTAATCACTTCTTCCGGCGTCGTCATACCCGAAGCCACTTTCAATGCCCCCGAAATTCTCAGCGGTTTCATTCCCTCACGGCTGGCCTGTTCTCGCAGGGCTGCAACATCTGTTTTATCGGTGATGAGTTTGCGCAATTCAGGTGTCATCATTAGCAGCAAGCGTAGGGCGCAATAACCAACGGGCATTGCGCCGTATGTGTCTTCGTCCGGCGCAATGCGCTTCACTTATTGACGCCCTACACAAGCATGTTTGATTTGCAGATAAGGTATTTTAAGCCGCCAACAGTTCCTTGGCAGCTTCTTCCAAAATAGCCTCCGGCACACACAATCACTGGGGTCAGACTCGATTGATATTTTTGATCTTCGGTATAGCTATATTGCATTCAGGCAATCCATCTCAAATCGCCGGAGGCGCAACCTTAATCACCTCTTCCAGCGTCGTCATACCCGAAGCCACTTTCAATGCCCCCGAAATTCTCAACGGTTTCATTCCCTCACGGCTGGCCTGTTCTCGCAGGGCCGCAACATCTGTTTTATCGGTGATGAGTTTGCGCAATTCAGGTGTCATCATTAGTAGTTCGTAGATACCGATACGTCCGCTGAAGCCTGTCATGCGGCATTCCAGACAACCTTCTCCGCTGTATAGCTGTGCAGGTCGGTTTGATTTCCACGGTGCAACAAGATGATCCCACAAGTCATTATCGATGTCGGTCATGTCCTGCGGGCGTTTGCAGTACGGACATAAAGTACGTACCAGACGTTGCGCCATGATGCCCAGCACGGTGGCGCTGATCATGTAGGGAGGCACGCCCAGATCAAGCAGACGGGTGATGGCAGCAGGGGCATCGTTGGTGTGCAGCGTGGAGAGGACCAAGTGGCCGGTGAGGGCGGATTGGATCGCCATCTCCGCCGTTTCCAGATCGCGAATTTCGCCCACCATGATTATGTCAGGGTCTTGCCGCATCAGGGCGCGCACGCCGTCAGCAAAGCCCAGATCAATGCCATGCTGCACTTGCATCTGGTTGAAGGCCGGCTCGATCATTTCGATCGGGTCTTCGATGGTACATACGTTTACTTCGGGCGTGGCGAGATGCTTGAGGGTGGAATAAAGCGTTGTCGTTTTGCCGGAACCGGTGGGGCCGGTGACCAGAATTATACCATTGGGGCGCTGCGTCATTTGTTGCCAGCGTGCGCCATCCTCTGCCGAAAATCCCAGTTCAGAAAAATCGCGTACCAACACTTCCGGGTCGAAAATACGCATGACTAATTTTTCGCCAAAAGCGGTCGGCAGAGTAGAAAGTCGCAACTCAACTTCTTGTCTAGTTAATCTCTCTTCTGATCCAACTGTCATGCGAGCAGCACTTGCAATATCCTGACGTTTGCCTGTTG
>CAIRAO010000142.1 GCA_903876625.1 uncultured Gallionellaceae bacterium | reverse complement strand
TTTCATCGTAAGTAGGCAACTCTTTCTCTTGCGAAGCCAACTGAATTTTGATGAGAGCGTCAGTCGCTGCCGAATAAAGCGGCTCGGCATTTTCCTTTGTCAAAGCTTGCAAATAAGTGGATCCGCCCAAATCAGACAGCAGCAGAAACCCTTGCACCAAATCTTGTGCGTGAACATGGGGCACATGAACCCCTGCCGCTTCGAACAATTTACCGACATGTAAAAAAGGTTTGCAATCCTCATGTTGAGGTGGAGCATCCATTACTATCAATGTCTTATCCGTAAACTGTGCACGAAAGTAGCGACGAAAACTGGCATCCGCGGAAGCTGGAGAAATGGTGAATTTTTCACCCGGGAAAAGACCCAAAAGCCAATCCGTGATTTGTTGTTCGCGATTCATCGGTTTGCCTTAATAGTGTTTTTGTGCGATTTTAGCATCTTAATTTAATTGCTTTGCATCATGCGCTTTTGCTTTTACCTGCCTTTCCTTCTTGTTTTTCTATCATTTTCGCTGCTTAGTAATGCAGCGGATGTAATATTGCCCGCAAGTTCTGTTAGTCCCGCCATAAGCTCTACCGATAAAACAACTTACATTGAAGCCCAAACCGTCGAAGGAAAAAAAGACACTCAGATCGAGGCGCAGGGAGAAGTTGAAATGCAACAGGGAACGCAGAAGATTTTTGCAGACCATGTCCTTTACGAGCAAAAAACGGGTGATTTGTCTGCAAAGGGATCGGTGCGTTTGGAACAATTAAACGAATCGGTATCCGGTCCTGATTTGAAAATAAATACCACGACGCATATTGGTGAAATGACAACGCCAACCTTTGAGTTTAAACAAAGCAAAGGAAACTCGGCTCGCGGTTCAGCCTCACTTTTAAGTACTACCGGTCCAACCTACTATATATTTGACCATGCCACTTACACAACTTGTCCGGCAGGCGAAGATGATTGGTTGTTGCATATGTCCCGTTTGGATCTTGATCGTGAATCACAAGTTGGAACAGCCCATAACGCCTGGGTTCAATTTGAAGGCGTTCCCATACTTTATACACCCTGGATGAATTTTCCACTTGACGGGCATCGTAGTTCAGGATTACTGGGGCCTGTATACGGCAGTACCGCATCCGGTGGCGTAGAACTCACGGTTCCTTTTTACTGGAATATTGCCCCGAACTTTGATTACACCATTGCACCAAGGGTGATGGATAAGCGAGGTATCCTGGTTGAAAACGAATTCCGTTTTATGGAATCCGGTTCTTCAGGGGTGATTCAATACAATGAAATTCAAAATGACCGGATCTCACAAACATCGCGTTACTTTGCCTCATTTCAGGAATCACAAAATCTTGGACATGGTTTCGGCGCAACTGTAAATTTAAATCGTGTTTCTGACAATACTTATTTTCAGGATTTAGCAACAACTGTCCAGGATACAACCCAGACACAACTGCTCAATGAAGGTGTTGTGTCGTATGGCGCCGGATGGTGGTCAGCCTCGGTTAGAGCACAGACATTCCAAACGTTGCAAGATGCACTTGGAGATGTTGCTGTCCCATATCAGAGCATGCCCCAAATCACTCTTTCGGCTCAAAAATCTTTCAGCGATACTTCCGTGAGTATGGTTAATGAATTTGTCGACTTTCGCCATCCCACTTTGGTTGAGGGCCAACGACTAGTGCTCTATCCTTCAGTTACTTATTCCTTGCTGAATGACCCCGGTTACTATCTCAAACCAAAACTGGGATTGCACTACACGGATTACGAAATGGGGAATAACAATTCAACAAACATTCCGAATACGGGCAGAACAATTCCTATATTCAGTTTGGATAGTGGCTTGACTTTAGAGCGAGACTTTAATGTGGGCAAGTACGAATATGTTCAAACCTTGGAACCCCGTATTTACTATGTCAGAATTCCTTATCTGAATCAGGATTTATTGCCACTTTATGACACGTCCCAGGCAACTATAGGCTTTCCGCAATTTTTCACAGAAAATCGATTTTATGGCAATGACCGCATAGGTGATGCCAATATGGCTACTGCCGGATTTACTTCTCGGCTGATCGATGGTAGCGGTGGAGTTGAAAGACTGCATGTTACACTTGCAGAGCGATTTAGTTTTACAACTCCGCAAGTTAATTTGGTGGCACCCGATCTAAATGGCCGCTCCGACGTTTTGGTTTCGGTTGGCGGGAAGGTGACCAATGCACTGACTCTGGACAGCTCGCTTGACTACGATCCGAACTCACACCTTTCTCAATCGTTTAGCGCAACTCTTTCTTATAAACCTGAAGCTGGAAAATTAATGAATTTGGGATATCACTTTGCCAAAGACCCCACGAATACGGGAAACGATGTGAGACAAGATGACTTTTCAGCCCAATGGCCACTTTTCTGGCACTGGTATGCCGTGACAAGATTGAGTTATTCAGTTCAGGATAATCTTCTAACACAACGATTAGTCGGGCTTGAGTATAATCAATCATGCTGGATGTTGCGATTGATAGCACAGAAATTTAAATATTCTGCTACACAATCTTCATCGGGAATATTTATTCAGCTTGAATTAAATGATCTTGTTGCTCTGGGATCTGATCCGCTTAGCGCTTTGCGTTCCAGCATACCCGGATATTCCAAATTGAATACGAATCCTGCAACCACTCCGGTCGGAAATTCGCCTTAAAATGTTTAAAACGAGAATATTATGATAAGCATCAAGAGATTTATAAAATTTATATTTGTGCTGTTTTTTTCAGTCACTGCTTCAGCCTATGCTGCCGAAACTGACTTAAAATTAGAATCAATTGATGACATCATGGTTGTTGTGAATGATGATGTTATTACTCGTCATGAGTTGAATACGCGACTTGCAGTTGTTGTTGGCCAACTTAAAAAACAAGGCACACCGTTACCTGAAAATTCAGTTCTTGAAAAGCAAGTATTAGAGCGCATGATCGGTGATCTGTTGCAGCAACAATTCGCCAAGGAAACTGGTTTGCGAATTGATGATACACAATTGGACAAAGCACTGAGCAGGATCGCACAACAAAATAATCTTGCCTCGCTGGCCGCTTTCCGGACAAAAATTGAGCAAGAAGGTATTATTTTTAATAAATTCAGAGAAGAAATACGAGGCGAGATTTTGACATCCCGCCTGAGGGAACGCGAAATTGATAACAAACTTGTCATCAGTGACAATGAAATTGAAAATTACATTACGACTCAATCCAAACAAGCAGGAAAAGGTGAAGAATTAAATCTGGCTCATATTATGGTTGTGGTCCCGGAGCAAGCCAGCGCCGAAAAAATTCAAACCTATAAACTGCGAGCTGAACAAGCATTGGCAAAACTAAACAGCGGATCGCCTTTTGCGCAAGTAGCTGCCGGTTACTCGGATGCAAGTGACGCTTTGCAAGGTGGCAATCTTGGATGGCGCACTTCAGATCGTTTGCCCGCCATGTTTGTCGAGGCATTGCAGAAGCTTCACCCCGGAGAACTTACCGGGATTTTACGGAGTCCAAACGGATTTCACATAATCAAATTGATTGATCGCCGCAGCAAAGATGCCCCCGTGGTTATCACTCAAACTCATGCCCGCCACATATTAATTAAAACCAGCGAGTTGGTGCCTGAAAGTGAAGCGAAAAGCCGACTTTCAGAAATTAAGCAGCGCATCGATAATGGTGCTGATTTTGCTGAACAGGCGAAATTGTACTCTGAAGATGGTAGTGCCGCTCAGGGTGGTGATTTGGGTTGGCTATCGCCGGGTGAAACCGTATCCGAGTTTGAAGGGCCGATGGATACACTCAAGATCGGTCAAATCAGCGGGTTGGTTCAGTCTGGCTTTGGCTGGCATTTGATTCAAGTGCTTGAACGAAGAAATACCGATGTGAGTGTGGAACAGAAGAGGATGCAAGCACGCAACGCAATTCGCACTTTCCGCTCCGACGAAGCTTTTCAGGATTGGCTGCGTCAGTTGCGTGATCGCGCCTTTATAGAATACCGAAACGGCGCGGGTTGATGATGCAACCCATCGCCATTACTTCTGGCGAACCCGCCGGTATCGGCCCTGATCTTTGCCTGCAACTAGTTGGCCACGAGCTGCCAGTTGTGGTATTCGTTGACAAATTTTTGTTGCTGCAACGTGCCAAGCAACTCGGAATTATCGTTCAACTCCATGACTACACTCCTGAGGCACCCTGCTCACATGGGAAGCTAAGTGTATTTCACGTCCCATTAGTGCAATCTGTTGTAGCGGGCAAACTTGATTCAGCTAACAGCAGTTATGTTTTGACTTTAATACAACTTGCTGTTGATGGGTGTGTCTCGGGTGAATTTTCAAGTATGGTTACCGCTCCAGTGCACAAGGGTGCCATCAACGATGCCGGGATACCATTTTCCGGTCATACCGAATTTCTTGCTGAACTTACGCATACGCCTCTGGTTGTGATGATGCTGGTCGGCGGTGGAATGAGAGTGGCATTAGCTACAACTCATTTCCCGCTAAGACTTGTAGCTGACGCAATTACTTCCAGTCTTTTGGAAAGCGTGCTACGCATTATTCAGCAAGATTTGAAACTACGTTTCGGCATTCCCCAGCCGCGTATTCTGGTTGCAGGTTTAAATCCTCATGCTGGTGAAGGAGGGCATCTCGGACGTGAAGAAATCGATATCATGATTCCTGTTCTGGACAAATTGCGAGCCGAGGGAATGAACGTCAGCGCACCTCTTCCTGCGGACACTTTGTTTGCCGAACATCGTTTGCGCGAATGCGATGTAGTTTTGACCATGTATCACGACCAAGGATTGCCGGTGCTAAAACATGCGAGCTTTGGCGAAGGTGTAAATGTCACACTTGGTCTGCCCATCATCCGCACCTCGGTCGACCATGGTACTGCTCTGGATTTGGCAGGCACAGGTAAAGCAGAGGTGGGCAGCTTGTTGGAAGCAATCAAATTAGCCGCTGAAATGGCGCGGCATGATCGCATAGTTGGTTTGAGAGCACGATGAGTCATCAGGCTAAAAAACGTTTCGGTCAAAATTTTCTAGTTGATGAGCAAATCATCGCGGACATCATTCGAGCGATCCACCCCATAGCCACTGACAATATGTTAGAGATTGGGCCTGGTCTTGGAGCGTTGACGCGTCCATTGATAAAGCATTTGAATACGCTGCATGTGGTTGAAATTGACCGCGATATCATCACACGACTCAAAAGCGATTACCCGCAAAACAAGATCGTTATCCATGAGGGCGATGCGCTTAAGTTTGATTTAACCGCGTTGCCAAAACCTCTGCGTATAGTCGGCAATTTGCCGTACAACATCTCATCCCCTCTGTTGTTTCATTTTGCAGAATATTCTTCACACATCACCGATATGCATTTCATGTTACAGAACGAAGTAGTAGAGCGCATGGTGGCTGCACCCTCCACTCCTGAATTTGGGCGGCTATCGGTCATGCTGCAATATCGTTTCTATCTGGAAAAGTTACTTGACGTGCCTCCAGAATCTTTTCGTCCTGCACCCAAAGTCCATTCTGCCATCGTTCGCATGATTCCTTTTCCCAAGAATGAAATACAGATTAAGGACGAAAAACTTTTCGCGGAAGTTGTTTTAGCTGCATTTGGTCAGCGCCGCAAAACTCTGAGAAATACGCTTCGAGGGATTATTTCTGAGGGTGACCTTCATAATCTGAATATTGACTCCGGGCTGCGCGCTGAAAATTTAGGCCATTTGGAATATGCCAAAATTAGCAACCTGATATCTTCGCGGCAGGTGCTTAAATAACTCGATTTAAAATAACGGTTGTGGAACAGGGCGTTATTTTGATAGAATCACGCCCTCAAATTTTTTGGATAGGGTAGTTTGTTCATGACGACCATACGTGTAAAAGAGAATGAGCCGTTCGAAGTGGCGATGCGCCGCTTCAAACGCTCTGTTGAAAAGACTGGCCTGCTAACCGAGTTGCGCGCGCGCGAATTTTACGAAAAGCCTACCGCTGAACGTAAACGCAAGCTTGCCGCCGCAGTTAAGCGCCATTACAAGCGCCTGCGCAGCCAGACTCTTCCTCCCAAGTTGTTCTGATTCTTCCATAAGGCAACGGTGCAACCCTTAAGGCTGTATCGTTTGTTTTTGCAATGACTCTGAAGCAGCAAATCACCGAAGACATGAAAACCGCGATGCGCGCTAAAGAAACAGCGCGTCTGGGGGCGATTCGTCTTTTGCTTTCGGCCATGAAACAGCGCGAAGTCGACGAACGTATCGAACTAACCGATGCAGATATCGTTGCAATCATTGAAAAGATGTTGAAACAGCGCCGTGATTCCATAAGCCAATACGAAGCTGCAAAGCGGCAAGATCTGGCTGATGTTGAAAAATTCGAAGTAACAGTGTTGCAGACTTATATGCCTCAGCAGCTCAGCGAAGATGAAATCATTTCTGCTATCACCGAGGTGATCAGTTCTACCGGTGCTACCGGCCCGCAGGATATGGGCAAAGTGATGGCCGCGATCAAACCCAAATTGGCCGGACGTGCAGATATGGGAAAAGTTTCCGGCTTGATTAAGGCGCAATTGTCCAAGTAGTTTGTAATAATCTGCACTAGCGGTAATTCAATCGTTATTCACAGGATTAAACAGCGAGGTCGGAGTGATTCCAAAAAGTTTCATTCAGGACCTGCTCAATCGCCTAGACATTGTGGACGTAATCGAGCGGTATCTGCCGCTCAAAAAAGCCGGTGCAAATTTTGTTGCGTGCTGTCCGTTTCATAATGAAAAATCTCCCTCATTTACGGTAAGCCAGTCGAAGCAGTTCTATCACTGCTTCGGCTGTGGAGCGCATGGCACTGCAATTGGTTTCGTGATGGAACACGCGGGCATGGGTTTTGTTGAGGCAGTCGAAGACCTCGCCAAAAGCGTTGGCATGGTTGTGCCGCAAGAAGCTTCCAATGTGCCACAACATAAGGTCGCACCAGACCTGTATGAATTGATGCAAACTGCCACTCGCTATTATCGGGAGCAATTGAAGCAATCTCCACGCGCCATCGAATATCTCAAAAAGCGAGGATTGAGTGGTGAAGTCGCTGCAAAATTCGGTATAGGCTTTGCTCCGGATGCTTGGCAAAACCTCATCAGCGCAGTAGCCAACTATCAAGATGCCAGCCTCGTAGAAACAGGCTTGGTAATAGAAGGCGATAGCGACAAGCGTTATGATCGATTTCGAGATCGCATCATGTTCCCTATTGTTAATGTGCGCGGACAGGTCATCGGATTCGGAGGCCGTATACTAGACAAAGGCGAACCCAAATATCTCAATTCGCCCGAAACTCCCCTATTCGCAAAAGGCCATGAACTCTATGGCCTATTCCAAGCTCAAAAATCTATTCGTGCACATCAGCGGGTTGTCGTAGTCGAGGGTTACATGGATGTGGTCGCCTTGGCTCAACACGGCGTTGAATACGCTGTTGCGACTTTGGGTACTGCTACCACACCGTTCCATGTGCAGAAATTATTGCGTTTATGCGAGCAGGTAGTGTTCTGTTTTGATGGAGACAAAGCGGGACAAAAAGCCGCTTGGCGCGCTCTGGAAAATTCTCTTCCTCATCTCGTAGACGGCAAGCGAATTGGATTTCTTTTTTTACCTGAAGAGCATGATCCGGACATTTTCATTCGCGAATTTGGCACCGAAGCTTTTGAGAATGAGTTGGATAACTCATTGCCACTTTCAGGTTACCTGCTACGCGAACTGACAAATCAAGTCGATTTGCATACACAAGAAGGGCGTAGCGCCTTATTACAAAAAGCGCAGCCGTTGCTGACTGCGATAACTGCCCCAACTACCGCACTGTTACTTCGCAAAGAAGTGGCCGCGCTGGCAGGCGTTACCCAAGCAGAGCTAGAAGCTTTATATGTTATCAAGCCGGTAGTGCCGCCCAATCGGACTGCTCCACCTAAATCCAAGCGTTCAACGCCCTCCGGCTTAAGGACCTTGTTGCGCTGCCTGGTCATACGCCCTGAGCTAGCACGTGAATTGCCTAATGATTGGCAAGGTGAAGGCGTTGAGGGTGCCGCAATAGCCGCCTTGGCTGACTGGCTGCACGAATCGGCAGATGAAACGAGTACTGCGGCAATGATCCAACATTTTCAGGGAACAGTACACGAAATTATTTTCGCTTCGGCTCAGGGAGAGGCAATGAACTGGGGTGAAGATTTTAATGTTGCCGCCGAGTTTGCCGGGTCTTTGGAAAAATTGCACGATGAATCAAGAAAATCCGAATTGGAATTTTTGCACTCCAAAGGCTTAAATGCCCTTAACGAACAAGAGCGGGCACGTTACTTGCAACTGCTGCAAAGAGGGCAAACGTAGCTAAGCATCGGAAAAGTTTTGAAAATCTGGTATAATCTTCGACCTTTTTGATAGCGCTCGTCTGATTATTGGCGCTGCAAGTATAAAAAATTTACTTTGAGGATCCACCGATTATGGCGACTCAGCAACAGAACAAGAAGCCCGCTCCTGTAAAACCAGCGGCCACAAAAGCAAAGCAAACAGCCAGCGCGAAGCAAGAGCTTAATCCTGCTGAACAATTACAAGATGTGGAAGAACGCCGCACGCGCTTAAAGGCGCTGATCCTGCTGGGTAAAGAGCGGGGTTATCTTACCTTTGCCGAGATCAACGATCACCTGCCTGAAATGCTAGAGGTTGAGCAGATCGAAGGCGTGGTGAGCATGATCAACGACATGGGCATCACCGTGCATGATCAGGCACCTGATGTAGAAAATCAGGTTATGACGGATGCAACTCCCGTAGCCGCTGATGAAGATGCAGTTGAAGCCGCTGAGGCGGCTCTTTCGACTGTAGATTCCGATTTCGGCCGTACTACTGATCCGGTTCGGATGTATATGCGCGAAATGGGTACAGTGGGACTGCTCACTCGCCAGGATGAAATAGTCATTGCCAAACGCATCGAAGAAGGCCTGAAGCATATGATTCAGTCTATTTCTGCTTGTCCGGCTACAATTGCGGAAATTTTGGCCTTGGCGGATAAAGTCACCAAAGAAGAACTTCGAATCGATGAAGTGATTGATGGTTTCATTGATGTTCAAGATGACATCGTTGCAGAGGCAGTGGTCGATGACACCGAGTTGGAGGACGAAGAGGTCGAAGACGAAGAAGAGTCTGAAGAGGATGGAGATGCTGCTGCGGCAGCCAATCTCGCTCAGCTTAAAGAAGATGCCTTAGCGCGTTTCGCCGTGATCGCCGATTTGTTTAGCAAACTCGGTAAATCCTATGAAAAACACGGTTATCGCAGTAAGCAATACGACAAACTTCAGTCACAAATTTCCGACGAATTAATGCAGTTCCGTTTCTCGGCCAAGCAAGTTGATGCCTTGTGCGACACGATGCGTGGTCTGGTTGAAGAAGTGCGCGGTTATGAGCGCAGCATTCAGGAACTTTGTGTCACCAAAGCACACATGCCGCGCCAGCACTTCATTAAAGTTTTCCCGATGAACGAAGAAAATCTTGATTGGGTTAAACAGGAAATCGCCGCCCGCAAGCCATACAGTGAAACACTTTCCCGCTATCAAGCTGCAATCATCGATCAGCAAAAGAAAATGTTCGACCTGCAGCAGCGAGTTGGCATTCCGGTTAAAGATCTTAAAGAGATCAACAAGCAAATGACCAATGGCGAAGCCAAAGCACGCCGTGCCAAGCGCGACATGATCGAGGCTAACTTGCGTCTGGTCATTTCCATTGCCAAGAAATATACAAATCGTGGTTTGCAATTCCTTGACCTCATCCAGGAAGGCAACATCGGCTTAATGAAGGCCGTGGATAAATTCGAGTATCGTCGCGGATATAAATTTTCGACCTATGCAACCTGGTGGATTCGCCAGGCGATCACACGTTCTATTGCCGACCAGGCTCGTACCATCCGTATTCCGGTGCATATGATCGAAACCATCAACAAAATGAATCGTATCTCGCGGCAAATTTTGCAAGAAACCGGCTTGGAAGCGGATGCCGCGACTCTGGCTGTCAAAATGGAAATGCCGGAAGACAAAATACGCAAGATACTCAAGATTGCCAAAGAACCAATCTCAATGGAAACACCTGTTGGCGACGATGACGATTCACACTTGGGTGACTTCATCGAAGACGGCAATACTTTGGCGCCTGTTGATGCAGCGGTATATGACAGCCTACGCAATGTCACCAAAGATATTTTAGACAGCCTCACCCCGCGAGAAGCAAAAGTATTGCGTATGCGTTTTGGAATTGAGATGAATACAGATCACACCCTGGAAGAGGTCGGCAAACAGTTTGATGTTACGCGTGAACGTATTCGCCAAATTGAAGCCAAAGCTTTGCGCAAACTTCGTCATCCTTCACGTTCTGAAAAGCTAAAAAGCTTCCTCGACGGCGAAGAGTAAAGTTACGGGCCCTTAGCTCAGTTGGTTAGAGCAGAGGACTCATAATCCTTTGGTCCGCGGTTCAAGTCCGCGAGGGCCCACCAACAAAATAGGACTGTGTAAAAACAGTCCTATTTTTTAGCCAGTTTCTTATGCGTTTATGTTCCGTAAGTAAAGACGATGTTTATTCATTATAAAATAGTCATCTACGTAATCGCGCAACTTCATAGTAAGCTGGAGTTTGGTAAATTCCAAATTACTCTCTAAATCATTGTCAAACATAAACAGCTCGCTTTTCACCATATTTCCAGCAGGTTGATATTCGTCGCGACGAAGAAATTCATGCCCCTCTGTTGAAGTAAGCCACTCGTACATTTCAAGCAACCTACTATGCTTATCAGCAAACTCCAGAATCATCGCCAACAAGGCACCCGCAGTCACATCCAAATCGTTTATAACAAATTCATGACCGGCAATGTCAGCGGAAATTAGTTTCAGCCATCCACCCAATACTATTTCAGGCGAATTGGGATTAGTCAATGTGTCGGTTTTCATATCGGAATCGGAATAGCTTAATTGCCTGACAAGGATTAATTCTAAATGATGAATTGAAAAATATGAAACGCCATCAATTAATTATCTATCTTACAAGATGTACGAATACGTAACTGCATGCACTGATTATGGATTTGGCAATTTGGCGCCAGGATAATTTTCTCAAATAGTTATCCACAGAATATAGGTTACGTTATTCATTGCAATATTTTTTATAGGACAAATTGCCTATAAGTTTTGGAGGTTTCTACCTTGTCTATTAAATTCAGAATCCTTAACATAATCTATATCAATTAAACATTTTAGTAGGAGCAAAAATGAATAATATCAATCGCGCAAATATATACAATCGCACTTTTGAAAATGAAGTCGAGCAAGTAGCCATACCAGGATGGTTTTACACGCTGGCTTTTGTGTTGATTATTTTAGTAATAATCGTGCGGTAGTAGATTGATTATAAAAGAAAACTTTCTAATTCGATCATGTAGTTCAGGAGGAGAATTCTGCCTTTAAATTTAAATACTGAAAATTAATTGCTGAATATCAGTACAAAATCTTTTCAACAAATGAGTAGTAATACTCATTTTGTAATAGGTAGTTGTACGGATTGTTTAGTTTTCATTGCATTGTAGAATGTATTCACGGTAACCCCTTGCCGTGTTTCTCCCCCCAAGCGCACATCTTCCCCCAAGGTGTGCGTTTTCCTTTTCTTTCTTAGAGCTCCTTCTTCACCATTGCTTAAGCAACGGTTAAAATATCAACAACAATAAGACAACAGTATCAGCACAATTTTAGAACGAAAGGGGAAAGACTATGTTTGACGGACTGCTATCGAAATTTAAAAAGAACTCAAGCAAAGACACACCTAAATTTACACGAGACACCACCAACGAGGAAGCTGGCAAATCGGGTAAAGCGCTAATGTTTGCTTCAATAAGCTTAATTGTTCTAGGTTCTGCTACCATAGCTTATGAATACATGACGACTTCAGCTGCGCCAATGCTAGAACCATCTGTTCCTAAAACGACTATTAAGCCTGCTACTCAAACCAAACCAGCATCAGCTCCTGTAGCCGTCAGTAAATAAACTTTGAATTTGAAAAAATAAAAAAGCGAGGTCTCCCCCGCTTTTTTAACTGCGGCAAAATTACTTAGTTGCTGGAGCTGCGTCAGCCTTGGCTTCTTTAGCCTTTGCTGCTCGGGCTTTCTTGGCTTTCTTGTGCTTCTTGGCTGGTTTGGCTTCTTCTTTTTTGGCATCAGCTTTGGCAGCAGGAGCAGCGGCAGCAGCCGGTGCAGTTGCAGGGGCTGTAGCTGCATCAGCGGCAACAGCAGAGAACGAAACAACTGCAAATACTGCAGCGATCAATGTGGATAACAGTTTCATGTAAACCTCCTAATGGAATTAAAATTCGTATATGACCTGCTTGGTCACTTGCTATAACGGCTTAGCCAAGTCATCGTTGACATAACGTGAAAATATCGGACTTAACTTTTTTCATCTCGAAAAAATTAAAAAATAGAATGACAAATACTGGTCGGAGTAAGAGGATTCGAACCTCCGGCCCCTGCGTCCCGAACGCAGTGCTCTACCAGGCTGAGCTATACTCCGATGAAGGGACTCAAGATTTGATGCCCCGCAAAACTAAGCTTGCCGTGAGGCAGCAAGATCGGCCAATTCTAGCAAAGAACGTTTGTATTGAGTATCCGGAACATTAGCCAGCTCAGCGCGTGCCAAGTCCGCTTCATGTTGTGCTTGTTTCCGGGTGTAGTCCAATGCGCCGGTGAGCTGCACGATTTTCAGCACTTCATCAAAACGGTTGATGTCGCCCTGTTCAATGGCAGCACGAATTACGCCTGCCTGTTGGGAGTTACCATGTTGCATGGCGTAAATCAAAGGTAATGTTGGCTTTCCCTCAGCCAAATCATCACCCAGATTTTTACCAATTTCTTGTGCGTTACCTGAATAATCCAGGACATCGTCAACTAATTGAAATGCGGTACCCAAATGCATGCCGTAACGTGCTGCGGCAGCTTCGATTATTGGGTTCTGTTTACCCAAAATGGCGCCAAGCCGCATTGCGGCTTCAAATAATTTCGCTGTTTTTCGATGAATAACGTCCAGATAGTTGGATGCGTCTACGTCCGCGTTGTTGCAATTGAGTAATTGCAACACTTCGCCTTCGGCTATTACGTTGGTGGCATCGGCCAAAGTTTGCATCACCCGCATATCATTCGCTTCCACCATCATTTGAAATGCGCGTGAATAAAGAAAGTCACCGACCAAAACACTTGCCGCATTGCCAAACATGGCATTGGCAGTTTCACGACCACGGCGCAGCTCGGATTCATCTACCACGTCATCATGTAGCAATGTAGCGGTGTGAATAAATTCAACCACTGCAGCGAGGTCGTGATGTAGCTTGCCCTGATACCCGAAGGCCTGCGCAGAAAGAATCACCAAAGCGGGACGCAAACGTTTTCCGCCGCTGCCAATGATGTATTCACCGACTTGATTAACCAGAGCCACGTCAGAATGCAGACGGGTGCGAATGACTTGATCCACGGCTGCCATATCAGCAGCGATTAATTGATTTAGATTTTCTAGAGACACTGAATTATCCAATTTGAAAATTACTATGTCGTGTAGCCACGATCTTTTCGATGGGCATATTGTCTCATAAACCTGTCATTCCCGCGAAGGCGGATATAACGGACTGAGAGATAGCCTCGTAAAATCAACCTGGTTTAGCTTTTGCCTTGCCCCATGAATTTAACCCGACTGCGATGCCTAATATGCTTATCGCCTCTACATAATGGGCTGGAGCCAGCTTATCCAGCGGGAGTAATAAACTGACCATCACCGGTGTCAAACCGCCGAATACTGCGTAGGCCACATTGTATGAAAATGACAGGCCGGAAAATCTTACAACGGGGGGAAATGATTTCACTGCGAGGCTGGGAACAATGCCGATTACACCCACAAAAAGTCCGCATAAAGCATAAAGTGCATTTATGTTTTGTGATCCTTCAGCTACCTGATTATAAAACAGCGCAGATGTTAGCCCGAGGAAGACGCAACCTATTGACAACACAATACCTGCGCCAAAACGATCTGCAGCCGCACCGAACAAGATGCAGCCCAAACTCAGGCTTAGCGTCGCAATACTATTGGCCTGCAAAGCCGTAGCCGCTGGAATAGCGTAGAGCTTCTGCACCAAAGTGGGGGTCATCAAAATCATCACTACGATTGCTGCCGACAAAAGCCAGGTCAAGAGTATCGTTTGTATGATTGCAGGACGATGGTCACGTATCACCTTGCGCAGAGGCAATTCATTTGCCAGTTCCTGTTTGGCCTGCATTTCTTTGAATACCGGCGTTTCATGCAGCCACTGGCGCAGCCATACTGAAATCAATCCGAATACACCACCTATAATGAATGGAATACGCCAGCCCTCAGCGAGGACTTCTGCTGGTGTGTATATTTTATTCACTGACATTGCCACAAGTGAGCCAATCAAGATTCCGCTCGTCAACCCCGCTGTTAGAGTGCCACAGGCAAAACCGACATGGCGCGGTGGTACATGCTCAGAGACAAAAACCCACGCCCCCGGCACCTCGCCACCGATGGCCGCACCCTGCATCACTCTAAGCGCCAACAACAATAACGGCGCCCAGATTCCGATATTTTCATAAGTTGGCAGCAATCCGATTGCCAGTGTCGGTATCGACATTAAAAAGATGCTTAACATGAACATCCGTTTGCGCCCAAGCAGATCACCAAAGTGAGCCATCACGATGCCGCCCAGCGGACGCGCCAAATATCCCGCTGCGAAGATGCCGTAAGTCTGCACCTGACGCAACCAGTCGGGCATATCCGGCGGAAAGAATAACTTCCCGATCACCACGGCAAAAAATACAAAGATAATGAAATCGTAAAACTCCAATGCGCCGCCGAGGGCGGCTAGCACTAAGGTTTTGTAGTCTTGGCGGTTGAGAGCACGCATAAGTAATTCTTTAATTTGAACGAGGTAAGGATTTTAAAGCATTGCGTATTGTTTCCAGTAATTGTTTGCCCGACACTCATAACTGTTTCCTTGAGAACGAGATAGGCGATGCGGTCACAAATTGTAACCTTAAACTTGAAGCCATATTTGTGCCTTCAAGATGCCATAGTCTGCGGGATGGATTTGACGGTATCATTCGCCAATCCGCTCAGGGCTATAACTATAACAAACGGGATTCATGAATAAAGACCAACTCAAAAAACTGGAAGCCGACTTATGGAGCGCCGCTGACAAGCTGCGTGCCAACTCAGATCTGAAGTCCAGCGAGTACGCCACCCCAGTGCTTGGGCTGATTTTCCTCAAGTTCGCCGACAACAATTACCGCCGCCACGAAGCGGAAATCCTTGCCGAATATCAGAAGCTAAAAGATTCACGCCGCGAGAAGAAAATCTCCGACATCGCTATCGAGAAGTGCGGGTTCTACATGCCCGATCATGCGCGCTACGAGCACCTGCTGAATCTGCCGGAAGAGAAGGACATCGCCAAGGCGCTGAAGAATGCGATGAAGGCTATCGAGGAATACAAGCCCGAACTCGAAGGGGTGCTGCCCAAGGACGAATATGCCGCGTTGACGCGCACGGACAAGACCCTGCCGCAACAGCTGCTGCGCACCTTTGCCGATATTCCCGCTAATGCTACCGGCGATTTGTTCGGGCAGATTTACGAATATTTCCTGTCCGAATTCGCGCGTAGTGAAGGCCAAAAGGGCGGCGAGTTTTTCACGCCGCGTTCCGTGGTGCGCATGATGGTCGAGATCATCGAGCCGCACGGCGGCAAAGTGTTCGATCCCGCTTGCGGCTCCGGCGGCATGTTTGTGCAGTCGGCCCAATTCATCGCGGAACACCGCAAGGAGTTGAAAGGGTCGGACAGTGGCGTGTATGTCTGCGGGCAGGAAAAAACGCGCGACACCGTCAACCTCGCCAAGATGAACCTCGCGGTGAACGGACTGCGCGGCGAAATCAAGCAGGCCAACACCTACTACGAAGACCCGTACCAGAGTTTTAGCGCATTCGATTACGTGCTCGCCAATCCCCCGTTCAACGTGGACGACGTGAGCCTCTCAAGCGTGGAGAAGGACAAGCGCTTCAACACCTACGGCATCCCGCGCAACAAATCGAAGGTGAAGAAGGCCGACGAAGGCAAAGAAACTGTGCCCAACGGCAACTACCTGTGGATCAGCCTGTTTGCCACCTCGCTCAAGGCGCAAGGCCGCGCCGCGCTGGTCATGCCAAATTCGGCATCGGATGCTGGTCACTCTGAAGCCGATATTCGCAAGACGCTGATCGAGAAAAACCTCATCTACGCCATGCTGACGCTGCCCTCGAACATGTTCTACACCGTCACGCTCCCTGCCACGCTGTGGTTCTTCGATAAAGCCAAGACCGACGACAAAATCCTGTTTATCGACGCGCGCAACATCTTCACCCAGATCGACCGCGCCCACCGCGAATTCAGCGAAGAGCATATCCAGAACATCGCTCTCATTAGCCATCTTCACAAGGGACGGAGAGAAAAATTCGTCCAGCTCATAGACAGCTACTTCGAAGCTGGTATGCAGCGTTTGGTCGAGAACAAAACCAATGTTGAACCCGTCTCCACGCAACTGCTCGAAGTGCTGGACGACGCAGGCGGAAAACAGGCCGTGGGCGAACTGGTGCAGCAATGGGCGGGGCTGGCGAAACTCAAGACCCGCTACGTGCAATATCAGGACAAGCATGCGGATGAAATGGTGGTTGACAAGAAGAACAAGGCACAGCAGCAATTACGTGAGGCGTTTGATCCCTTCTTCGCCGCGTTGCACGAAGGCTTGAAACGCCTAGACAAGGTTGTGCGCCAGCACGAAAAGCAAGAGGCTGAACAATCGAAGGCCGAAGGGAAACGAGCCACGACCGACCGCAAGACCAACGCACTCAAAGGTGCGCTGGAGATGTTGCACGCCGAAGTGAAAAATGCCGAACTTTACTTCCAGCACATCCATTGGTTACAGGAACGCTTCCCCAAGGCGGAGTATGAAGATGTCACCGGCCTGTGCAAACTGGCAACGCCTGAGGATGTGCAGGAGCAGGACTATTCGCTGAATGCAGGCCGCTACGTTGGCGTAGTAATTGAAGAGGATGGTAAAACCGAGGAGGAATTCGTCGCCGACCTGCTGGCGATGAATGAAGAGCTGACCAGTCTGAATAGCATAGCGCGAGGGCTGGAAGATATAATTACCCGTAATGTCCAGCAGATGGCGGGGGATGAATGAACGGTTGGCCGATTGTCAAACTTGGTGATTGCGCTGAAATTGCTCGTGGCTCCTCACCACGTCCGATAAATGACAGCGCCTATTTTGATAAGGGCACGATACCTTGGGTAAAAATTGCGGATGCCACTGCCTCATTCAAATACATATATGAAACCAAGGAGTATGTTAATGATTATGGCGCTTCGTTCAGCAGAAAACTTCCGCCGGGGAGTTTAATTGTTGCTGCAAGCGGCACATTGGGATTCGCTATATTTCTTGGGGTTGAAGGTTGTGTGCATGACGGATGGATGTATTTCAAAAGGATCGATGAAGGCAAGCTCCATAAGCAATTTCTGTATTATTTACTAAACACCCTAACGAAAAGTTTCAACGCATTTTCGTACGGCGCTGCAATCCAAAATATCAACACAGACATATTGAGAAATACAGCGTTCAGAATCCCGCCCCTTAACGTACAGAAAAATATTGCTGCCATTCTTTCGGCGTATGACGAGTTGATCGAAAACAACCAACGGCGCATTGCGCTGTTGGATAAAATGGCCGAGGAAAGTTACCGTGAATGGTTTGTTCGCTTGCGCTTTCCCGGACACGAGAAGACGAGGTTCATCAAAGGTGTGCCAGAAGGATGGGATTTTGACAAAGCTTCAATGTTTTTTGGTTTGGCGAAAGGAAAATCCTACGCTGGCGAAGAACTCACGGACGATATGGACCACATGCCTTTCATCAACCTCAAGTCCTTTAATCGCGGCGGCGGCTACCGTGAAGATGGCTTGAAATATTATTCAGGGCGGTTCAAGCCAGAGCAGGTGGTTCATCAGAATGATGTCGTAATGGCCGTTACGGATATGACTCAAGATCGTGCAGTTATTGGCCGAGTTGCCCGTATGCCTGATCTCGGGGAGAAAGGTGCTGTCATCTCTCTTGATACTGTAAAGCTTGTTCCAAAAAGCATTCATAAGACCTTTTTGTACGCTTACATGAGACATTCAGGTTTCGCCAATTTCATCAAAGAATTTGCCAATGGAGCGAACGTTTTACATTTGAAGCCGGACTTAATAACGCAGCAGAAAATCATTGTTCCGCCTAAACAACTTCAAAACGAATTTGCACCGATGGTTGAGCCTCTCTATGCGGAAGCAGATTTACTCGAGGTGACAAACAGAAGGTTGGAGAAAATGCGTGATGCGCTTCTTCATCGCCTCATTTCAGGCAAACTCCCCGTCAAAAATCTCGACATCCAATTCCCGTCCAGCATGGCGGAGGATGCTCATGGCTAACTTCATTTCAGAAGATCAGATCGAGCAGGCGCTGGTGCAGAAGCTCCAGCATGTGCATGGCTTCGACGCGCTCGACTGCTACACGGAAAATGCGGAAGACTTGAATGACGGTTCAAACCGCGCCAACAAGCGCGATGTGATTCTGGTGGAGCGGGTGCGGGAAGCCGCGATCCGCCTGAACCCGGACATCCCGCAATCGGCCATCGAGGATGCACTGGATAAGTTGCTCGACCGGCGGCAGGCGATGACGCTGATTGCCGCGAACCGGGAAATCTATGGCTTGCTGCGCGACGGCATCCCCGTGGAATTCGACAACGCGCAGGGTGTGCGGCAACAGGAACAGGTGCGGCTGCTGGATTTCAACGTGCCGGACAACAACTGCTATCTGGCCGTTACCCAGCTGTGGATCAAGGGCGAGCGCGGCTTCCGCCGCCCGGATGTGTTGCTCTACGTCAACGGCATTCCCCTGGTGTTCATCGAGCTGAAAAACTCGAACGTGAAGTTGCGCAACGCTTTTGATGACAACCTGACGACTTACAAGGCGGAGATTCCGCAGCTTTTCCTGACCAATGCCTTTTGCGTGCTGTCCAACGCCATCGAGACCAAGGTGGGCAGCATTACGGCGGAGTGGGAGCATTTTTTCAACTGGCTGCGCGCGGATGACGAGAAGCAGAAGATCGACCGCGCAGCGATCCGCGAGCAAGGCATCAGCCTGGAAGGGGTGATCGAAGGCTTGCTGCCCAAGCGCAGGCTGCTGGACTATGTGGAGAATTTCATTCTCTACTACAAGGATAGTTCGAAGATCATCGCGCAAAACCACCAGTTTATCGGCGTGAATCGGGCTTATGACGCTTTCCTCAAGCGCGAGGAGTTGGCGGGCAAACTGGGTGTGTTCTGGCACACGCAAGGCTCGGGCAAGAGTTTCTCGATGATTTTTTATGCGCGCAAAATCTTCCGCAAGCAGACCGGCAATTTCACCTTTGTAGTGGTGACCGACCGTGACGATCTGGACGGGCAGATTTATCGAAATTTCCTGAACACCCGCACGGTCAGCGAGGCCGAAGCCGCGCAGCCAAAGAACAGCGAGGAGATGCGCAAATTCTTAGGGCAACACAAGCGCGTGGTTTTCACACTGATCCAGAAATTCCGTTGGGACAAAGGCCGTGAATATCCCGAGCTTTCACCGAGCAACGAAATCATTGTGATAGTGGATGAGGCGCACCGCACGCAATACAAGTCGCTGGCGGAGAATATGCGCAAGGGTTTACCCAATGCGCAATACCTAGCTTTTACCGGCACGCCGCTGCTGGGGCGCGAACGCAAAACCAATGCTTGGTTCGGCGGCTACGTTTCGGAATACAATTTCCAACAGTCTATGGACGACGGCGCGACGGTTCCATTATTTTACGAAAAGCGCGTGCCGGAGGTGTTGATCCAGAACGAAAATCTGAGCGAGGAGTTCTACGAGATTCTGGAAGACGAAAATCTGGACGAGGCGCAGCAAGCCAAGCTGGAAAAGCGCTTTTCCACCGAGATTACGGTCATCAAAAACGATGACCGCCTAGAAACTATCGCGCAGGATATTATTTATCACTTTCCCCGGCGCGGTTATCTGGGTAAGGGGCTGTTTGTGGCGGTGGATAAATTCACCGCCGTTAAGATGTACGACAAGGTGCAGCGGCTGTGGAAGGAAGAGATCAAGAATTTGCTGGGCCGCAGCAGCAAGTCTGCCAACGATATTGAAAAAGCGCGGCTGAAACAGATCGTCGAATACATGCGTTCAGTGGAAATGGCGGTGGTCATCAGCGAAGACGCGGACGAGGAAAAGAAATTCAAGGATCAGAAGCTGGACGTCAAGCCGCACCGCGAGCGCATGAACCAGCTGGATGCGCATGGACACGACATCGAATACAACTTCAAAGACCCGGAGAGCCCACTGCAATTGGTGTTTGTGTGCGCCATGTGGCTGACTGGCTTTGATGCGCCTACGCTGTCGACGTTGTATCTCGACAAGCCGATGAAGGGGCATACCCTGATGCAGACTATCGCCCGCGCTAACCGCGTCACGTCGTGGAAGATCAACGGGGTGGAGAAGCGCAATGGCGAGATCGTGGATTACTACAACGTGTTCCGCAACATGAAGCTGGCGCTGAGGGATTACGCGCAAGGGGGCGATGAGATTGATCCGCCGGTTAAGGAAAAGGCGGAGCTGTTCCGTTTGCTGGACGATGCGATTGAGCAGGGTTTGGCGTTCTGCCACGAGAAAGACGTTCCTTTGCGCGAAGTGTTGGGCGGTAACGATGTATTTGAAAAATTGGGCCGCTTTAATATTTTTGCCAATGCTTTGTTGGCGAACGACGAATGGCGCAAGGGTTTTAATGTCTATGAGAACACTATCTCGTCGCTGTATGAGGCATGCAAGCCGGAAGTGTTGGGGCGTGCCAAGGGGCGCGAAGTGGCGGCGTTTCAATATTTACGCGGTGTGATCGACAGCCTTATCGGGCAAACGGACATCGACGCGATCAGCTTGAAGATTGCAGAGCTGCTGGATGAGAGCGTGGTGGTGGATGATGCGGAGGCATTCAAGGCGCGGCAATACAGCGCGGAATACCAGATCATACAGAAGGGTAAGACTTGGGACTTGAGCAAAATCAACTTTGACAAGTTGCGCGAGGAATTCAAGCAGGCGACCTACAAAAACATTGAAATCACCGACCTGCGCGCCTTCTTGCAATACAAGCTGGAACTGATGCTGCAGCAGAATGCGACACGCACTGATTTTGCGCAACGCTTGCAGAAGATTATTGATGCCTACAATTCCGGCGGTTCATCTACTGAAAATTCATATGAAGAACTGATGAAATATGCAGAAGACCTGCACGCGGAAGCTGAGCGCCATATCCGCGAGGGGCTGACTGAGGACGAACTGGAAGTGTTTGATCTGCTGAAGAAAGACAAGATGACGCAGGAAGAAACGCAGAAGGTCAGGCTCGCGGCCAAGTCGCTGCTGCATCGTCTACTGGAAGAGCATCCCAAGGTGCTGGTGCAGGATTGGTACAAGGATACGCAGACCAAGGAACAAGTGCGATCTGCGGTGGCAGCGGTGCTGGATAGCGAGCTGCCGGATAGCTATGATCGCGTGCTGTTCCGCGAGAAATGCGACAACGTGTTTTACCTGATGCTCGACTACGCAAGCCATGGCAGGAAGTGGGCGGCTTAAGATGAATACGGGAGACTATGTTGACTATCCAGATTAACGAGATTCTTGGCCGCTCCATTCAGGGGATTACCTATCCATTTCACTGCAAATGCGAAGAGGGTCAGGCATATTTCGTCAAAGGTCACGGTGCTGGCAAGCGTAGCTTGATTGCCGAGTATGTGGGCGGTCGTCTTGCGCGCGCTTTTGGTTTGCCAGTAGCAGACTTTGAAATCGTTGAAGTGCCGCAGGAATTGATCAAGTGGTGCGGCAGGGATGATGCCAATGAGCTGGGTGCGGGCTTGGCCTTTGGTTCCAAGGCATTGCCGCACGTGCAGGAGTTTTCCTATTCGCACATTTCCAAAGTGGATGAACAGGTGCGCAAGGATGTGGCGTTGTTCGACTGGTGGTTGCATAACGCGGATCGTACCCTGACAGAAAAAGGCGGTAATCCAAATTTGTTGTGGGATTTGCAGCACTCCAAGCTGGCGGTGATCGACCATAATCAGGCATTCGATACCGACTTTAATCCATTGCGTTTTGCAGAACTACATGTTTTTCATGAAAGTTTGCTGGCAGTCTTTGATGATTTAGTTGAACGAGAGATATATCGTGACCGTCTGGCGGCAGCGTTTGCCGAATTCGATCCTGCTTGCGATAATGTTCCGCCTGAGTGGTGGACAGTGGATAATGGGGTTCCCACCGAGTTTAACCGCGATGCGGTACGAGAGTTTCTTGGGCGATTTATGGATAACGATTTTTGGAGGGTAGCGTGATGAAGAAATTCGCATGTCAGTACGCTATTGTTCGTTTCCTCCCCTATATGGAAACTGGCGAATTTGCCAATGTAGGCATCGTGATGCTGTGTCCCGATGCGGGTTTTTTCGAGTTCAAATTGATGACCAGAATTCGCCGCATTACAGCTTTTTTCGAAGAGCTGGATGCGGGTATCTATCGCCGCGCAGCAAATGATTTTAAGCTGGAGTTGAAGCGTGTCCGTAATTGGCTGGCACAACAGCAAGGTCACGCAATGGATGTAAACTTGGCGCGCCATCTTTTTGGTGAGCTTACGCGCCAACGTGAGGCGATGCTACGTTTCGACAATGTGCGTGTAGTGCTGGCAGATGATCCCGCGCAACAGTTGGAAGAATTGTTCGGTCATTACGTGGAACGCAATTTTGCAACCAAGGCATATCACGAACAGTTGCTCGATAAGACTGTGCGCAAGGTTCTGGTGGAAGCGAAGCTCAACAAGCAATATCAGCCGGAGACACTTGGTGATGTAAGCACATACCACGCTAAGCTACCCTTTGTGCATCGTGAGGGCGAGCGTGCAGTGAAGGCAATCAAGCCTTTATATCTGGCACATGAAGACCCTGCGCAAATCTATGATCATGGCTGGGCATGGTTTGGTAAGGTTGAAAAATTGCGTGCCTTACATGTGTTGCCTGAGCAAGTGTTGTTCCCTGTGCAAGGGCCAGTTGAAGTAAGTGGTGAGCGCTTCGATATGTTCCAGGAAATCACTGCAAAAATGGCGGCCAATGATGTTTGGGTGGTGCCTAATCTTCAAACCGAAAAAATTGTTGAGTTCGCTCGAATTTAGCCGCGGCGGTTAAACGGAAGCTGACCATCGTTTTCAATATAACCCTCGCAGAGATGCGAAACTTTTTCTTTCAGCGGGACGGCACGCTAATAGTGAGGCGGTCTTTCAACCGCAGGCATTCCCTCACTCCCTGCTTCTTCCAGTGATTCAATGTGTCTTACCAGCGATTCGCAAATCCTTTCCAGCCGATCTAATCTATTTTGTTGCTGATAGACTGTTTTGTTCAATTCCTCGATCAGGTCCTCCTGGAAGGTGATTTTTGTTTCGATGTTTACTAAACGTTCTTCAAGCATGTGGTGACCCTGAAAGTTTTGCGGATAGCAGTCATTTTAACGTGAGACCGAAAATATATAATCCTGGTGTGCAATAAAGCGAGCACTTTCCAGTTCCCGAACCATGTCCATTTTGCCCCTAGCACGATTAAAGCTATAATCCGCAATCCGAATCAACAGGCTTACGGGCTTACGGCAGAATGCATCTATTCGCTTTTGGCATTAACCATCAAACTGCACCACTTTCTGTGCGAGAGCAGATTGCATTTAATGTCGACTCGATGGAGCCGGCATTGCGTGATCTGGTGGGTAATAGTGCGGTCAAAGAAGCCACTATTCTTTCCACCTGCAATCGTACCGAAGTTTATTGCAGCACCAATTCGCCAACGCAGGTTGTTGATTGGCTCGCGTCTTATCACCAGCTTCCTTCCGCTGACATCGTTCCTTACATATATCAATTGCCTCAGGAACAGGCTGTCAAACATGCCTTTAGAGTGGCGAGCGGTTTGGACTCGATGGTGTTGGGTGAACCACAGATTTTAGGCCAGATGAAGCAGGCAGTGCGTCAAGCGGAACAAGCTGGCACATTGGGGTTTCTGTTGCATAAGCTTTTTCAACGCACTTTCTCAGTCGCCAAGGATGTGCGTACTCAAACTGAAATTGGAGCCAATCTCGTTTCTATGGCGGCGGCGGCTGTAAAACTGGCTGAGCGCATTTTTCCCGGTATTGATGATCAGCGTGTATTGTTTATTGGCGCAGGTGAAATGATCGAGCTGAATGCCGTTCATTTTGCGGCTCGCAATCCCAAACAGATCACCGTAGCGAACCGAACCATAGAGCGTGCTCAAGCCCTTGCACGGCGAATCAACGGCCACGCGATCACGCTAAATGAGTTGCCTGAACAATTGGCACATCACGATATTATTGTTACATGTACCGCCAGCCAATTGCCTATATTAGGGAAAGGCATGGTCGAGCGAGCACTTAAAGAGCGCAAGCATCGGCCGCTGTTTATTGTTGATCTGGCTGTGCCACGCGATGTGGAAAAAGAAGTATCCGAACTTCGCGATGT
>CAIRAO010000141.1 GCA_903876625.1 uncultured Gallionellaceae bacterium | reverse complement strand
GCTGGCCTATGCTCAACAAAATGAATTGCATTGGGTAGAAGACGAAAGCAATGCGGACACTTATTACCCGCGTAATTTCTTGCGCCAGCGCGTGCTGCCGTTATTGGAAGAAAGATTTCCCGCGTATCGGGAAACGCTTGTACGCAGTGCGCGGCATTTTGCAGAAGGTGCTGAACTGCTTGATGAACTGGCCCGCCATGACACCCAGGGCCGGGTTGAAGGAACACCGTTTGAGATTTCGCTCCTGCAAACATTAACGTTCCCCCGTGCAAAAAATTTATTGCGTTTTATTCTGCAAAACTGCGGGGCACCGATGCCACCCGTTACGCTACTTGAAGAAATGATGCGGCAATTGCTGGAGACGAAAGAAGATACTGACCTATGTATTGAATATGGTGGCTGGCAAGTTCGCGCTTATCAAAACAAAGCATATGTGTTGCGCGAATTGGGAAATTTTGATCCCGACTTAAAATTATCATGGCAGGGAGAAAACGGAATGGCATGGCCTGCATCGAATTTGTGTTTACAATTTAAGCAGACTATGGGGCAGGGTATAAGTTTGAAAAAACTGCAAAGTGCTCCTGTTACACTCAGACTGCGGTCGGGAGGAGAGAAAATCCGTCCATTCCCCAATGCACCGACCCGAAGTCTGAAAAGTCTGCTTCAAGAACATAAAATTCCCCCTTGGCAGCGCGAGCGTTTGCCCTTGATATTTTGCGGTGATGAGTTGGTATGTGTGGTAGGTGTGGCTATCGCGGCAATTTTTCATGCAGATCCGGAAGAGACAGGTTTGCTGGTATCAAGTAAATAATTGGTTTATGATTCACCCAATAATAAGTTGTTTATCATTAGAGGCAAACCCTCAGGAGGAATTACCATGAAGCGTTTTTTTGCATTGTCTTGTTTGTTGCTGTTTAGTCTATCTGTAACTGCTTCAGCCGATCCGATCATCATCAAATTCAGTCATGTGGTTGCAGCCGCTACGCCCAAAGGTAAGGCGGCGGAGTTTTTTGCCAAAAGAGCTGCCGAGCTGACCAAGAATAAAGTCAAGGTCGAGGTCTATCCCAACAGCGCTTTGTACAAGGACAAGGAAGAGTTAGAGGCGTTGCAACTCGGCTCAGTGCAAATGTTGGCTCCTTCGCTGGCAAAATTCGGCCCCTTAGGCGTCAAGGAATTCGAAGTTTTCGATTTTCCTTTTATATTTGACGATGCGACGGATTTGCACAAGATCACCCAAGGCCCGATAGGCGCAAGCTTGCTGGCCAAACTGGATGCCAAGGGGATTGTCGGGTTGTCCTTCTGGGATAATGGCTTTAAGTCTTTTTCCGCCAATACGCCGATAAAGACGCCTGCCGATCTTAAGGGTAAGAAGATGCGCATCCAGTCCTCCAAGGTGCTTGAAGAGGAAATGAGATCGGTTGGCGCGATGCCGCAAGTGATGGCTTTCTCAGAAGTCTATCAGGCACTTTCGACCGGTGTGGTTGATGGAACTGAGAATCCGATTTCCAATCTTTATACGCAAAAGATGCATGAAGTGCAGAAGTATCTGACACTGACCAATCATGGTTATCTCGGTTATGCGGTGATCGTTAACAAAAAGTTCTGGGAAGGTTTGCCTGCAGATGTTCGCGGTCAGCTTGAACAGGCGATGAAGGAATCTACCGTTTATGCGAACAAGATTGCCCAGGAAGAGAATGATACTTCACTCGAAGAAGTAAAGAAGAGCGGCAAGACGGTTGTCTATGTGCCGACCAAAGAAGAGAGAATGGCGTTCAAGAAGGCGATGGCACCCGTTCACACCAAGATGGCGGATCGTGTCGGTGCTGACTTACTGAAGTCTATCTACAAAGAAACCGGCTTCGACCCAAGCAAGCTGTAATCTTCTGCTTTCTGGCCGCTTGCGACGCGAGAGTGAGTGGCCTGATAAAGAATTTTACCCAAGATTTGCTTCGAAACAAGGGGGTAACATCGTGAAATATCTCGATCATCTTGAGGAATGGATAATTACCTTGCTCATGGCGGGCGCGACATTAATTATTTTCGTGTCCGTCGTTCATCGCTATGCCGCGGGTTTTAATATTCCTGTTGTGCAAGATTGGCTGCTGTCCCTAAATTTCACTTGGGCGCAGGAACTCACCATCATCATGTTCGTATGGATGGCCAAGTTTGGTGCAGCTTACGGCGTGCGCACCGGTATTCACGTCGGGGTCGATGTGCTGATTAACCAGTTCGACCATAAGCTGCGTGCAAAGTTTATTATTTTTGGGCTGCTAGCAGGCGTGCTTTTTACTGGAATCGTGGCAGTGCTGGGATCTTATTTCGTTTGGGAAAACGGGGCACACCACGCTTTTCTCGCCTTGACTGGCCGTCCTTTTGACGATATCCCCGAAGGCCCAACCACGCCCGATCTTGAATGGCCTACCTGGATGGTTTATTCGGCGATTCCGCTCGGCACCGGTCTGATGTGCTTTCGCTTCCTGCAAGTGCTTTTCATTTATTTAAAGACTGGCGAATTGCCGCATCACGATCATGGACACGTTGATGGTCTCGAAGACGAAATGCCGCCTGTTGATACGAATGTGTATGCGCTGAATGACAACCTGCATCCGTCCGACCGGACTCATCCTGTGGATGGCGAAGTGCGTCATCATCAAAACAAGGATGACCAAATAAAATGAACGCCTCGATCATCTTTGTATTACTGATTGCGCTGATGCTGACCGGGATGCCGATCTCGATCTCCCTTGGTCTTACGGTGCTCAGTTTCCTGTTTATGTTTACGCATGTTCCACTGGAGT
>CAIRAO010000140.1 GCA_903876625.1 uncultured Gallionellaceae bacterium | reverse complement strand
CGCCCGAAGGGCAGTAGCTCAATTGGCTAGAGTTCCGGTCTCCAACACCGGCGGTTGGGGGTTCAAATCCCTCCTGCCCTGCAAGTACGGCCAGCAAGACCAGATCGAAATGTTAGAGAAGTAAGCAACTAGTAGAAGAGGTAGAACTGTGAATAACGGTGGGAGGCTTAAGAGTGAGAGGCTTCTTTGTTGGGTATTTATAAACAGGTTTTACTGTATGAGGCTTAAGATGTATAGGCATCTTTGTTGGGTATTTGTAAACAGGTCTAACAGTAGGAGACTTACGATTGAGAGGCTTCTTTGTTGGATATTTGTACACAGGTTTATTGCTGGGAGAGAGTAATGGTTTGGTTGTGGGTTTCTGTAGATGCTGAGGGTCATTTGTAATCTTCGTAGAGTTTACTAGTATAGCATTTGTGGAACTAACCTTTCCAAATGAAATAGACAGCACAACTAAAACTATTATGAGCACGTTAAACGACAACATTATTGAATCAAAAGAATTTGTTTATTGATTAATTTGTTATTAAATAATGAAAATCGTTTTAAATATCCGAAGCCGAGAAATTAGAAATGAATCTGACCGTGTTTACTTTAAACGCGTCTCCACTCTGGATACCGGACTATGTGCATTCTGACTCAGTATTGTATAATCTTAGAATTGATGCAGCAGCGTGCCGTCACTGATGAGTGACAGCAGTTTCCTTTTCTGTTAAAATCACCCCTAGTCCGGTTATTAGGCCGGAACTGGTACCCCCGGTTGTCATCAGTGACTCATGACACTCATCACTGGGACACACACAGCCCACTCTGCTGGCTGTCGTGACAGGCTGACTGGCTGAGATTAAATCAAAAGTTTCCACCACTCAAATCGTGTTACTGTATGGATCACTCCCAAAACATAAATTGCAGGTGGTATCACAAAAAAAAACTAAATTTAACGGCTATCAAATAGTAATCCTAGAATCAATTATCACGTATTCGATGTGTGACGTAATATTCGATGTGTGACGTAATATTCGATGTGTGACGTAATATTCGATGTGTGACGTACTATTCGATGTCTGATTTCGACATCGGAGTATGCTTATCACCTGCTTATCTGAACTGTCTGAGTGGTAACGAGAGTGAGGTGATAATTCTAGAATTACTATTATTTGCATGGAAGTATTTGGATATCATTAATCAGAATTCATAATTCAATTCAAATCGTTTCCATTTTGTAACGTTTGTTTAATATTTCCAAAGATGCTGAATGCGAAGTCAAACTCAAGTTATTCATTATGCTTGTGGCTGATGATTATAGTCCTGCTGACGATCACAAATAAATGTTATGGATCAATATACATTAAATTTTGTTCAGAAGGTGGGTCTTGCGATCGAAGGGATCCTAATCAAAACAACCTTAATCAATATGCCAACCTTAACACGTTTTGTTTCGGCTTTGATTCTGCTGGTTTGGGTCCTATGCCGGGTGCTATGACCGGATATGTTTGCAAGTTAATTACTACTGATCCTTTTATTTGTTCAATGGCGACTTTCGGTTCTGATCCAGCCTTTGGTCAGTCAAAATCTTGTTGGCTACTGATGCCCTATAACAAGATTCCTAACTTTGATTTCACTGCAGTTGCTAATAAGATTACATCCTTACCGAAATCAGCTTACACTCTTGGGTCAACGGCAAGCAGATGTGAAGATAAAAATAGCTCACCAGCATGCGTTGGTTTTAATAATCCTTCTGGCAGTAATACAGCTCGCACTGTTAAATCGAATTTTGATAGTCCTGCAATAGTATCTGCTACCGATTTCTATGTCCACGATGTTACTTATGGTGTGCAATTTGTGAAAATAAATGGATGGACTATTGTCAGTCCTACTTCCGGTACAGTAAAAGTATTTAATGGTCTTAATGCCATCGATTGCGCTTATCAATGCACTGTTGCGTCCGTCTGTGCCGGAGCCGTATTGCTTTCAAATGGTGTTTGCGCATTATATCCAAGTTACGATAATGGTGTCTCACAACAAAGTATTTCTACTTTGTTAATTCCAGCTGGACCAAGAGGTTGTCCTGCTTCTGTTATTTCCGCTGGTAATTGTATTAGTACTTCAAGACCAACTGCTGCGCCTTCAAAGAACCCATCTTTTAAACCAAGTGTAACTCCTTCTAAGAAACCTTGTGTGTGTGTTTAAACCAAGTGCAGCTCCTTCTAAGAAACCATCTTGTGTGTGTGGCGCCTTCTAAGAAGCCAACTTTTAAACCAATGTGAGAGAAACAAGACTACTTACTTAAACGATTAGTTATGATGATGGATGAGCAGTATTTGGCTTGGTATTAAATAGTGTTTTTAAATTTTACGTTTGTATATATTATATATAGTTATTGATGCATGATGAAGACTAGGCCACTGTCACTGGTAGTTAGTGAACTTGTACTGTGCGGACAGACAGAGTGGCCTGCTAGTATTAGGCAGGGATGTTAATTGAATGATAAGTGCTATCGTCTGCTAGTGTTAATTTTTTAAATATGACTTTGATAATGTTTCATTGACAAAATCGACTAGTTTTTGAACATATATCATTTAATACGACTGTAGATATACAAAATACTACTAGTAATAATAATATAGTGCGCAGTGAAGCTACATGAAAGTTTTCTCCAGTTACACTTTGCATTTACTAATAAGCCATATGTAGTAATACTATGTATAATAATAAGTACATCCTTGTAGCGCAGTAGTTGCAGGGATTAACGCATCTAATAAAGTCCTCATACCCACTGTGACACCTCCATATAATTGAATTGCCTGTGTTCCAGCACTTAATGCCTCTATCCAAACTTCACGTGTTAGTTTGTCATATATATATGTATAATGAACTTTTCAATAATATAATAACAAATGGGATGTTACATCTCCCTAGTCACGATCATAACATAGAAAGGCGCATATATTAATATACCCATACTATAGGGCAATAGACAAGGTAGACAATAACAAAATTAAGACATTCACTTATACCTGTTTACTAATAGAAATACTCATAGATCGAAAAAATATTTCTAAAATAATTCCTGAAGTCCCACCCATTGCATGTGAAATACTATCAGCAATTTTATCACATAATAGAGATGTATCTTTATTTAAATTTAGTTTATTTTGAATTTCTTGAATTATGTTACTGGCACCCGCTTTCATCACTAGACCGCAATCTCCATCTTGATCACATTTTGTTATTCTGGTTCCAATTCAATAATTTTTTGACATATTCTAATAGTCATGGTTAATTTATCATTAGGTTGTTTTTCTGCTGGTAAATAATTATTTTCATTATAGGGTATAATTTGATTTTTAAGATGTTGTTTATTAATTCACGAATCTATGCTGGTGCGGACGTGTCGGAATCTAAATGATTTAATAAAGAATAATAATTCAGAATCGATAGAGATAAACCACTCATATCTAAACTAGTCATAAATGGTCCGACATACACTCGAACTGGATTTAAATCTTTTGTTATCATTTCATATATTATTTCTTTGGTCACAATTTGTTACTCTTGGAATTATTATGATTGTTGTAGCGGCGACTGGTGGATTTAATGGCGGAAGCGGAGGAGGAGGTGG
>CAIRAO010000139.1 GCA_903876625.1 uncultured Gallionellaceae bacterium | reverse complement strand
TACTGATTCGCCGCCAGGAAGAAGCCGCCCGCCAGGCCAAGGCATGCGGCCAGTGCGTGCATAAGCAGGTTCAGGTGCTGGACGGCAAAGAGATTTACGACTGCAGCAAGCGCCAGGACTATGGCTGGCGCTGTAGGTTTTTCAGGATTTATTCAACCAACCGGACCATGAAATGACAGACGACAAAGCAATATCGCCCGCCTTCTGCGACCCCAAGAACATCACGATAGGCAAGGCCCGCGTGATCTGGGCGAAGGCAGTGCCGCCACTTGCACATGAGGGTTGGGTACTTCCTGGTGGTGGCCGTACCGCGAACTTTGCGGAAGCTCACGCCTGCGCTGTGCGGATGGACGCGCTTATGACTGAGATGGGCGCTTAGCCGTGGGAGAGTCAAAAGACCATAGGAAGGTCTACGCTGCGGGCTATTTCAATGGCCTGCGTGATGCCAAGATTAACCAAGAAGGAGAGCCGATGAATCTAGCGAAATTTGAATCTGTGCATCGAGGGCTGTCGGTGCAGGCAAGGAATGTCTACGAGGCGCTTCCACTGTCTGAGCCATGGAATCCGACTCAGATCATGAAAGAGCTTCACCGTACTAATGCATCAATGTCCGACGCCCACTCTGTGCGCGGGTGCATAAATTCGCTTATTGATTCCGGGCTTGCCGTAGAGCCTGTGCGTGGATCATTCAAGCGCATTGAAATACGAGAAAAGAAGATCGACAAACCACCGGCGTTGGTAGCCGTGAAAAACTCAAAGGAAGAAGAAATGAAGGTGGCTATTTATGAAATTCCAGAGAAGGCAAGCCCTATCGACCGATTAAGCGGACTGGCACAGCGACTGCGCGAGTTAGCTACTGATATGGATGATGCGGCAATTGACTTGGCCGAGCAGGCCCAGAAGAACGATGCAGAGACCATTAAGATGCGCCAACTTCAGGCATTGCTTAAGAGCTTAGGTTAAATATGAGCCATGAAAGCTATAGAAATACACCTCCTATCAATGGCATTGATGTTGTTAGCACTACTGAAATGGGGAAAATTGTTGGGTTCCCTATTGGTGTTGCTGGAATAAAGGATCTTGGAATAAAGCCCTTTTATGTTGCCCATGTTGGTACATATTGGAAAACGTCAGATGTGCCATTGATTGCCATGGCTGTAGCAATGAAGTTGATTGACCGTGCGCAACTTTTCCAGATAGTGCTTAACGAGGAAAAAGAATGATCCCCAAAAATGGAACCCTGGAGCGCGTGATGCTTGAGGCGCTGATGAATGCAAAAGAAGGAGAAGGGGTTTGTTTTCTTGATCTTGTTGGAACGGGAATAACAGAAGAAAACATTGATCAGATTGTTCAAAATCTCCGCAGTGGGATGTTTGAATCTGAATTTGATGACGAGCTAGAGAAAGACGACTAGCCAATAAAAAACCCCGCTACCGGTCAAAGTAAAACGGGGTTTTCAGACTATCGCAGTTGCAGGACGAATTTTAATGCAAAGGACTGCAATGCAAGAAACTACACGACCAGACATAAACGAGCAATACACCAGCGCGACACATGCCAGTAATTTGCGGGTGGAGGCTGACCGCAAGAGCAGTGCAGACATTCTGATTGCCGCAGGATGGGCTCCGGCCAGGCTTGGTAGCGCCTTGCTGCGCCTGCACAGCGAATGGGATGGGGCATCACATCCAAAGTTCAGCAAAGCCGCTGGGATGGCCGTCTACCTGCATGACATGGCGATGCTGCGTGGCCGCTTGAAGTCTCTGCCGGCCGTGCGTGAGCAAGTCGCAATCCAAGCCGACCGCTGGGGCATGGAAAACCCGCTGCATGTGGCCGCGTCTGTCTTGCAATGGTGGTTGGCCAGACAATGCCAAGCCTGCAACGGGACGAAATTCGAGGTGATCGCCGGGACTGGGCGCCAGAGCGGGAAAGTCTGCCGGGTTTGTCATGGATCGGGTGAGGCTTCTGTGCCTTGTGGCGAGGCTGGAAAACGGATGGCCATATTCATTGACATGTGCACCGATAAGGCAAGGCAGCAAATCAGAAGCAGATTGCATTCGCACGGTAGATAAGGCACAATACGCGCGTGGAATGCGGGTTCAGCTCTGGACCCTGCGCCCGACTATCTGCTGAACGGCCCTATAGAGTCAGTCTCTGTAGACCAAACTTAGTCGGATAGTCGCCTTCAGAATTTGCCTTTACGCATGGCGACTGATGCCGAAAGGCTGGCACGAAGGGTTAGGCTCGTATCGCTTCCCCTGTGCAAGATACCCGTACATCGACTGCCCTGAGATACGCGGGCCGCAAATGTCGTATAAGTCGCCAGCCGTAAGACAAGCAGGGTAAGGCCTGACAACGCAGCCGGGTGAAAGTGCCCGGCACCATACGCGGGGTCGATCATCAATCACAGGCTATTTTTACCCTTAGATCG
>CAIRAO010000138.1 GCA_903876625.1 uncultured Gallionellaceae bacterium | reverse complement strand
GGCCTTGAAAGAGATTAACGGCGAGCAAAAAGGATTTAGTGCTCTCGTTGATCGGCCAGTGCTTAAAACGGATGTTTCAGCGTTCCGCCAAGCAAACGAGCTATTGAACCGTGGCGAGTTCATTAATTATTGCGTGAAATTGATTAACGATTATCACGCCGGAGATAGTGAACTAGCTGCTTTGCTTATGCGCTCTATGCTTCGTGTCGGTTACAGCTCAACGAGTGCGCTTTTGCATTATTCCGCCAGTGGAAAAAGTGGCGGGGGTAAAAGCGACCTACTTGGCTCTATTGCCGCGTTACTTCCTACTAGCCGGTGTATTATGTTTACGAGTGTAACACCACAAGGGTTATTCTCGGCAACACAAGTAGAACAAGGTGGGAAACAAGTTGTTGATCATCAAACTTTAAATGGAAAAGACGTGCTGTCCAAATAATCATCTTGATATTGCTGGTGCTTATTCCTGTCTCGGGATTATTCAGGATCGATCCTGAAAATGGAGCCTTGGTAGTATTAGGTTGGCAGATATGGTTTGCCGACTTTTTTCTAATATCCGGCTTGTGGATCACCATATTGAGCGGACTGGTAGCGCTGTACTCGGTCGCTGGAACGGTATTTTGCGGTTGGGCGTGCCCGCAGAATACTTCTGCAGAGTGGGCAAACTATATGACTCGCAAACTGTTAGGTAAACGTGCAGAAGTCAGTCTTGACGGAGAGTCCGCAAAAATTGCTGTGGCAAAAAATACAGCCATAAATTGGATATTGCTCGGACTCTCATTTTTGGGCGCTGCGATGTTTTTTGCGCTGTTGCCATTGCTATATTTTTATCCGCCTGATGTGGTGTGGTCATTTATTGCATTTAAAAATGATCCAAGATTGGCGGGATCGTTGCATTGGATATATTTTGTATGGGTTTTGATCATCTTGTTGGATATTGCGGTACTAAGACATTTCTGGTGCCGTTTTGCCTGCGTATATAAAATTTGGCAGCATTCATTTAAAACCGAACAGACATTGCATGTGCTTTATGACGCAAGTAGGGCAAGTGAATGTGAAAAATGCAACTATTGCGTTACAACCTGCTTTATTGAACTGGATCCGCGCAAGACAGAAATCTATGACAGTTGCATAAACTGCGGCGATTGCATCGATGCATGTAACAATCTCCAAGCAAAGAAGGGCAAAACTGGCCTGTTGAAGTTTGAAATAGGCCAACGAGAAAAACGTAAGCTGCGTCAGTTTCGTGATAATTCGATGTCATTGCTATCCAGAATGCGTTGGACCACACCCTTCGCGTTAATAGGGCTTACCTTGTTGACGTGGGGAATATGGACCTACCAGCCCTATCATTTGTCAGTAGGATATTTACAAACTGAACACAATCAATCGGCACGTGAATATCGAGTTGAAGTGACAAGTAAACGCTACAGACCAACAGAGTTGAGCGTATCAGTTGAAGGCATACCTCAGTAAGCCTTTTCATTGAGCAGTGACAAGGTAAGCTTGCAAACGGTAGGGCGCTCATCGGTATATATTTCAATGACATCAAAATTGAAACGCGGCCTTTATCCATTTGTCGTTGTAGTGCGTTCTAAAGATGGTTGGATCGGTCGATTTAATATGCAGCATTTTGTGGAATAGAAGGAAAGAAAATGGATCCGCACGATAAAAAATTCGATTTAAAAAATGAAGAAACTCATTGGGGAGAACTTCGTAAAGATAACTTTGGTTACGCTTCAGATAAGGAGCGCCTGGAGAAGCGAGGCATGGAAGATTGGGAACTGGTAGAAAAAATTCCTGAATCTCAAGGCAAGGTGCCATTTTGGTTCATGGCAGTTGTGGTGAGTGTATTGCTGGTAGGTGTCGGTTTAAGTTTTCCGTTTTGGGGACTGCGCCCGGGGGTCGAAGTTAAGTGGACTGACTGGGTTGTTGAACCGGGATTTTTAGGATCACTGGTTTATATCGGTGTCGCGATAGTCTTTATATATTATATGGTGACGCGCTCAGGCGGATATAAGGAAAATAAATCAGATAACAATAAGGAAGTTCAAAAATAATAAATGGAAGTAAAAGGAAGCATTCCACAACCTAAATAATGAAAATATTTTTGAATAAATATTTCTGTGTACTGACAGGATTGCTTGCCGCCACAATTCTTGTGGCATGCGGTGAAAGTGGAGAAGTTAATACTGTAGTAGTGCAGCACTGGAAAGATGCAGATATTCGCATCGAGACTCATCCGGATCCTCCGCTTGCAGGAATGTCAGAAATTGTCATTATCATTACCGGACCTCATGGCAGACCTATACCGGATTTAACGGTTTCTATACGCGGAAAGAATACGTCCCCATGGGTTCAGGCTATACAGGATGGGATGATAGGCGTTTATCGCCGAGCTATAGATATTGGTGACGGGGAACAAGCACAACTACAAGTACGCTTGCAGCATCGAACAGAAGAAAAGGTATTATATTTTCCCCTTAAACTGGCAGCAGGTTAGATGGCGTTTGAGACTAGAATTTAAACTTTGTGAGGTTCGCGAATCACAGTCAAGACAACATTTGCAAAGAAAGTACTAAACCCGATCGCCATTGTAGTGCCGGAAACGGCCATGACTGGACCATAGTAACGGTGTACTGTGGATATGTCTGCGATACCAGAATGCATCAACGTACCTTCCCAGATACCAAAAACCATTTGAATGATATAAAAGCTGTAGACACCAATACTTACCCACCAATATGTGTGTCTAACCAGTTTGATCGAATAAATTTCTTTGCCGGATAGTATAGGTATTAAATAGAAAGTAACTCCCATCGCCAGCAACACCACTCCACCAACCAAATTCATGTGTGCGTGAGCCAAAGGGTCAATCATGTGTCCAGGTCCGCCATATGGGCTGCCAATGGAATCAAGCCATGCGCGAATAGGCGGCATTACTTGAAGCATGCCGTGAATCGTACCAATGAAAAAGGATAAAGCAGATAAAACAAAAAACTTTAACAGGTGGCGATACAGGATGTTTGTGCTAACCATAGGATATTTGATACTTGGACAGACCCTATGAATGACTAGATCTGATTGATCGATACAAAAAAACCGAACCGCCCCAAAAGTAACTTGATACGTATTGAGGCAGTTCTAATCAAATTTCACATTAAATTTATTTTTTCTCTGTGATTCTTGCGATACCAATGCTACCCAAAGCGATGCAAACAATAACACCCAAAACGAAAATTGAAATTGGTACTAAAAGTTCTACTGGCATAACATATCCCCCTGTTTTTTTGAAACTTATAAAAATAGCCTTAAATACTATCGCTATCGTCCCCACTACAATAACACTTCGGGCAGAAGTCTAGCGGAATCTTTGTGGAGGTGCAACTCCATTGACGGCAAAGATCTAGACTTTAAAATTGATGTGGCAAGATAGCAAGAGGTTTATTTCTTACCGGAGCGTCTTTGCACAACGTCCCATACCATGTACGCCATCGCGCAAACAGCAATTACGCAAACGACGATGATAAGTTCATTTTCGGATTCGGCGCTGACCAAGCCACCAACAAACATGTGGACTGCGTAGCCCGTCATGAATAGAGCTCCTATTCCGGCAACTGCGAAAATCAAAATCTCAGAGATCATGTCTTTTTTCCGGTTGGTGGTGATGTGACGGTCAAAGGTGTTTTAACCTGAACGATTACTCCCCCTTTTTGCAACACAATGGTTTCCACTTTCCCTGAGTCCATAAAAGACAAATTGTGGGAAAGCGAGCTATTTAAAGGGTCTCGCGGATCGAATAACAGGTAATTGACACCATGCAACATATCGAACAACGTATCACTGTCTTTTGCATTGGGGGGCAATGGTAAAGCATCACAGCGGCACGCCAACATGGTAAGGGCTGGCCACTGACTTGCTACCCGAATATTCTTTCTGGCCGAACTGTTCTGAGACGTTTCCTCGCCTGCAAAGAGTCCGCTATCTTCAGCCAATGATCTGATTAAATTGTCGCGAGGAGACAATTCGGCAGTATGTAAAGATTGATAGCGCAACTTGCTTGAAACCATACAAGTAGTTGCAAGGAACATGGTCAGCAATAGTATTAGGCCACGCTGCTGCCAAAATCCACCCTGTGAGCCAGTCGATTTATTCAACAACAACGGTAATCCCCAATACAAGCTGGTTGTCAGAGCGACAATGCCGAATATTTCATCACCAGAGAAAATCCCAATCGCAAGACCAATTAACAAAGTTCGACCAAGTAAGTCTGACCACAAATTTTTAGCTTGCTTCCATATTACTAAAAGGAGAATAACAAACATTCCAATTCCCGCTATCCAATGGAAAGTGCCAAAATCGTTAGAAGAGACAGGTTCAAGCAGTAAACCGGAAAGGCTTTGCAGTGGATTTGTGAGCCACACGATATGACGCCAGCCAGAAGTTAAAACCAAAGCTAGCAAAATTGAAGCAACAATGCCAGTGAAGATATAAGTTTGATGCTTTTTATCGAGAGGATTTTTGTACCAGGCCCACAATAGTGCTAAAGGGTATGCAAACCCGATCGGGTGCAGTGTGATACACACCAGGCTCAAAAAAAGTTGAGAAAAATACATTCCACCGAATGCTTTAGGCGAGTCACGGTATATTTGATCAGACCAGGCACCCAATGCAAAAGAAAAGAGTAAAAATGTCGCAACAGAAATCGAGTCTATTTGCACCAGAAGTAGAGGTGAGATCATCAGTAGTCCTGATGCCAAGAGAGCACTTTCTTGTTCTCCTTTTTGCAACCTCCAGGAATGTAATGTCCAAACAGTGATTGACATGAAGAGTATGGTGAATACCTTTGCAGGTAAAACATCGCCTGTCCATAAAAAACCTGCGGGAGCGAGAAATACCGCTCGTAAATCAGGAAAACCCAGGGTCACAATCGGGCTGACTACATTGTCTGCTATCGACCATACCAAAAGCAGGGCTTGAGCCGCTCCTTCGTCGATGCCATAAGAAGTTTTGTGCAACATCATAAAACACAGCGCTGCCCAAATCGAAAGTGCAGTATAAGCCCAACATTTTTGTGGAATTCGTGATATCCAATTGTTAATCATCAGGGTTTGCCTAATTTGAAAATTATAAGAAAGGTAATATAGTCGATCGTAATTATTAGAGAACAATATCTCCAAATCGTAACGCTCTTATAAATCGTGATAACGTGTCGGTTATAAATTGCGATTTTTTAGGCCAACATTAGATTAGAGTGACTAGACTGTTGCAACAGGCATGACTATTTTGACTAATTCTACCATAATGCAATTTAGGCATAATAAAGGCCCAATTAAAAGTTCAATTCAAATTGTATGCACTAAATTAATACTAACTATAAAAAGTATCGGAAATGCTAGGTTGAAGTGCCCAAATATATTACGATCACGGTTGGTTCGTGGACAATTTGATTATTTTGCGAAAATAAGTTGAAAAGATGAGATTCGCTGTATACCAAACGAGCCAGATCGGTGGTCGAAAATATAACCAGGATCGCGTTGCATTCGCCTACACGGACGAAGCTGTGCTTTTGGTGCTTGCGGATGGCATGGGCGGGCACTCTCATGGCGAAATAGCGGCTCAAATCACTATTCAAACTTTCATGACATTATTTGAAGAAATGAAAGAGGTTCAAATATCGGATCCGGAATCTTTTCTGCGCGAGTCTACAAAGAAGTGTCATGAGGCGATTATCGATTTTGCCGAATTGAACCGTTTGGAAGGTAGTCCAGGCACGACCTGTGTCGCGGCACTGGTGCAAAATGGCAAAGTAACTTGGGCGCATGCCGGGGACTCCAGATTTTATCTTCTGCGTGACCGGAAGGTAATCGGCGTCACCCGTGACCATTCCGTTGTTCAACAATGGGCAGATTGGGGACTGATTTCAAAAGCCGATATGAAGACACATCCTGATCGAAATAAGATCACCAATTGCTTGGGCGGCGTTGAAGATATGTTTTTTGTCGAAGTGTCTCCTCCAGCTTTAATTCAGCGTGGTGATGTGGTGCTGCTCTGTAGCGACGGATTTTGGAGCCCTTTATCTGATGATGAAATAGCTGAAGGTTTGGCTGAGGGAGAGATGTCAAAGTCCATCGGGCAGTTGGCGGAACTCGCTTTGAGTCGGGATCGTGAACGAGCCGACAACACGACTGCAGTAGCAATACGCCTGGGTGAAGATCAAGAAGAACACAAGACCGATATACCGGTTTGCATGTCGCTAGACTGACGCTGGCTAAAGTCGATGCACGCTATAATAGCTACCGTCACTATTCTTCGAGAAACATAAACATGAGGCCAAGCCAGCGTCAGCCTAATCAACTTCGTTCCATCCGCATTACCCGCAACTACACCAAACATGCCGAAGGCTCTGTGCTCATAGAGTGCGGAGACACAAAAGTAATTTGCACTGCCAGCGTTGAAGAGAGAATTCCTGCGCATAAAAAAGGCAGTGGCGAGGGTTGGGTGACTGCAGAATACGGTATGTTGCCGCGTTCTACAGGCGAACGCATGGGGCGCGAAGCTGCCAAAGGAAAACAGTCTGGCCGTACTCAGGAAATACAGCGCTTGATCGGGCGCAGTCTGCGTGCTGTGGTTGATTTGAAAAAATTGGGCGAGCGAACCATTCAGCTTGACTGTGATGTGATCCAGGCAGATGGTGGCACACGCACGGCCAGCATCACAGGGGCATTTGTAGCACTGCATGATGCTGTAAACGGCCTGATGAATAAAGGCCTGATCAAAGAAACGCCTCTCAAGGATTTCATCGCGGCAATCTCGGTAGGTATCTACCAGGGCACTCCGGTGCTGGATCTTGATTATGTCGAAGACTCAGAGTGCGATACCGATATGAACGTAGTGATGCTGGGTAACGGTCACTTTGTAGAAGTTCAGGGTACAGCAGAAGGCCATACTTTTTCGCGCGATGAAATGAATATCTTGCTCGATCTCGCTCAAGTAGGCATTGCGCAACTAATTGACAAGCAACGAGCTGCTTTGCAGTAATGAACAAGCTGGTTATTGCCTCAAACAACGCTGGAAAATTGCGTGAATTTCAACCCATGCTGGCACCGCTCGGCATTGAAGTGTTGACACAATCGCAACTTGGCATTTCTGAAGCTGAAGAACCGCACTGCACTTTCATTGAAAACGCGCTTGCCAAGGCTCGCCACGTGAGTCGATTGAGTGGCCTGCCTGCACTTGCAGATGATTCCGGTATTTGTGTGGAGGCTCTGGGTGGAGCACCGGGTGCCCTTTCTGCACGATATGCAGGCGAGCCGAAATCGGACCGTCGCAACAACGATAAGTTACTTCAAGTTTTGCAGGACGTGACTGATCGCCGTGCCCATTACTACTGTGTGCTTGTCTTGGTGCGACATGCCGGTGATCCGCAACCGCTGATAGCTGAGGGTGAATGGCACGGTGAGATCGCGCATGAAGAACGCGGCGAAGGTGGCTTTGGTTACGACCCGATGTTCTGGCTGCCGGAATTCGGCAAGATGAGTGCAGAGTTGTCACATGAGGAAAAGGCACAAGTGAGTCATCGTGCCAAAGCACTGAAAATATTGCTGCAGAGACTGCGTGCTGCATGACCTCACACCGGTTGTATCCCGTCGGCATTAAATCGCAAACGGTAAACTTTCAAGCTCTGCCGCCGTTATCACTCTACATACATATTCCCTGGTGCGTGCGCAAATGTCCGTATTGCGATTTCAATTCGCATGAGGCACGCGGAACATTTCCCGAAAGCGAATATGTTACGGCGCTGACACGCGATTTGGAAATGGCACTGCCATTGATCTGGGGGCGCAAGGTTTACACGGTGTTTTTCGGGGGTGGCACACCGAGTCTTTTGAGCGGTGAAGCGGTTGAGGAAATACTACGGCAGGTGCGCATGTTGTTGCCGTTGGATATAAACGCCGAAATCACTTTGGAAGCGAATCCGGGCACGGTGGAGGCCAGTAAATTTGCGCTTTTCAAAGAGGCCGGCGTGAATCGTTTGTCTCTCGGCATTCAAAGTTTCAACGATAGTCACTTAAAAGCACTGGGTCGAATACATTCGGCAGATGAAGCGAAGAGGGCCATCGACATCGCGCAGCAGCATTTCGAAAATATCAACCTGGATCTGATGTATGCACTTCCAAATCAAACATTGGCTCAAGCGATGCAGGATGTACAGAGCGCATTGCAATATGCACCGCAACATCTGTCTTGCTATCACCTGACTTTGGAACCGAATACATTGTTTCATCGCAACCCGCCGCAGTTGCCGGATGATGATGCGAGTAGTGACATGCAGCAAGGTATTGAAGAAATACTTGGGGCTCACGGGTACCAGCACTACGAAACTTCAGCATTCGCGCAACCGCAACGTCGAGCCAGACACAATCTTAATTACTGGCAGTTCGGCGATTATCTGGGTATAGGTGCCGGCGCTCATAGTAAGCTCAGTCTTCATGATAAGGTCTTGCGCCAGATGCGCTACAAGCAGCCGCAGGCATACATGGATGCGGTTGTGCGCGGCGAGCCTCAACAGGATGAACACGAAGTGACGCACAAGGATATCGCTTTTGAATTCATGATGAATGCGTTGCGCTTAAATGAAGGATTCTATTCCGCGTTATTTACCGAGCGAACCAGCTTGCCTTTAATGGCTATCCGTCGCGAATTGGAAGAGGCAGAGAAACGTGGATTGTTATGTCGCGATTTACAACGAATCGCTCCTACTCGGTTAGGACAGAGATTTTTGAATGATTTACTGGAAATATTCTTGGCGAAAAACTAGAGTCCATGGCTACGTCTGTCAAATTGCGTTTGTAACTAAATAAGCCCTACTGTTAACAAACTGCTATCGCCCGATGAATCGTGCTCCTAAAAAAAAGATTACTGTAGGAGACCGAGTTACCGGGCGATTTGATGTCGCCTAAGAAATACCAAATCCCACACTCCATGTCCGAGGTTCAAACCGCGTTGTTCGAATTTTGTAAGCGGGCGATATTCTGGTTTTTCTGCATAATCGGTAGCGGTGTTTTGGAGTAACGGCTCGGTACTGAGTACGGCCAATATTTGCTCGGCGTAATCTTGCCAGTCGGTCGCAACGTGAATATAACCACCCGGTTTTATTTTCAGCGCTAATTTTGCAACAAAGTGTGTTTGAATCAAGCGCCGTTTGTTATGGCGCGCCTTATGCCACGGGTCGGGAAAGAAAATATGCACGCCATCGAGTGTCTCGTCTTTCACCATATCACGTAGTACCTCGACGGCGTCGTGCTGAATGATTCGAATATTCTGAATTCCCTGCGCATCAATCTGTTTAAGCAAACTGCCCACACCGGGAGGATGCACTTCCAGTGCGAGATAATCATTTTGCGGATGATTCAGGGCTATTTTCGCAGTGGGTTCACCCATACCGAAGCCAATCTCCAAAATTTTGGGCGCGCTACGACCAAAAGCATCATCCAAATTTAAAGTATGGGTTGAGTAAGGGATGCCGTAGCGTGGCATTAAATTCTCCAAACTACGCTGTTGCGCTGGCGACACACGTCCTTGGCGCAGCACAAAGCTGCGAATATGACGATGCTCCATCAGGTTTTTGCGATCAGACCCCCGGTGGGGGAACTGGGCGTGGCGCTATAAAGTTTGCGCGGCATACGTCCAGCCAAAAATGCGGAACGCCCGGCCTCAACAGCTTGCTTCATAGCCGAAGCCATCAGCACTGGTTTTTGCGCAGCAGCAATCGCTGTATTCATCAATACACCGTGGCAACCCAATTCCATAGCGATAGCTGCATCAGAAGCAGTGCCTACACCGGCATCCACAATCACCGGTACTTGTACGCGATCCATGATGAGTTGCAGATTCCACGGGTTTAGGATGCCCATGCCGGAACCGATCAGTGACGCCAGAGGCATGATTGCAACACAGCCGATATCTTCCAATTGCCTGGCAATAATGGGGTCGTCCGAGGTGTACACCATCACTTGAAAACCATCTGCAACCAGCGTTTTAGCAGCGGCGATTGTTTCTACAACGTTGGGATACAGCGATTGCGGATCACCTAACACTTCCAGCTTGACCAAGCTGTGACCGTCGAGTAATTCTCGCGCAAGCCGTAAAGTCCGCACCGCGTCATCCGCGCTATAGCAACCCGCAGTATTTGGTAATAATGTATATTTTGACGGCGGCAAAATATCGAGAAGGTTTGGCTCGTTGGGATTCTGCCCAATATTACTTCGCCGAATCGCGATGGTAATAATTTCCGCGCCACTGGCTTCGATAGCGGTCTGAGTTTCAGTGAAGTCCTTATATTTTCCGGTTCCGACCAGAAGACGAGAGGAATGTGCCTTGCCGGCGATGATCAAATTGTCTTGGCTCATTATTGCTGATGCTTTCTTTAAAGGATTGGCGAGATTACCGTGCAAGGATATTTAACCACCACCCACTGCAACGACGACTTCTATTTTGTCTCCGTCTGCCAACAGACGTTGGTTAAACAAACTGCGAGGTACTATTTCGTTGTTGCACTCAATGGCGATGCGTTTACCGGCCAGATCTAATCTGGCTATCAATTCATTGAGGCTAAGTGGGTGCTCGAAAGTTTGTTGAGTGCCGTTTATGCTGACTGAAATCACGGTTAATTTAATGTGGTCGCGTTATTAGACTTGAGATTTTACGTTGGATGCTTACAATACTCAAATCAACTGCGTGTAGTATTTTAATAATGGAAAATCAGGTTTAAGAACAAGCGTTGATTGCAGTTTTACACACAGCTAACATTTTTTTAACGCAATGGGAAATAATGCAATGAAAAAAATAATTCTAGTATGTTCAGCAACGGTATTACTATTTGCTTTGGGGAATGGATTCGCTGCAACAGCAGCGACTTCCGCAAAAGTAGCTGAACCAATCCCTCAGTCAGATAGTGGCAATTTAAATACTGGCACATTTGGCCTGACCGTGACTACAGCCACTGCCACTAATCCGATGATTAGCGGAAAATATTTTCCTCAAAAGAACTTGGCTGTTCTTGGGGGCTTTGGCCTTGTTAACTCGAATAACGGGGGAGGAACTACAGACTTGTATCTTATGGCGGGAATTAGAAGATATCTCGTCCAATATGTAAGGTCAGCTGATTTGATTCCGTTTGTAGGAGCTAGATTTTCGCATGCTAGTATCAGTAGCAAGGGTGCGAATGAATTTACGCTTTCTGCCGAAGGCGGCATGGAATATTTCTTGTCTAAACGTTTCAGTTTGGAGGGATTGGTTTCAGGGAGTTATGATTCTACAACTCCATCCGGAGGCTCGGCGATTACAACAATCAGTACAGCGGTTTACTCAATAGGCGCAAACTTTTATTTCTAATAATACATGTGTGAAATCGGTAGAAATTGTTCTACTTGCCCTTGGGGAATTAGAACTTTACCCTAAAATTGGGAAGCTACCGATTTATCATTGAACTACATACTAAAAAATCAGCCTGACGTTACATGTAATGTTCAATTTGCGCGTGCCTGTTATTGAATGTTATGGATCAATCAGTTTTGCGAAAAGCTTCTAACTGAAAGAAGCACACATTTTAATTAAGAACTATTCCTGCACGTATCACTTCTTCAGTTAGTTTGGGCGAGCATAATTCAATAAAACGATAAGCGAAGCTACGCAAGTAGTGCCCTCGCCGCAAAGCGATGTAAGTCGTATTCGATTCAAATAAGTGATCACATTTAAGTAAACGCAAATCAGCATCTTTTGCGGGGTTGAACGCCATCGAAGCGATGATGCCGATTCCCATTCCCAATTCCACATAGGTTTTGATAACGTCTGCATCCAATGCCGACATGACAATATCGGGTGCGATACCTGTATCAGCGAAAGGCCGGTCGATTTTGGCGCGACCCGTTAAACCTTCGTGATATGTGACGATGGGATATTCGGCCAAGGCCTCCAAAGTGAGTGTTTTGATCCTTTCCAGAGGATGACCAACGGGAACGACTACCGCATGATGCCAAGAGTAGTATGGAAACGAATCCAGCTTGGTAACATCGTGCAAGGCTTCAGTTGCCACACCAATATCTGCTTCACCATTTAATAACATGGTCACAATCTCACTGGGGCCGGCTTGATGTAATTTAAGGTGAACTTTAGGAAAGCTCTTTTTGAATTCATTGATTACCTGGGGTAACGCATAGCGAGCCTGTGTGTGTGTTGCAACCACGGTCAGCTGACCTTCATCGCGATGACTATATTGTTCAACCAGATTTTTAATATTGTTCGCATCAAGAAGAATGCGTTCAACAAACACGAGCAACTCGCGTCCTGGATCGGTAAGGCCTAGTAAGCGTTTACCCTTGCGGATGAATAATTCTACGCCCAGTTCATCTTCAAGATCTTTGATGTGTTTTGACACGCCGGACTGAGACGTAAACAATGCATTGCCTACCTCAGTGAGATTGAAGTTGCAACGAGCTGCCTCGCGGATAATCCTAAGCTGCTGAAAGTTCATTTTGTACTCCCGGTTCGAACACTTTGAACTGGCGCGGGCGTATAAATGCCTTGTCACCGTTGGCCAACGGAGCGGTGTCGAAGCGCTCGCGGCTGAGTTCGATCTCGATGAATTCGCTGCTGCCATCTACAGCAACTTCCACGCGCACAATCGAACCGATAGCGCGTACAAGTTTAACCTCAACCGGAAGCGATGTGTTGTCTAGCGCATTCACACTGATCTCGATATCGTGCGGCCTCACGTAAGCCACACTATCACCATGTTGCTGCGTCCATGGTGCATGGTCGCGCGAGTGGAAAAGATTCACACTGCCAATGAACTGATAAACGATTGGAGTTGCAGGCGCAGCATAAACTTCATCAGGCGAGCCGATCTGTTCAATCTTGCCTTTATTCATGACCACTACCCGGTCTGCCACTTCGAGCGCTTCTTCCTGATCGTGTGTTACGAAGATACTGGTGATGTGCAACTCGTCGTGCAGACGGCGCAGCCAGCGGCGCAACTCTTTGCGCACTTGTGCATCAAGCGCGCCGAAGGGTTCATCCAGTAGCAATATTTGCGGTTCGACGGCAAGGGCGCGAGCCAAGGCAATACGTTGGCGTTGCCCACCGGAAAGTTGCGCGGGATAACGATCATGCAACCAGTCGAGTTGGACAAGATTAAGTAGTTCATGCACGCGACGCTTGATCTCGGTTTCATTGTGGCGTTGTTTTTTGGGCTTAACGCGCAGACCAAATGCCACATTTTCAAATACCGTCATATGTCGAAACAACGCGTAGTGCTGAAATACAAAACCGACATTGCGTTCACGCGCGTCGCGTTGTTGAACATCTTTGCCTTGAAATAACAGGCTGCCTGAATTTGCCACTTCCAGTCCGCCGATAATACGCAGCAACGAAGTTTTACCGCAGCCTGATGGCCCAAGCAGTGCGAGTAGTTCGCCACTGTTTACTTCGAGACTGATATTGTCCAGCGCCTTATAGGAACCAAAATATTTAGTCAGATTTGTGATTGTGATACTCATCGTTCTACTCCATTCTTCGTAGGTTGGGTTACGCGGCGCTAATCCAGCCTACATAAACTCATTTTCCATGATGTAAAGGTTCGCCGCTACGTTTTGCCTGCCATTCAACAACCGACTTGATCACCAGAGTAACCAATGCCAGCAAAGCCAGTAGGGAGGCCACAGCAAAGGCCGCGACAAAGTTATATTCGTTGTACAAAATTTCTACATGCAACGGCATGGTGTTGGTCTGCCCGCGAATATGTCCTGATACCACTGATACCGCGCCGAACTCACCCATCGCCCGTGCATTGCAAAGGATCACACCGTAGAGCAAACCCCATTTGATGTTGGGCAGAGTTACACGCCAAAAAGTCTGCCAGCCCGACGCTCCCAGCGAGATTGAGGCTTCCTCTTCTTCCTTTCCCTGTGCCTGCATCAGCGGGATCAATTCGCGCGCGATGAATGGAAAAGTAACAAAGATAGTGGCGAGCACAATACCGGGTACGGCAAAGATCAATTTGATGTCATGAGCCTGTAACCATGGCCCGAACCAGCCATGTGCGCCGAACAAAAGCACGTACACGAGACCGGATACCACAGGACTTACCGCAAAAGGCAAGTCAATCAGGGTAATCAGCAGACTCTTGCCTTTGAATTCAAATTTTGCAATTGCCCATGACGCAGCCACACCAAACAGAATATTAGCTGGAACAGCAATACCTGCAGCAATCAGTGTCAATTTGATCGCCGACCAGGCATCCGGCTCCTTTAATGCTGTAAGATATAACTCCCAACCCTTGCTGAATGCTTCAATAAATACGGTTGCCAGGGGCAAGCCCAGGAACAGCAGCAAATAAATAAGTGCGATGCCAATCAGCAGCAAAGTGACGCTGAGCGACTCTTGTGTTGAGATTTTTCTTTGTATGGAATGACCGGACATTATCGAGTCCCCCTGCGGCTGCTCCACCACTGCAGCGCATTAATACTCAATAACAGAACAAACGAAAGCAGCAACATCGCAACCGCAATGGCGGTAGCTCCGGCGTAATCATATTGCTCCAGCTTGGCAACGATGAGTAACGGTGAAATTTCTGAAATGTAAGGCATATTGCCCGCGATGAATATGACCGAGCCATATTCTCCGATGGCACGTGCAAAAGCCAGTGCAAAGCCGGTAAGTAATGCAGGATAAATCGCGGGGAAAATCACTCTGCGAAAAACATCCAGGCGTCCTGCACCGAGGCTTGCTGCAGCTTCTTCCACCTCTGCTTCAACATCTTCCAACACCGGCTGAACTGTACGCACGACAAAGGGCAGACCGATGAAGGTTAGCGCGACGACAATGCCCACAGGGGTATAGGCAACCTTGATGCCATAGGCCGCAAAATATTGCCCAAGCAAGCCGTTCGGCGCATATATCGTCGCCAGAGTAATGCCGGCAACAGCAGTAGGTAAAGCAAAAGGAAGATCGACAAAGGCATCGACAATTCGTTTTCCGGGAAAGGTGTAACGTACCAGCACCCATGCCACGATCAAGCCAAAGAATGCATTGATCACTGCGGCAATAAAAGATGACACAAAAGTGACACGCAGCGAAGCAACCACACGGTCGCCCGTGATAACAGTCCAGAAGCCACTCCAGCCCAAAGTCGCCGTCTTAAAGAACAGCGCCGACAATGGGATCAGAACGATCAAAGATAGATATAACAGCGTAAACCCGAGCGCCAGATTAAAGCCGGGCAGGACACTGTGGGCACGAAATTGCGGCATTGCTTATTCCTATTATTGGATAAGTGCGCAGTCTATCGATGTAATTCAATATATGAAAATAAGAAATCCTGAATAGGATAGAAGTTTTTGGAATAAGGTTAAATTAGTTAATTTATGCGGTTTGTGAACTTTGATTCTCTGATTTTCCAAATTCCGTTTTCGCACAATGAAAGAGCAACATGCTGTAGATGCTTAGCACCGCATCCTGCTAATCACATGGACAAAACTCAAAGGATGCTCCCGGTTGTTAAGCTGCCCTTAACTAGCAAAATGCTTGTCAGACTGCACAAGGCCCTGTCAATCCGTTAGAGGTTTTCCTCCAAATTTAAATTGGAGCTACAATAGACACTGATTACAAAACAATTCAAATAAAGCCTATTAGATTTTATGCCTTCAGGAATAAACAAATCAGCTTTGACTGATAGTCAACGTAATATTAAAAAAAGGCAAAAGGCAAAAGCCATCAAGTTATTTAAATCTGGCGATACTGCTGGTGCGATTGAAATAATTGAACAAATAACTAAAGATTTTGGTGTAAGTCCTGACATAGCTAATTTACTGGCGGAAATAAAAGCCGGAAAAGTTATTAATCCAAAAAATGTTGATGCTGAAATAATTTATTCAACAATTGAAGATTTGTATATATTTTTGGAAAAGTTTAGGCACGGTGTTGAAGCAGCCAATACAAAGCCTGATATTTCACTTGAAAAGAAACTTCAAACTATAAATGAGTTGACCGATAATTC
>CAIRAO010000137.1 GCA_903876625.1 uncultured Gallionellaceae bacterium | reverse complement strand
GCCGTGGAGATTTTGAGCGCTACAACGAACGCCAGCGTGAACAGGGGCTGCCAACGCTGGTTAACCCGCGCAATGGCGCGGCAGGCAGTATACGTCAACTTGATCCGACGTTAGCCGCGCGACGCCCTCTAAAATTCTTTGCCTACGGACTGGGCGAGGTGCAAGGTTGGAAGCCACGGACACATAAAGAAATTCTGGTTCACTTGGACGAATGGGGATTTCAGGTGGATCGTCATTACAAGGTAGTGCAGGGCAGACAAGGGCTTGTAGCGTTTCACCAAGATATCGCAACGAAACGTGATGAATTACCGTTTGACATCGATGGTGTAGTTTACAAAGTGAATGATCTTGGCTTGCAATCTCGGTTGGGCTTTGTTTCACGCGAACCGCGTTGGGCGGTGGCGCATAAATTCCCGGCTGAAGAGCAAATGTCTGTGGTGCGAGACATCGATATACAAGTCGGGCGTACCGGTAAGTTGACGCCGGTTGCGAAATTGGAGCCGGTGTTCGTCGGAGGAACGACGGTTTCCAATGCTACGCTGCACAATGAAGACGAAACTCGGCGCAAAGATGTGAGAATTGGCGACACTGTGATTGTGCGCCGAGCGGGTGATGTGATTCCGGAAGTAGTGAGTGTGGTGTTGGCAAAACGTCCGGTTGAAGTAGGCGAGGCGTTTGATTTGTTCAAACAGTTGGACGGTGCATGCCCGGTGTGCGGAAGTGCTATCCTGCGCGTAGAGGGTGAAGCGGCTTGGCGTTGCACTGGAGGACTGTTTTGTCCGGCGCAAGCTAAGGAGGCGCTTATTCACTTTGCGAGCCGTCGTGCGCTGGATATCGAGGGGCTGGGTGATAAACTGGCGGACCAATTGGTTGATAGTGGATTGGTACATTCACCTGCGGATATCTATTCGCTTGACGAGTTGACGTTGGCTTCTCTTGAACGCATGGGTGAGAAATCTGCAAAGAACCTTATTAGTGCCATAGCTCTCAGCAAACAAACAACATTCGCACGGTTTATTTTTGCTTTGGGTATTCGAAATGTGGGTGAAACAACGGCGAAGGATCTGGCGCGACATTTCGGTTCGCTGGATAATCTTATAGCTGCAGATGAACTGCGGTTACAACAAGTACCGGATGTAGGCCCGATCGTGGCAGAAAGCATCATCACTTTTTTTGCCGAACCGCATAATCGCGAAGTGATCACACAATTACGAAGCAGCGGGGTAAATTGGCCTGAACATTCAGGCGAGCAAATGATGAATTTGAAGCTGAGTGGCAAAACTTTCGTGCTGACTGGTACACTTCCGTCAATGAGTCGTGAAGAGGCAAAGGCTGCGCTTGAAGCATTTGGCGCAAAAGTTGCCGGCAGTGTGTCGAGGAAAACAGACTATGTAGTTGCAGGTGCTGAGGCCGGTAGTAAGTTGGAGAAGGCACAGGAATTGGGTGTGCCGGTTTTAGATGAGCAGGGATTGATCAATTTATTGGATGGAAATGGAGAAGAATGAAAAAAATTACTAAGGCCGTGTTTCCAGTCGCCGGATTGGGGAGTCGTTTTCTACCTGCAACAAAAGCAACGGCAAAAGAAATGTTGCCGGTGGTAGACAAACCGCTCATCCAGTACGCGGTGGAGGAGGCCATTGCTGCGGGCATTACTGATATGGTTTTCATTACAGGGCGCAACAAGCGCGCGATTGAAGATCATTTTGACAAAGCTTACGAGTTGGAAGCCACCCTTGCGGCACAAGGCAAAAATGAATTATTGCGTATCGTGCAAGAGGTCGTTCCAAAACATGTGAACTGTATTTATATTCGCCAGTCAGAGCCACTGGGTTTGGGACATGCGGTGCTGTGTGCGAAACCGGTGATTCAAAATGAACCCTTTGCAGTCATCCTTGCGGACGACTTGATCGATGGCAAGCCTTCTGTGATTAAGCAAATGGTAGATGTTTTTGCACAACACCAATGTTCTATTTTGGGTGTACAAGATGTGCCGCGTGAACATACTAAACAATATGGAATAGTGGGCAGCGTTAATCTGGAACCTAATATTGAAAAAGTAAATAAAATAGTGGAGAAACCTAATCCGGCTGCTGCTCCATCAACGCTGGCCGTGGTCGGTCGATATATTCTGACCCCGCGTATTTTTCATCATATCGCCCAGATTTGGCCGGGTGCCGGCGGGGAAATTCAACTTACAGACGGCATTGCTGCACTCATGCAGGAAGAACAGCTATTGGCATTTCGATTTGCCGGGACGAGGTATGACTGCGGTTCCAAATTGGGTTATTTGAAAGCTCAAATAGCCTATGGACTTAAGCATGAAGAGTTGAGTGTCGACTTTGCAGAATATCTAAAATCGATCTGATGCTTTCCAACCAAAAAGCACGCGATATTTTAAATGGCGCAGAGTTGTTGCTGTCGGCAGAACAGGTCAATGCTGCTGTGAATCGCGTTGCCCTGGAAATCAATGCGAAATTAGCGGATGAACATCCTTTGGTGCTTTCGGTGATGGGGGGCGCAGTAATATTTACCGGACAATTATTACCCATGCTCAGCTTTCCACTAGAATTCGATTATTTGCATGTATCGCGTTACGGGAATGAAAAAAAGGGTGGTGAATTGCACTGGAAAGTGGCACCACGCGAAAACGTTCGAGGTAAGGTTGTTCTGGTATTAGATGACATTCTGGATGAGGGTGAAACTTTGCATGCGATCAAACAAAAGGTTCTAGTCTTGGGCGCGAGAAAGTTTTACTCTGCAGTGTTTGCTGATAAAGATAATGGCAAGAATAAACCCATTCATGCCGACTTCGTTGGTACGACACTGCCGAACCGATTTGTGTTTGGTTTTGGAATGGATATACATGGTGCTTGGCGAAATCTGCCTGCGGTATATGCTGTCAAAGAATAGGTTGGGTTACGGTATTATTTTGCAAATATTTTAGGTAAGACATGTTAGCAATCATCGGAGGCACAGGCCTCGATCAACTTGGTAATCTCAAGATCACGCATCGGCAAGTGATACGTACTCCGTATGGAGAACCTTCCGGTGCGCTGACCTTTGGAACGATCAATCAACATGAGGTCATGTTTCTTGCGCGTCATGGATACGGCCATACCATTCCTCCACATGAAGTGAATTATCGGGCCAATCTATGGGCTCTTTACGAACAAGGTGCTAAACGTGTTATTGCAGTTGCTTCCGTAGGCGGCATTCGTGCTGATCTGATCCCGGGAAAAATAGTTATCCCCGATCAGATTATCGATTATACCCACGGTCGACCTTTCACCTATTTCGATGGACATGAACGACTTGTTACGCATATCGACTTCACTCATCCCTACGATTTGGCTTTGCGGAAACAGATTTTGGCAGCAGCTGATATAGCCAAGGAAGAGTGCTTGGATGGGGGCGTTTATGCGGCCATGCAGGGACCGCGCCTTGAGACCGCAGCAGAGATCGACCGGCTGGAACGGGATGGTGCGCATATGGTGGGCATGACCGGAATGCCAGAGGCTGCTCTGGCTAGAGAATTGGGGCTAAGTTATGCCGCAATTGCCGTGGTGGTCAATTTTGCAGCGGGTCGCGGGAAAAGTCGTGAGGGGATCCATCTGGATGCGATCAGCAAAATTGCTGAACCAGCGATGGTTAAAGTCAGAAAAATATTGGGATTAGTGGTGGAAGCAGATGACAGTTAAACCTATTTTTATTCATGGGTCACAGAATCAGATTTCGCATAAATCGAGATGCGTTTATTTTTGGCAAAGATATGGGAGCGTGTGTCCATGACCGTCAGAAAAGTTTTGCGTATGGGGGATGCGCGTTTATTACGTTCTTCAGAAGAAGTGACGGCATTTGATAGCAATGAATTGCATGAATTATTAGTCGATATGCGTGACACCATGCAGGCGCTAGACGGTGTTGGTTTGGCAGCACCTCAGATCGGCGTAAATTTGAGAGTCGTTATCTTTGGCGTGGAGAGCAACCCCAGATACCCGGATGCCGAATTTGTACCTGAAACCGTGCTGATCAATCCTATCATTACTCCGCTTGCTCAAACTAAAGAGGACGGATGGGAAGGTTGCCTGAGCGTACCGGGTATGCGTGGCTTGGTGCCACGTTTTACAAATCTTCGTTATCAGGGTAGAGACGAATTCGGCGCGTTGATAGATCGCACTGCGACAGGATTTCATGCCCGTGTTGTGCAACACGAGTGTGACCATTTGGATGGATTTCTTTATCCCATGCGTATTGTGGATATGCGCAATTTTGGATTTAGCAGCGAATTGTTTCCTGATGACAACCTGCAAGATGACTAGTGGGATTCACTAATGAAAGTTGTTGAATCGAATGAATCCCATGTGATTCGCAATTTAATATTTTCTTTTGTTTCGCTGGTATTTGTGTTGTTCGTCGGTACGCTCGGATATCGCATTCTTGGCGGTCCTCACTATTCCTGGCTGGATTGTTTTTACATGACGTTTATCACCATTTCCACCATTGGTTATACCGAGGTGGTTGACGTTACGCGTTATGAATATGGACGATTGTTCACCGTGTTTATCGGCATTTCCGGTATCGGTATGCTGGGTTATGTGCTTTCCACAATTACGGCCTTTATGTTGGAGAGCGATCTAAATGAGTCTTGGCGGAGAAAAAAAATGCAACAGCGCATAGCACATTTGAAAAATCACTATATCGTATGCGGGGCTGGTTTGGTGGGCAGTAATGTAGCTCACGAATTATCATTAACCGGACGGACATGCGTCATCGTTGATGCTGATATGGAAGTAATAGATCGATATTTGAGCAGCCATCCGGGACAGTTTTATTTGCTGGGAGATGCTACAAATAATGATGTGTTATTGGCTGCCGGTGTGATGCATGCGCAGGGTGTGTTTGCAGTAGCACATGATGACAGCCAAAACCTGGTTATCAGTCTGAGTGCCAAACAACTCAATCCGGACTTGCGGGTAGTGGCGCGTTGCCATGATTTAAAGAATGCAGAAAAGACACGCCGTGCAGGCGCTGATGAAATCGTATCTCCGGATTATACCGGAGGATTGCGCATCGTTTCCGCGATGGTCAGACCGAATGTAGTTTCATTTCTCGATGACATGTTCAAATCTGAAGACAGTGTGCGTATGGAAGAGATCATCGTTCCAATGGGTCTATCCAATAAACCATTATCAGTTCTTTATCATGGCAACATAGATTGTTTAGTTTTGGCAATACATGCTGGTGTCAATGGTTGGCTATTCAACCCACCGGCTAAGCACATTGTTCAAGGTGGAGATGTGCTAATGGTGATGACAAACCCCGCCGGAAGGATGAGATTGGAACAATTGATGCAGGGTGCCTCGTAGAGAATTTTTTCTAACGAGACAACTCTAGTAGTGATGTGAATTGTTTGGCTATAACCGAAGAGCTAAAACTTTCTTCTACCCAGCTACGTCCATTTTCCTGAAATCGTTTGCGCAAAGATACATTTCCAGCAATTTCCAATATTGCATCTCTCCATGCTGCCACATCCCCCGCCGGAACTAACTTGCCAGTGGCTTCAGGCAAAAAAGTTTCAGGTAGCCCGCCATTATCACTGCATAGAACAGGTAAGCCAGACGCCTGTGCTTCTATAGAGACACGTCCAAATGTTTCCCGACCAATAGTAGGTACAGCCAGCATGTCTATTGCAGCATAATAGGGGCGCACGTCTTTTGACCAAGTGTGCCAAATGTGACGGGGTGCGAATCCGCTGGTTTTAATTTTTGTATTAAGTTCTTCTACCGCGATACCGTCTCCAACCCAGATCGCCTTGAGATTTGGCATCTTTTCCAATGCTTGATTAATGGCATCGCAGAGTGGAAGCATTCCCTTATCCGGATGCATCGCGCCAATAAATCCAACGACAATATCTTCATCCGTATAACCGAAGTTTTTTCGGCTCGTTTTGCGTAATTCAGGATCGGGTTTAAAGTAATCAAGATCAAGTGGATTGTAGAGAATCTGAACTCGCGCCGGATCGATGCCGCGCGCGATAAAATTGTCGCGCATGAAATTCGAAATGACAATGAAACGATGGGCCAGGCGTGGAATGAAGTAATGAGTGGCAGGGCGCAGCGGATAATCCATGTGTTTGAAGAGTGCCAATTTGGCACCGCGAAGCTTAGAAATAATTGCCAGCGGCCAATATTCTTTGCTGAAACTGCCGATGATCCAATCGGGGCGAAATTCGCTGCAAGCACGCCAGACCGCGAATATGCCACGTGGGTCGAAAGCATTGCGAAAAATGCCGAAATATAGTTTTACGCCAAAGCCTTCCAAGCCGCTATGTATCGGGGTATCTGGACGAATGACCGCTGCTACATCATGGCCTGCTGCGAGCATCGCCTTGGCCAGTGTAACAAAATGGCTTTCCGTTCCGCCGCCGCCGTTATGTGTGCCAACGAAGAGTAATTTCATCCGCGCTTATCCTCGTAGCGTGTCAGTAATTTGAGAAGGAATAGATGGGGCAGGGTACTTCCGCTTACTAAAATGCGGCGGAAAAGCATGGGATTATCATCTACCCGAACTCGACCTCGCTGAGTCGTTGTTGCGGCAACAAACCCCGCTTGACGAGTGGCAATTGACACTCTTTCATCCAGATCTCCATAGGGATAACAAAATTGAGTAACCGGCGTTCCAGTTACAGTTTCCAAATCTGCTTTGCTGCCCTCGATCTCATTTTTCAACTCAATATCTGAACATGTAGTTAAACGAGGATGCGTGCGAGAATGAGCTCCCACTTCCATACCAGAAAGATGCCAGGTGCGTATCTGGTCATTGTTCATGAGCGGCTTACGTACATTCAAAGAAGCGGCGTCCCAATCGTTATATTGTCCGTTGCGTTGGCTAATGAAATAACAAGTTGCACTAAAATTATTCTTTTTCAAAATTGGTAAAGCTTTTTCAAGCGTGTCGACATAACCGTCGTCAAACGTAATGACAGCTACACGTCCTTGCTTTTCACCGCGCAAATAGGGCATTGCGGCAGACATGGACATTCCCTGATAACCCAGTAGACGCAGCAAAAACATTTGCCGTGCAAATGCACCGGCGCGAACATAAAGATTACGCAATCGTGCCTCCGGCGGAGGAACGCCGATATTGTGATACATGAGGATGGGGATGACAGGCATGGTTTAGTATTTTGGGTTTTCTTTCTTCGCTTTCCCCTGTATAGGGGAGGCCGTTTCCATAAGGGGCATTATGCCGCCCCAACGGCTACGTGCAAGCGTCAGGATTTCCTGCGCTAACGGTAGCGCATTAAACTTCGGGTCTTTGTGCAACAACATTGCACTTTGCTCATGTGCACAAGCAGCGATCCATGCATCGGCCAGTGACAAAGGATATACTGCCTTCAGTTCAGCGGCCTCGAGCATCATTCATAAAATCAAGGAACAGTTTACCTACTTCGATAGGCATCAAGGAACAAATTTCTTTGGCTTCTTCAAAGGGTATATAGGAACCTTGTTTTTCAAGCTGGTTGCTAAATTCATTATCCATGGAAAACCCCATTAACCATGTTGGCATACATCTTTGCTCACTTCGTTTTTGCAGTAACACACTTATGTCGCCATGTCGCTGGTCCAGTTGAATGGAATTGAACAACTCATCCACTGCCGTTTTATCACCTTCTATAAGCTGCATGAACATCCCATGAAAATAGATAAGCAGACCTGATATGTGGAGAGAATTATTTCGACTTATCGCCTGTGAAAGGATTTCGCTCACCAAAGATTCCGTGACTTCGACCTTGGGGCGACTTGAATAGATCAGCTGATAACACGACATCACTGCACCTTTCAATAATTTTTCATTCGGGAATTCTGTTTGCCGAAATGCGCATTTCCACTCCCGAATTATCTACCCAATAGTGTAATTAGCGAAGTGTTCATATGCCCGAACCTGCTCATGCGTCATTCTATCCGTAAATGACTATTATCGAGCAACTTGCAGTCAAGCTTGCAGTCATACGAGATCAATTTCATCTTTCGGCAAAAACCAACCCTGTATAGCGGACGGTCATAGTTCTAAAAAACGCCTGGTATTGGGTCTTGCAGATATCCATTTGGTTGCTCCCACTTTCATTGGAAGTTAATCTTGTACTGTTTCCTGCATTAAAATGTCTTCAATTTCCCCAAATAACTGCAAAACGTAATAACATGTTACGTCGTTAAATTCGGTTTGTGGACGACTAAATTGAACTCAGTGACAGAACAATTGATTGAGTCCCATGCTTTACAGCTGGTAATGGCCCTACTTGCTGTATTTTTACTGGGCTTCCCAGTTTGGATTATCTACAAACTTGCCAAGGCTCGTCATGATTTGCGAGCCACTTTGCAAGAACTTGAATTTCAGAAATTTGCACTGGATCAGCATTCCATCGTCAGCATCACCGATCACGCCGGCAAGATTGTCAATATAAACGAAAAATTTAGTGAGATCAGCCAATATGGACGTGAAGAACTTTTGGGCCAGGATCATCGCATCATCCGTTCAACTTACCATCCGGATGAATTCTACAAAGAGATGTTGCAGACCTTAGCACAGGGTCGTGTGTGGCATGGGGAAGTAAAAAACTGCCGGAAAGATGGTTCATTTTTTTGGCTGGATTCGACCATCGTGCCTTTTATAGATGAGGGTGGTAAGACGCCGCGATATGTTTCCATTGCCACCGACATAACAGCCCATAAAGCGATGGATGAGAAGTTGGAGCAACAACGGGCATTCTACGAGCGCATTAGCGAAACGCTAGCTGAGGCACTTTATGTGCAGGATGCAAACGGATGTTGTATCTACATGAATAAGGAGGCTGAGCGTCAGCTAGGTTGGCCGCGTAAAGAATTTATCGGCATGCCCGTACACGAGACTATCCATTATCAGACCGAGGACGGCAGCCCGTTATCGGTTAACGATTGTCCTATTTTTCTCGGCGCGAAAGAGAATGCGTTCATACACAGCGAGGATCAGGTATTTGTGCGCAGGGATGGTGCAGTGTTTCCCGTCTCTCTGTACTCAAAGGCATCTTTTTCAGATGATGGACAATTAGAAACGGTCGTCGTTTCTTTCCAGGACATTTCCGAGCGCAAGAGGGCCGAGGAAGCATTGTATAAGTCTGAAACCAGACTGCACACCCTGTTCAACTCGACGAGTGACGCAGTGATGTTGCTTGACGAGAATGGGATTTTCGATTGCAACACGTCAACACTGCAATTGTTCGGTTGCAGTTCACCGGACGAAATCTATTCCAAAAGCTTCATGGACATTTCTCCGGCCAAACAACCCGGTGGTATGGATCAGCCCGATGGCATTGATTCGTCGATGCTGGCCAATATGCATCTAGGCATTGCAAAACAAGCCGGAAGCCACAGTTTTGAGTGGGTGCACAAACACGTCAATAGTGATACTACGTTTGATGCCGAGGTATTGCTGAACTCTATGGCGTTGGAAGACAGAACTATCCTTCAAGCCACAGTGCGAGACATCACAGAGCGCAAACTGGCGGAAAATTTATTGTGGCAAGCAAAAGCGGCCGCAGAAAGGGCCCTCAGCGTAAAAAGTGACTTCCTCGCCAACATTAGCCACGAAATTCGCACTCCCATGAACGGCATTATCGGCATGACTGAATTGGTACTGGATACCGAGCTTAACCCCGAGCAGAGAGAATTTTTATCTCTGGTTAAATCCTCCGCTGATTCCCTGCTGCATATCATCAATGACATACTGGACTTTTCCAAAATCGAAGCAGGCAAACTTGATATTGAAACGATCGAATTCTCTTTGGGACACATGCTGAGCGACACGATGAAATCGATGGCCTCAAGCGCGCACCGGAAAAATCTGGAGTTGTTGCTGCATATCTCCTCCGATGTGCCGGATCGTTTGTTGGGCGATCCCGGACGCTTGCGTCAGGTAGCTGTCAATCTGGTGGGGAATGCCATCAAGTTCACCGAGACAGGTGAGATCGAAGTTTCGGTAAAGCGAATCGAGGGTTCGCCGGGAACTGAGGTCAGCCTGCAATTCAGTGTGCGCGATACCGGAATCGGCATTCCGCATGAGAAAACGAACGCTATCTTCGAATCATTCTCGCAGGCCGATACATCGACTACACGCAAATACGGCGGGACCGGTCTCGGTTTGACGATCTCGGCACAGCTTGTCGAGTTAATGGGAGGCAAGATTGAGTTGGAGAGCGAAGTGGGGAAGGGCAGCAATTTTCACTTTGTATTGCATATGAATTCTGTATCGGTTGACTCATTGCCCACGATTCAACGTACAGCACGAATTGCGGGGATGTCCGTATTGGTTGTCGATGACAATGCAACGAACCGCACTCTGTTAAAGGAAATACTGCAATATTGGAACATGTTACCCACGCTGGTGGAAAGCGGTGAGCAGGCACTGGCGGAACTGGAATGCGCTGCAAAGGCAGGGAAACCTTATCAGTTGGCCTTGATTGATTTACAGATTGCCGGCACAGATGGTTTTGAATTGGTTGAACGGATACGCCAGCTTCCTTGGCAAGTGCAGTCATTGGTGATGATGCTCAATTCTGACGGCCAGCGAGGACAAGCGGCGCGCTGGAGCGAATTGGGGATTGCAAGTTATCTGATGAAACCAATTTCGCAGCATGAGTTGCTGGACGCAATAATGACTGTTCTGCGCGAACCCAATCAGTCACCGCAAACGCTCATTACCCCCCATTCATTGCACGAAACGCGGCGCAAACTCAACCTGCTGTCGGCCGAAGATAATAAGCTGAACCAGATCTTGGATAATCGGCTTCTGGAAAAGTTGGGACACAATGCGACATTGGCGAACAACGTTATGGATGGCTATTTGACCCAGCCAATTGACGGCAAGGATCTATTGCGGGATATTGATAACTTGGTGCAGATCGCAGATATTGATGCTGTCGTGGAGCCTCCACAACAGGCTCTCACCGTTGTCGACTTTGCCAAGGCAATGAAAACGATGGACGACAACCTCGAACTGTTCAACGAAATCGTGCGGTTATTCCTGGAGGACGCTCCATCTCTAATGATTCGTATTAAGGAAAACGTGCAACAAGGAGATGCTGAAGTGGTTCGTCAAAGCGCACATACGTTAAAAGGCATATGTGGCGTTTTTGCCGCAGAGCGAACGATGCAGATAGCTGAACAGGTTGAGAGCTTAGCCTCACAGGGAACCTGCGATGTGCCTGCAACAGAACTTGAAATCGCTTTAGAGGAATTGCTTGGAGCCATCAAGACTCAAAAGTTTTGAAGGAGCCGGGGATGAACTTGCGAGAGCGTGTGATGTAGTTTTACGATTGACTCTTGTGTTCCGTCGCAGAAGGTTGTTTAGCCGAAAGAAATTCTTTAGGTGTCGCCCGGAATCGGCATCGATGGTGCGATGTACCGGTATGCAGCAAACAAGTGGATTGTGGCTCTACTTTAAGTGATTAGTGGCCTGTCACAATACATAAATTGTAGATTCGACATTGCTTGTATTATCTGGATATTTTAGAAATATTTCCAAATATTCTTGAGGGACTACCAGGTGATCAAATCTTAAATTGATTAACCGAGATTCGCATTGTTTCGGCAAGCCTTTTTAAGTGATCTGCTTCGCTTGCTGTTTCTTCCGTGGACCCCTTATTTTCTTCTGTCATATGTGTGACTCTTTCCACGTTAGCAGCGATTTCATTACTCGCATTGGCCTGAGCTACTAACGCTGAGGTGATATCATTGATCACCTTGATGACCTGATCGGCACCTTCCCTTATTTGTCGTATTGAGTCACCAGCTTGTTTTGCTCTCTCAACTCCGGCATTAACCTGTGTAACCGTTGTACCCATACTATCAACCGCAGAATTTGTTGTACTTTGTATCGCCTCAACCACGCTCCTGATTTCCTCGGTGGAACGCGTTGTGCTCTCGGCCAGTTTACGAACTTCATCGGCTACCACAGCAAAACCTCTGCCTTGTTCCCCGGCGCGGGCTGCTTCAATCGCCGCATTGAGCGCCAACAGATTTGTTTGATCTGCAAGTTCTTTGATTACTTTGACGACTGATGAAATTTGACTCGACTGATGACTCAAATTTTCTATAGCCGTAGAAGTCTGCCTGACCGCATCGGCAATTTTCAACATCTCAGCCGTTGTTTCATCAATGATGGCTCCGCCTTGTTTAGACAGAACCCCTGACTTGCTGGAAATTTCCTGCGCCTGGTGTGCGCTGACTGATACTTGCTTAATACTGACAGCCACGCCATCTACTGAAGAAGCCATTGCGGATGCTGCTTCATTTTGCTGCGCCGAACTCATTGCAACGTGGTTAGAACTTGAGGACAGAATTTGTGAAGCCTCGGAAACCTCGCCCACACTGCGCAAAATATTCCCCAGCGCACTTTGCATCCCTGCCATTAGCCGGTTAAACGCGTCCGCTGTTTTCCCGACTTCATCTTGCGAGTTCAACGGTATCCGACGTGTCAGGTCATGTGTTGTTTCGACTTCAGTAATAATTTTCTGCATCAGATTAAGCGGACGTGTGATTGCGCGGGGCAGATAGAATGCCAGCAACCCGCCAATCAGCATCGTGATAATTCCCGCAAGCAAAGCGACGGTACCAATCGTCGTAATATATTTTTGAGTTGACAAGGTCTCTTTCTCAATTCGATTGTTTACCCCATCAAGCAGATCTTTCAGGTTAGTTTCCATTGACGTTGCAGTCTTGCGCACAGACAGCGCTGCGATCATTCTTAATTGTCCAGGTGGTGTAGACACCATTGCTTGAAAGTTTTTCTGATAAGCCTCGCAAAGGCTCAAAAGCTTTGGCGTGATGTCAATCAATCTTGGATCAGCCGTTTTGAGGACCATTGAATTTACCGTTTCAAGTTCCCCCTGAAACTGGGCGATAAACTTATTTGCAGAAATTACCAGGGTGTCATCTGTTGCGTAGAGCAATTCCTTCTCGTTTCGCCTTGCCTCAAGCAGGTCGATCTTGGCAATGTATGCATGCGTTATGACAACATTTTCGTCCTGGATGAGATGTAGAAATCTTGTTGCAGAAGTGGTCTGTGCATATCGGGAAATAGCAAGCAGAATTGTAATCATGAAAAGCATGGCTCCGAAGCCAAAGCCGATCTTTTTTCCAATTGTCATGTGTGAATTAATCATATTTTCCCCAATCAAATTCTGATTTGTGCCTGATCCACCCAAGAAAACTGGCAGCAGGTTTAAAACTATTCGTTGCGGAGCTGTACTCGCTTATTATTTGCCACTCGCTATGACAATACGCACTCATTGGTTACTTAGCGACAAAATAAGTGGTTTCTTTAGCTTGAAGTTGAATTAGGATTACCATTTTCAACATGATAATCCTATTTGGAATTATTTAAAGAACCTCGAAAATTACCGTAGCAAACTACTCCATCAATTGGCCCACATAATAAATACCAACGATCTCACCCTTTGCAGTTTTAATCGGTTCATAACCTGTGTCATACAACTTGCCCAATATATCAACAATTCCGTAATAGGCATTTCCTTGACGAATGGCAGCAATCGCAGGTCCCGAAGGGTCAAGTTGAGTGCCCACAGCACGATTTCCGTCTTTCATTACATTGGTGGTGATACGTATATAGCCGTTCCCTTTTTTAATAAATATAGTGGCTGTACCACCGAATTTTGATTTCAATGCATCAACAAGTTCAAAATATCCGTTCATTTTTGTCGTGCCCAAGAATAGCGAATCGCCATCAATTTTTGGTGCTCCAAGCTTTCCTGCTTGTAACTTCATCTCGGCCATCGCTGCTTTGACTTTTGGAGTAAATTCTGTATCTGCCTGAGCAGAGGATGAAAAGCAGAAGGCTGTAATAGATGACACCACCAGCATGAAAATAGAACTAACTTGACTGCGCTGATTTAGACTAATAGACATTTTTTCCTCCAGTATAAAAATTAGAAACCCCGATACCATTTTTGAAAGCAAAATCTAATGGCATGCTACCAGTATTTTATGTAATTTAGGAAATTAAGCAGCAAGTTCTAGGCGCTGTTGTATAAAGTATTAAAACGCGTCATTCACAGGCTATACTTTTGCACTATCAAAATTATCCAGTCTGATTTGGCAATTCAAGAAGAGAAGTCAATCTACACATGAGAAAAAGCAAGCTGTTTTTTTCCCGGCAAATCGTTGAGGCCGGGGGTAACAAGTGGGATTGGGCATTGCTGCCGATCGTGCTGGCACTATTGATTTTGCTTGCTTACGGCGGTGGCCAGATGGCTCGTCCCTACCAACTAGGTGAAACACTGCCAATATCGCTTGACCCGACATATTTACCTTATTACTTGCTGCGAACCACAATGCGCATGTTCATTGCACTGGCGGCATCAATCGTATTCAGTTGCCTATTTGCTGTGATTGCCACGAGGTATCGTGCGGCAGAAAAAGTAATGGTGCCCATTCTGGATATACTTCAGTCGATTCCGGTTTTGGGATTTCTTTCCATTACGGTCACCGGTTTCATTGCCGTATTTCCGGGCAGTCTGCTTGGTGTCGAGTGCGCGGCTATCTTTGCCATTTTCACTTCACAGGCTTGGAACATGGCCTTCAGCGTTTATCAGGGATTTAGAACAGTACCAGCCGAGCTGGATGAAGCCGCGAGTGTCTTTAAGCTTTCAGCCTGGCAGCGTTTTTGGCGGTTGCAACTTCCCTTCGCCACGCCGGGCTTGCTATGGAACATGATGATGTCCATGTCGGGTGGCTGGTTCTTCGTTGTAGCCTCTGAAGCGATCTCGGTCTCAAATCAGAACATCAAGCTACCAGGCATCGGTTCATATATTGCAATGGCGATAGAACAGCGAGATCTTCACGCAATCGGGTGGGCCATCGGTGCAATGTTGCTAGGCGTCATTCTCTATGACCAACTCTTCTTCAGACCACTACTTGCCTGGGCGGATAAATTCCGCTTTGAGGAAACCGGAGGACAAACAGCACAAGACTCCTGGTTATTAGACTGGCTACATCGTACCGAGCGAACGCAAATTATTTTTGCATTTTTCGGAAGAATATTGGATCGTTCATTTGCCATATTTCGTTTACGCAAAGACGGCACATCCATTCGTTCACGACCCAAGCTACACTCTGCGTTACCCATGCGTATCTGGGATGCGGTAATTGCTGCTGTTGTTTTTTATGCACTTTGGACATTGATCCACTTCGTGCATAACGAAGTAGGCTGGGGCGAAGTCGGGCATGTTTTTGTTCTTGGGTTTTATACTTTATCACGAGTAATTATACTAATCGCCCTTGCATCGCTAGTTTGGATTCCTGTAGGCGTCTGGATAGGGATGAATCCGAGATTAAGTGAACGAGCTCAGGCAACCATACAATTCCTGGCTGCTTTCCCGGCCAATCTAATGTTTCCTATCGCAGTTTATTTGCTTGTACGCTTTAGCCTTAACCCAGATATTTGGTTATCACCGTTGATGATTCTTGGTACACAGTGGTACATATTATTCAATGTGATTGCAGGAGCTTCTACAGTACCCACAGAACTACGTTATGCAGCTCGAAATTTTGGTCTAACGGGGTTGCTCAAGTGGCGGCGGTATTTATTGCCCGCTATTTTTCCAAGTTTTGTTACGGGTGCGATTACCGCATCAGGTGGCTCATGGAACGCCAGCATCGTTGCCGAATACGTTACTTGGGGTAACACAACGTTGAAAGCTCAAGGACTCGGTAGTTATATCGCCGAGATGACTGCGATTGGAGACTTCCCAAGAATTGCATTAGGTATCGGTGTGATGTGTGTATTTGTAATGGGATGTAATCAATTCATCTGGCGCCGACTATATCGTATGACCGAAAAAAGTCTGCATTTTTAAGGGATATCAATGAATACTCCTGTCGTCGAACTTCAGTCTGTTGGTAAAACGTTTCGTTTAGCTGATGGCAAGGATCGATCCGTGCTAGAGGCAGTAAACTTCACCCTTAACGAGGGTGAAATCGTGTCATTGCTGGGTAAGTCAGGATCAGGCAAATCAACGATGTTGCGGATTATGGCAGGCTTGATTCCAGCAGACAGCGGTTCAGTACTTTATCGTGGACAGCCACTCTTCGGTCCTGCTGACGGCATCAGCATGGTGTTTCAGTCATTCGCCCTGTTTCCTTGGCTCACGGTACAAAAAAATGTGGAATTGGGACTGGAGGCGAAAGGTATTTCCGCCAAGGAGCGATCTGAAAAAGCAGAAGCTGCGATCGAACTGATTGGTCTATCCGGTTTTGAAGGTGCTTTACCGAGAGAATTATCTGGCGGTATGCGTCAACGTGTGGGGATCGCGCGCGCCTTGGTCATGGAACCAGAAGTGCTATTAATGGACGAAGCATTCTCCGCACTCGATGTGCTCACCGGGGAACGATTAAGGGAAGATATTATGGAACTCTGGGAAACGGGAAAAATTCCTACCAAGGCCATCCTTGTAGTTTCACACAACATTGAGGAAGCTGTCATGATGTCAGACCGGGTCCTAGTTTTTGCCAGTGATCCGGGCCGGGTACGCGATGAATTACAAGTAACTCTTGTCCGACCACGAAACGTTGAAAGTTTAGAAGTACGAGATCTAATTGATAAAGTTTATGGACTCATGACAGCGGGCAGTGCGCGCTCTGGACGTGTCACCGGCAAAGAAATCAAATTACAATTGGGTGACCGGTTACCCGAAGCTGAGGTTTCTCATATGGAAGGCATTTTGGAACTGCTTGTTAATGAACCTTTCCTAGGTAGGGCAGACTTGCCAAAACTAGCTGAAGAAACAGAGTTCAGTGACGAAGAGCTGCTGGCTGTTTCCAGTGCTCTCACACTTCTCGGCTTTGTCCATTTGGACCAAGGCGACATCATCATTAACCCGTTAGGCGAACAATACGTTCAAGCAAATAACGCTGAAAGACAAGTTATTTTCGGTAAACAATTGATAGAGAACGTCCCGTTAATCGCTTATATTCGTCAAGGTTTGGAAAAAGACCCTTCAGGTGATTTGCACGAGGATATGTTTATCCGGCTTCTTCGTTTCACCTTGAGTGAGGGGGCAGCTATATCAGCTTTGCGAGTCGCTATTGAGTGGGGACGTTATGGTGATCTATTTGAATACGAATTCAATACCGGCACCCTCAATATGCCGAAAAAAGAAGAAACGAGCGAGGAATAATTAGTAAGTTAGTTAGTTGTCTCGGTTTCAGAATGCTTAATTTCCTCAACTGACATAGTTGAGTACTTGAAGCAAGTATCGTTACAGCAGGCATAAACGATTTAGTAAGGCGATTGTTTTTTTGAAGATTTAATTTTTGCTATTTTGACTGTTGCCAAAGTTGAATGAAATCGGCAGGCTGCAATCAAGGTCTGAGTGAGCGACGATTATTCCTTTTTTATCCACTGTAAAAGACTTGGTGCAAGTTCTATCCCGATTAAAATTATAGTTTTTCCAGGTAAGTACCTTTGACTCATCTTCAGTCACTCGGGTGGATGAAGGCGTTCCCCATAACGAAATGATTTCTGTATCTTTTTGCCCCATCCATTTTTCCATTTCATTATAGGTTGACGCACAACCTGTCAAGGTTAAAACCACAGCAAAAAAAATACTTTTAAGTAACCTGGAACAGCGTGTCATCAAAACTCCCTATCTGGTTGACTGATAAGAAAAAAATTGCCAAATTGCGCCAAAAAAATATATCGATTCAAAACAAATAGGCATAAGACAATGAGCCCCCATTCGAAATTGAAGTACCCTTTATATTCATATCCGATTTAAAACCCACCGACAATGAATGGTGAATTGCAGGAATCCAGGTACCAAAAATACTTGTTGAGATATTTGCGGAT
>CAIRAO010000136.1 GCA_903876625.1 uncultured Gallionellaceae bacterium | reverse complement strand
TTGGAGTGTAAGGTTTTAGGACACAAATTGCCTGATCTACTAAATCACGACAATCCTGTGGAGCATCTGCCTTCCTGTAGAGATGAAAGAATCGTCTCCACATCTGAAAGTTCTCTGTTATAACTAGAGTAATTGCAACACACCACGGCAAGATACTTCTGGAGTACTTTGTAGGAGTTCGAGTTAAAGCAAGCTGCATATAGGCCGACCAGCATCTCTACTTCCAAGGACATGTTAGGATTATTTGATACTTTTGAATACAATCAAATCACCGTCAATCTGAGTCTTCAAAAGCGTAATTCATCAGTTCAAAATAAATCGACCGGCTTAAGTAATGGCTGGTATGAGAGCTCCGATCTATCAATCGGAATTGAATATGATCCTGGAAATTGGTTTTTCATATCTGAGTGGATACAAAGTCATACCAGATACAATAGTGCTGCAATATATGCAAGTGCAGGTTACCGGATCAATAAATTTACACCGTATATTATCCATAGCCAGAACAATGCAGGCTCTTTTCCTACTGGCTCAACGCCATCAATCTCGTCTGTTATGCATGCTGACAGATCTCAGAAAACAGATAGCTTGGGTGTGAGATGGGATTTTATGAAAAATTACGATTTCAAATTTCAATTTGATCAAATAATGCTAAGTGATCAATCTAATGGATTTCTAATTAACGTGCCGTCAAATGTACTGCTTTATGGAGATACTTTTTACACAGTCTCTGCAGTAGTTGATTTTGTGTTCTAAATTGCACAATAACTCAAACATTTAAGACTGATTTAACCCACTTGAAATACAGGAATGCAATATTTTGTTGACAGCCACTCACCTGTCATTAAAAATGAGCCAGAATTGTCCAAAATAAAACTGGCACACTTTGGGGAGATGTGTTCAGTCATGCTGTGCTTCCCCGATTTCTAAAAATTACATAGAGGAGAAATAAAATGTCACGAGTTGCATTGGTAACTGGCGGAATGGGCGGCCTCGGCGAAGCTATTTGCATCAAGCTTTCGGAACTTGGCTATAAAGTGGTTACTACATACAGCCCGAGCAATACCAAGGTGGATGATTGGATCAGAACAATGCATAACGATGGTTACGGCTTCAAAGCTTACCCGTGCGATGTTGCCGACTATGACTCATGTGCGACATGTGTCGCGCAGGTGTTAAAAGAAATTGGTCCGGTCGATGTGCTGGTAAACAATGCCGGTATTACTCGCGACATGACATTCAAAAAAATGACCAAAGCGGACTGGGATGCGGTGATCCACACCAATCTCGATTCAACATTCAACATGACCAAGCAAGTGATGGATGGTATGACAGAACGTGGCTGGGGACGTGTTATCAACATTTCATCGGTTAACGGCCAGAAAGGCGCGTTCGGACAAACCAACTACGCTGCTGCAAAAGCCGGCATGCACGGCTTTACCAAATCGCTGGCTCTGGAGGTTGCTAAAAAAGGGGTTACTGTAAATACCATTTCTCCCGGTTATATCGGAACCAAAATGGTGATGGCGATTCCTCAAGATGTTCTGGACAGCAAGATATTGCCGTTGATCCCTCAGTCTCGTTTGGGCAAGCCGAACGAAATTGCCGGTCTGGTAGCTTATCTTTCCTCGGATGAAGCCGCTTTCGTTACGGGTGCAAATATAGCCATTAACGGCGGCCAGCATATGTTCTGAAAATAGTTAAACCGAAAAACCTTAATTCGAGCCCCAGAGTTCACAGAGAGAAAAAAGGAACAACACTATTTCGAGGTCTAATCCGGCCGGAGAATAGTGCTCTCGTTACTACCGTTTGATATCCTCTGTGTTTTCTGTGGCTGCTTTTTTAGATCATACCGAATAGGGTGCTTCAACCCACCCTCGTAGCAACACGGCATCAGTATCGGGCAAATAACTAAATCCCTCGTCTAAATCACGTGACGTCTGGTAAGCTACTTTAGGCGGGGTGATCGTTCCTGCCACCAGATGAAAATACCAGGCAGCCGAATAACCGGCAGCACGGTCAAGCGCCTGCAACTGTGCGGCCATATCTACACCGGCAAGCTCAGTGTTCCACTGAAACAACTTAAGTTCGCGGGTATGTCGAGACACCAGCGCGACAGACATTACAGAATTGCGATAACGGTCCTGATGTTCGCGGATTGCAATTATCCAATGGTCGCAGAAATGTCCGCTCAAAGCGGCACTGCTTTGAGACCATTCAGTGAGTAAACGCCGCAATCCGGCTCTGAGTGAATCCGATGAAGACGATCTGGCAATTGCCTGATTCATGTCGATCAATCGGCGAAAACGATAGTAAGGTACACCAACCACCTGAGCGTCCAACTCACCCGGATTTAATGGATCGATTACTCCCTGAATGTCTTCAGGCGAAACATCTTCATCAAGTAATTTGCGATCCAAAACCTCCTGCAATTCTTCGACCTCCAGTTGTAAAAAATCTGTCGGTGCAGGACCGTAAGCTGCGACAAAATAGTGAGTACGACCCGAATGACGGGTTACTAACAAATTTCTGTCAGCATAGCGTTCAATAAATTCATTGATGTCACCGTCGCATGCCTCAAGTTCAGAGTTGGCCCAAGCTTCGAGATTATCCGTAATGCGTTTACCATCAACGGTGATGACTCCTCCCGGACGATACCAGCCGCCGCGATTCAGGGCATATTTAAAAATCCAGCCCGCGCGCAAGCGATTTGCGATTTCAAGTAATGCACTATGATGTGGACGCGGAGGAGTGGCTTCTATCTCGTTACTCAAATTACGCAGTGCAGCGTCGGCAAGCGTATAGATACTCATTAATTATCCTCAACCAAAAAATCGTTAAGACGTTGCCTTACTACGGCTCGCACATATGGTTCTACATCATCTACCAACTCGGCAATAGATTCTACCGGAGCCAGTTGAGCGGCTTCCAAACGCACAACCCAATCAAAGTCTCCCAGCATTTTTACCGCATCTCCCGGCAACATTCGTGACACAACAATACGACGCACTTCAGCATCTTCGTCTTTTGCCAATAAGCTAAGGGCAAAAGGTGGCATACGTCTGGCTACTTCCTTGCGCACTTCACGATCAGTATCATGCGCCATGCGGCGTAGTTGACCAAAAGGCAAGCGCTTCGCCACCTGCAGGCGCACCAAATAATCCTCATCGCTCAGCAAAGCAATTAATCTTTCCGGTGCAATTCGCTCAGCCACCATCATCCGAACTTCACGATCCGTGTCATGTAAGTAATCATCTAATTCATCAATTGGCAAGCGGCTTGCCACCACGCGGCGCACAACCTCGTCCCGATCCAGCGGTTTATTTCGAATCATATCGAGTGGGGCATAACGCGATGCAATAGCACGTCTCTCCCAGAATCCATCGCACAAGTAGTTTGGAGCAACCTGTGGATTTCGTTTAAAAAATCGGTCAATCTGCCGCCCGCTTTGAGCTGCTACACAAATGTCTCCAAGTACACATTTATTTTCCGCCAATAAAGCACGATACTTACAGACAGAGCAATCTACGAGCTTAGCCTCGGCCAAAGACGACGCCTCGTCATGACATTTCGACATATTTAATACTTTCAAGCATCACTCCGCAGTAAGTCAGGTCTAGATATGAGCAACCACCGTGCCAGTTTGACATACATAAGCGGAAGTCAATAATAAATAAGGTATATAGTTATTATTGGGAATGCAGGTGAATAATGATTGTAGGATTTGTAACAATTCTGGAGGGTTCATTTAGTCCGCTTAATCATCAACTACATTTTTTTTCGAAGCACTTTCATGTTGGATAGCTCGAAGCCCAGTTTGTGGTAAAAATCGAGAGCCGCTTGATTATCCTGATCTGTCATCAAAGTTACCCGTGCCAAACCATTTTCCCGCGCCCATTTCAGCACATGCTCAACCAAGCGCCTGCCGAGTCCTCTACCTCGATACTCTCTGCTTAAGATCACATCTTCCAACAACAGCACAAGGTCACCTTCAGCAGTACTCGCGGTAATCAGAGCGTTCGCCATACCGACCGGTTTTTCACCAACACGCATTACAAAAAGCCTACCTAAATCCGGAAAATTAAGTATCAAGCGCAAGCCTTGCAGTTGCTTTTCCCGATTTGGAATGAAGTCTTTTTCTATTGAAAATAATTCAGACAACAACTCTACCAGTTGAGGCAGGTCATTTTCAGTTGCAAAAGTGGTTTCAACCTTGTCAGAAGAGATCGTTTGTTGAGGACGCATATTGGGAGTATGTTGATCTCGTCAAGGCAAACCGTAGCCAAAGCTCCGAATGATCGCTAGCGCCTTTTCACTTTTCAAATATGTAAGAAAAGCTTGAGCTGCCGCTTTATCTTTTGCAGAAGACAACTGCACCGCGGATTGTTTGATGGGAGAATACAAATCCGCAGGAACGGGCCACCACGAACCCTCAGTAACCTTGCCCTCTTTGGTAATTTGCGACAATGCAATGAAAGCCAACTCGGCATTTCCTGTTGCGGCAAATTGATAGGCCTGAGTAATACTATCTCCCGTTACTAATTTGCTTTGCACTTTGTCCCACAGATTCAGTTTTTGCAACGTCTCTTGAGCCGCCAAACCATAAGGTGCCAGCTTGGGATCGGAGTAGGACAATTTGATATAACTTCCATCTGTTAAAACAGCCCCTTTGTCGTCAACATATCCTGCTTTGGCACTCCATAAAACCAGTTTTCCGATCGCATAGACAAAGCGGGAATTGACAACCGCCAAATTTTCCTGCTCCATCAATTTCGGCGTTTTTTCATCAGCCGCTAACAATACATCAAAAGGCGCACCTTCTTTAATTTGTGAATAGAATTTGCCCGTGGAACCAAAACTGAGCTTCACTGTATTTCCCGTTTCTTTTTCGAACAGTGCTGCAATCTGCTGTACGGGTGCTGTGAAATTTGCTGCTACAGCTGCGTTCACTTCACCCGCATTCACCGAGCATGCAATTGTTGCAAATAACATCGCAACCGCAACCGAACACAAATTAAATTGATGCAACTTCATGATTATTCCTTAAGAATTTACGGCCAAAATAACGTGTGAAGCTTTAATTAACGCACATGCCTTTACACCCTCTTTAAGCCCTAGCGATTTAATACTGTCATTCGTCACAATCGCAGACACAAATTTGCCGCCCGCCAATTCAATGATGACTTCGCCATTAATTGCCCCTTCCTGGCAGCGCGTTACTTTTCCGTGCAACTCATTTCGGGCACTGGTCTTGAAGCCTTCTGAAGTCGTCACGATCACCCACGGTGCTTTGATCAACGCATAAGCATCCGCGCCAATTTTTAAATCAAGGTGACTTACACTTTCGTTGGTGATGACAGCAGCCAGAGAATCACCACCACCGATATCCAGCACCACTTCCGCATTGATCGCGCCCATCTTGATACTTTTTACTTTTCCTAAAAACTGATTACGTGCACTTGTTTTCATGTCAAATCTCCTGATTAAATGATAATACTCATCGAAGTCATCCATCACCTGAGCCAGTTTTTTGAGCACCTGCTCTCGTTCCTGTTCCAGACGCCGATACGCTCCCGCCACTCTTCGACCATAAGTAGTGAGTATCGTTCCTCCCCCTTTTGATCCACCTGTTTTTCGCTCAACCAGCGGATACTCGGAAAGATTATCGATACTTTCCACTGCTTCCCATGCCGCTTTATAGCTCATGCCCATGGCAGTGGCTGCTGCGGTTATTGAACCCGATGCGTCGATGCGATCAAGCAATTCAAGATGATCCCAGCGCCGGCCATTGGCTATTTTTAATTTAGAGACAACACCCGATACATTTTTCGTTTTCTTCACAGAACTCAAATCCGACATGACAACCTTGTTCGTTATAACCCGTGACGACATAACGATGAGCAAAACTAGTGCCAGAATATTAGGAAGGCGCCAAGAACTCCACCAACAGTTGATTTGGGAGATGCTATGATTTTTCAAAGAAATGAAACAGCCAAATAAATTTGTGGCATTTATGACATTTTAGTGCGTCCATTACAACCTTTAGGCTATAACGAATTCCACTGCGCCGTTGGAACTGTTGGTTTCAAATATCTAACTGGCAATTAGGATATTTATTTTAGTTGGGAAACTTTGTAGGACACAGTGATGTTGAGTAGCACATCCCACGCTGGCTCTTAATTTTTTCCTTTAGGGCGTCGCGTGTGACTGTTTTGCGGAAGTTAAAAAGTAAGAGTAGACTTCCGCGGTCCACCAAAAGTGAATTTTCGTGAGGGGCTGTTTTCAGGCATGCTATTTGATACGATGTAGATTGGCTCCGTGCAAGAAGATGAAAGAATTCGGTTGTTTCAGTGAAGAGTTCAAAATTAGAACTGAATGTACATCAATATTAATTTTCAAACCAAAGTAATAGCATATGGCTTATTCCATGTTTTAACAAAGTCTTTCCTTCTGAAAACAAACTAATGTCAAAATTCAACATCAATCTACACGAAGCAATCTTTTCGTTATCTGATGCGCTGGATTTGGTTGGTGTGACGCATATCCATCATGGGAAACGCGTGGCTTATATGGCTGCGGAATGTGGAAAACATCTAGGATGGTCGCATCAGCAAATTGACAATTTGTTCCAGGCTGCGATTTTACATGACTGCGGCGTATCCAAAACTTCTGTTCACAAGCGATTGGCACAATTTGCCTGGGAAAATGAAAATGAACATTGTTTGCTTGGTTCAGAGCTACTGATTACTTGTCCGCTGATGGCGCAACTTGCCCCGATAGTTCTTTACCACCATACGCACTGGTCAAATCTTCAGAACATGGATTTGCCACAGGAAATAAAACTCAATGCAAATTGCATCTACCTGGTTGACCGTGTCGATGTACTCTGTTTGGAGTTTCTGGTTGATCAATCTAATCTGTTGCTCGGAAGAGAATCCATCCGAAAGAAAATCATGGATAAACGCGGCGATTGGTTCTGCGCTGAGTTAGTCGATGCTTTTATTGACTTGTCAAAATCAGAAGCTTTCTGGCTGTCACTTGAAAACGAACACGTAAATGGCTATGTCTCTACTTGGCTTGCAGAAACAAAGACGATGGAAATGGATTTTCAGGATCTGCGAAGTATTGTCAGGATATTTTCATATATCGTCGATGCAAAAAGTACCTTTACCAAGTCACACTCTGATGGTGTGGCCCAATTGGCTCGCTTCATTGGTTCGCTTTTCGAGCTTTCTGAAGAAAGTTGTGAAATGCTGGAATTGGCAGGTTTGTTACATGACATAGGTAAGCTTAGACAGCCAGATGAATTACTGGACAAGCCTAGCAAACTCAGTCCTGAAGAATACACGCATATCCAGCGCCATAGCTTTGATACTTATTCCATACTGAAAAATATTCACGGACTTGAAAAGATCAGTACCTGGGCTTCGCAGCATCATGAACGTGTCGACGGAAGTGGGTATCCTTATCACTTGGAAGGAGGGGGAATTTCTCTGGAGGCGAGAATCATTGCAGTTGCAGACGTGTTCCAAGCGCTAGCGCAAAAACGTCCATACCGGGATTCCATGACCGTTGAGGAAATTATGGAAATATTAAATGAGATGGTAGATGCGGGAAAGCTTGATCGAAAGGTCGTCTTGTGTGTTGACGCGCATGTTGAAGAATGTTTCAAAGAATCGTTTGTGAAATGAATCAGAAAATAGGAAATTGCGAGAACCCGATCATTCTTGATAACAGCTCTGCACCAAGTCCCGACTCAGGCATCGAATTCGCAAAGATCAAGGTCGGGTTAAGTTTAGGTGTGAGCGTTTTAGAAAATTGACATAGACCTTCGATTACAAAAATAATCAAAATTTCTAAAGGCTGCTCATGTTTCATGAAGAGACTCACACAGGATAGAATGAGGAAACGGCGAAATCGGCCTTTAAGGTGAGTTCGTGGAGTGCTTCATCTGACAGGCTGTTTGACGCGATGAAGTTCGGGACCGTGCCAAAAACACAACTGCGCATCAAAGTACCACTGAATATTACTTTCTGAATTGCATCTAGGCTTAACGGCATATTTACTTATCAGCGATTTTGGCTTATGTTGCAATGACATATCGCTGCTTTCTTCAAGAAAGTTTAGACGCTTTCATTATATTTTTGACACAAGATAACAACACCCTTTCACCCAACTGAAGGCGGATAACATCTAAAGCAAAGGATGTATTAGCAACGTCAATTGCTAGCAATTTTCTAAGTTTAAAAAAGTGAGATTTATTGTCAGATCAAGACAGAATTATTACAGCCTATGCGCCATCCACCTCAGCCAGTACCACGCCAATCGCTTGCAGGGGATCATCTGTCAGGCTGATGCAATGTTCACTGCCACCAACCAAATATAAATTGAATGTTTCTCGCTTCACTGCAGGAGGCAAGCGCGCAGGCATGTCATCGTCATTGCAAAAAGTAAAACGCAAATCAGGCCAGGCTTGCTTCAACGCAACCATTGCGTTTTCGTTTAGCTCCCCGAAGGATGCCGCGGTTGTGGCGATGCGTTCAAGAGTCTCGTGGACGATCATGAGAATCAGCCTACTCTTCTTCTGCCTCGGCGAAGCGGCTTAATGATTTGGCTTTTACGCCTAATATTTTAGCCAGCCAGGGAGGTGGTGCATCCAACACCGCTTGCAAACGCTGCAAGGCGATATTTGCTTTGCCACCTTCAGGTGCTTTTACCGGATGGATGTTGGCACGTACTGCCTTAGCTGCTGCAGGCCCGCCAATTGATTGCACATAAACGATTTGGCAATCTTTGATGAGATTGGCACGCGCGACGTTTTTATCATCGGCGTCATCCGTGATCGCGGTAGAACGTATTTCAATGAGTCGAATTTCTTCGGGCCCAACTTGATAAATGAGAAAGCGCGGACACGAACCAAAGTGTCCATCAAGATTTTCTTCGGTATTGGAAGCCACTGCAACACGCAAACTGCCCGGCATATCACCATCCGCATATGCAGCTGGTTTCGACAAAGTTTCGTCTTCATCTGAAACACCCCACAAATGGCGCACTGCCAACTTGATTGAGGCATTATCCACGTCCGGATCAACAGTTTCTTCTCCGGAAAGAATGAGCTTGATATCAGCCACAGTCACCTTGGCGAGTTTCTCTTCGTTGATTGGCAGACCGATCTGTTCGCCCAGCTTGGCCACAAACGCTCCCGCATTTACGTTGTCGAGAACACGCGCAGCCAGAGCTATACGCAGTGCGGCAGTTTTAGTGATGACGGTGGTGGTAGTCATAGTTGCCCCTATGTGAATTAAAAAAATTCGTTAGATCGTCATTCCGGTGTAGGCCGGAATCCAGCAAGAGTAGAAATCCCACTTAGCGGACTGAGCCACCGTGTTGTCCCGCTTGCGGGGATTTTTTAAGCAATCGGATTCCGGCCTACGCCGGAATGACGAGAGTTAAGCCGCTATTTGTATTATGCAACCTTTGATCGGACAAACTTTAACGCATTGAGGCTTGTCATATTCACCTTCACACTCTGTACATTCACTTGCATTGATAATGTACAAGCCCTTTTTTACGCTGATGGAAGCCGTTGGACATTCGGGTTCGCAATCACCACAAGAGGTGCACAAATCTGCAATAATTTTCATTGCCATAATATTTCCTTTCGTCATTAAACGGAAAGTGGTCTGGTTTTACCCTTCCCTCGTTTCCCTTAACCCTTCACAAGTTTTTATTCAGCCGCATCCAATCGCTTTGCACGCAGAGAAATTGGCAGTCTGGCAGGTGCCGGCTGCGGATCGATGTAATACGAGCCGCCATTGTTAAGCCTGATCTCACCGCCCCATTTTTCCGGAGTATCGAACTCCATTGAAACGATGCCGTCTTCAAGGTCGCGCTTGGGCAGATAAAACACGTACTCGCCCTTGCTGCCACGCTGGATCATGATGTTTGCCATTACTGCTTCCTTTCAAATTCACCCACTAAAATGCGAGTGAGGAGCCGTCATGAGCGATTCGAGGGCAAGACGGACGGAACGGAGGAACCGGAACGTACACTGAGTACGTGAGGATTCCGAGTACCGCCCAACGCCGCCATCGGATCGCGCAGTAGGCTCATCGCCGCATTAGCGCACTAGATCGTGGTTGAAGTCCGTCGTCCCCATACCTCGAGTCTCTTCATCCAAGCGTTCCAATACAGCATTGGTAAGCGTGGTAAGCATCTGCATGGCACCTTCATAACCCAGTGTTGTCGAGCGATGCAAGTGGTGACGGTCGAAGATCGGGAAACCGATACGGATCAGTGGCACTTCGAACTCTTTGCCTTTATGCAACGTGTCACGTTGGATAAATTTTGCATAAGAGTTACCGATCATGAAGTCAGGCTTCTCGGTCAACACGAGTGAACGGAAGTGCCACAAGTCAGCACCGGCGAACAGCTGGGTATTTTTCCCGTAAGGTGTCTCGGCCAGCATCTTTTCCATGGCCTTAGTCCACTTTTTGCTGCCGTTGTTGCACAGCACATGCAATGGCTCGATGCCCAATTCTGTAAGAAACTTGGTCATGCCGAAGACAAAGTCAGGGTCACCGTACAGGCTTATCTTTTTGCCGTGTAACCAGGTGTGGCTGTCAGTCAACATGTCAACAAAACGACCGCGTTCCTTAACCAAAGACGCGGGGATAGGCTTGCCGGTCACTTCGGAAACCTTCATCAGCCATTCGTCTGTCCACTCCAGACCCATCGGAATATTCATCTTGGGCACTTCATGTTTCCAGGTACCTTCGACATATTTTCTGGTCTTTTCGAGTTGCATCGGTTGCAACAAGAATGTGTTGATTGCGTTAGGCGCATCCTTCACTTCGTTTTGCGTCGTGCCACCGGCATACATGCGGAACTGGCCGTCCGCAGGCGTATCCAGTACTTCGGTCGGATCGCACAGCATGGTGTGTTCAACGCCCATGTCATTCAACATACGATGGATCACACGGTAGTTGCCAAGGTAAGTCTCAAAACCCGGAACGATATTGATCTTGCCGTTCTTACCGACCACTTTGTCGTCCATACTGTTACGGGTAAGGTTACCCATGATGCCTTCAAACATGTTGTCCCAACCGGTCACATGCGAACCCACGAACGACGGAGTGTGCGCGAAGGGTGTCGGAAAATCGTTAGGGATATTGCCCGCTTTTTTGGTGTTCAAGATAAAGGCATTCAAGTCATCGCCAATTACTTCGGCCATACAGGTGGTCGACACGGCAATCATTTCCGGCTTGTAAATCGCGATTGCATTTTCCAGGCCATCAATCATATTTTTCTGCCCGCCGAACACGGCTGCATCTTCGGTCATGGAATCGGAAACACAGGAAATAGGTTCACGGAAATGACGGTTGAAGTAAGTGCGGAAGTACGACACACAACCTTGCGAACCGTGAACGTAAGGCATGGTCTTCTCAAATCCTAGTGCGCACAATACAGCGCCCAAAGGTTGGCAGGCTTTGGCCGGATTCACGGTCAGCGCTTCACGCTTGAAATTCAGTTCACGATATTCCATCGTGGTCGTCCAAGTGAAGGTGTCTTGAATTTTGGCAGCTTCGTGGCGTTCTTCGAAATTATCCTGTTTGTTGGCCAGTGTTTCCTTGTATTCGTCCTGACGGAACAATGGAAAACAAGGTTTGATGTCATCAGCTTGTTGCATTTTTATCTCCTTAGCCGCACTGCCAATATGCAGATGCCGGCATAGATTGATTGATGGGCGATGCGATAAAACATCGCCCCCGTATTGCTTACGCAGCCTTCTTTTCTTCTAAAGGAACTTCCTTCTTCAACCATGGTGCAATCATCTTGCCCCAGCAGGGGTTGTTCAAAGTCATGTCCATGTCACGGGCGAAAATGGCAAAGCCGTCATAACCGTGGTACGGACCGGAATAGTCCCAAGAGTGCATTTGGCGGAAAGGCACACCCATCTTTTGGAAGATGTACTTTTCTTTGATGCCTGACCCAACCAGATCAGGCTTGACACGCTTGACGAACTCTTCGAACTCAAAGCCGGTTACATCGTCATAAAGCAGAGTGGCGTTGCCCATATCCTTGATCGTGCGATCATAGTCGTCGTTGTGACCGAATTCATAGCCTGTACCAACCACTTCCATACCCAGATCTTCATACGCACCGATCACATGACGCGGACGCAGTCCACCCACGTACAACATGACACGCTTGCCTTGCAGACGTGGCTTGTACTTGTCGATCACCGCTTGCATCAAAGGTTGATACTTGGCGATGACGCGCTCGGCACCTTCTTTGATCTTGTCATCAAACTTCGCAGCAATGGCACGCAACGATTCAGCCACTTTTGTCGGGCCGAAGAAGTTGTATTCCATCCAGGGAATGTTGTACTTTTCTTCCATGTGACGCGCGATGTAGTTCATCGAGCGGTAGCAATGAATCAAGTTTACTTTGACATACGGCGTCTTTTCCATCTCCGCGATGGTGCCGTCACCGGACCATTGCGCAACAACGCGCAGACCCATTTCTTCCAGCAAGATACGTGAAGACCAGGCGTCACCACCGATGTTGTAATCGCCGATCACAGCAACATCGTAAGGTGTACCTTCAAATGCCTTGCCGTCTCGGCGGGGTAGAACCCAGTCACGAATCGCGTCATTGGCGATATGGTGACCAAGCGATTGTGAAACGCCACGGAAACCTTCGCAGCGCACAGGAACGACTGGTTTGTCGAGCTCTTTTGCCGCTTTCTTGGAAACCGCTTCGATGTCGTCACCAATCAGTCCGATCGGGCACTCGGATTGAACAGAGATACCTTTGTTCAACGGAAACAGTAATTCGATTTCGGTGATCAATTTGGCTAGCTTTTTGTCGCCGCCGAACACAATATCTTTTTCCTGAAAGTCGGAAGTAAAGTTCATCGTGCCGAACACATTAATTCCGGTGGTTCCAACGTAGTAATTACGACGTCCCGCACGGGAATATTGACCACAGCCAACCGGGCCGTGCGAAATATGGATCATGTCCTTGATCGGGCCCCACACCACGCCCTTGGAACCGGCGTAAGCGCAGCCGCGGATCGTCATCACACCCGGTAAGGATTTGCGGTTTGAAGTGATGCACTTCTTGGACTGTTCGATAGTTTGATCGTTAACCGCAAGGTGTTTCTCGCGATCTTTTTTAGCTTTCTCAGGATAAACCTCAAGCACTTCTTGAATCAGTGCTTCGGATTCTTCGCGTGTTAATGCAGACATTTCATTCTCCTTTATTGACCCACCAATTTGTGGAGTCCGTCAGAGTTTCAATTTCTCAAGAGTGACGAGTTGCCACCGACAACCCGTCTCCCTTAATACCTTTTATTACGCAGCCACAGGAAGTTCAGCCGCTTTCTTACCGATGATCGTTTCGTCTTCAGCTTCCATAATGCCGAATTCCATCAACAAGGCTTCGAGTTCGTCCATCGTGATCGGAGTCGGAATCACAAACTTCTTGTTTTCCACGATCTTCTTCGCCAGTTGACGATACTCATCTGCTTGCTTATGAGTTGGATCGTATTCGATCACGGTCATACGACGGATCTCGGCGTGTTGTACAGCGTTAGCACGTGGAATGAAATGAATCATTTGTGTACCAAGTTGCGCAGCCAACGCCATGATGAGTTCGTCTTCACGATCAGTGTTACGGCTGTTGCAGATCAAACCTGCCAGGCGCACGCTACCGGAGTTCGCATACTTCACAATACCCTTGGCAATGTTGTTGGCCGCATACATCGCCATCATTTCGCCGGAGCAAACGATGTAGATCTCTTGCGCTTTATTTTCACGAATTGGCATCGCGAAGCCACCGCACACAACGTCACCCAACACATCGTAGAATACGAAGTCGAGTTCGTCGTCATACGCGCCTTCTTCTTCGAGGAAGTTGATGGCGGTAATCACACCGCGGCCGGCACATCCAACACCGGGCTCCGGTCCACCGGATTCAACGCACTTGATACCGCCGTAACCGACGGACAGAACGTCTTCCAGTTCGAGATCCTCGACGCTACCGGCTTCAGCAGCCAGTTCCATCACCGAGTTTTGTGCCTTCGAGTGCAGAATCAAACGTGTTGAGTCAGCCTTCGGATCGCAGCCAACGATCATTACTTTTTTGCCCATTTCGGCAAGAGCTGCCACCAGGTTCTGGGTAGTAGTCGATTTACCGATACCACCCTTCCCATAAATTGCGCATTGACGCAGAGCCATGATAGTCTCCTATGAGTTTCAGATTAAAGTTGCGATTGAATAACTGTTGCTCGCACCACCACCATCGCAATCTCCGTGCCACACACATAAATAAAAGCCAACCGTATGAAATTAAATAAAAATATATTTCAGCAAAAAATGCATTGGCGGATGTGGAACACAACAAAACAGATCGCTTTGTAGCAGTGACTACAAGTCCAACATTGATTCTTCCACGCGACGTTCGCTTGCCGATCAACCGGTGCAACTTGCCTGCGACGATCTTGGGTGGCCTTACTTTTCAAGATTCACCTGTCGCACTTGTACTAGATGGCGTGGCTCAATTTCATCAGGGATTTTTTTCGTTGCTCAATGACATCGATGATGCCATTGAACGTGCCCAGGCTTTTTCTTTGCACATGAATGCCTCGTTCTATCTCGATCAGCCTGAACAAGCTGGCTATTCTCCAGTGGCGAAGAATGATCGCCACAAGGTTGATTATTTACGCATGCTGCGTGGCTGGGGCTTTGATGCCAATGGAAAAGAAGGAGCTGCTCTCAAAGGATGGGTGGAGTCTCGTTTTGGATTGCTGCCAAGACATCATGCCGGGCCGATACGTGACTTTTCCGGAACTGCATATCGTCGGTATCTGGAAATGCGTGCTGCCGCATTGTATGGCACCAATGCGGTTGAAGCGCAGTTCGACTTGCTCTACTCCTATTGCCAATACGAATTTGCAAAACAACATTCCGATACGGTTCATCTTGTTTTGTATCGTGGCGTGAATCGTATAGACGACTATGAAACCTTGGCGACATTAGATAGCAAACGTCGTGTCGTGCTGTTTAATAATCTGAGCTCGTTCACGGCTAACCGTGAGCGGGCCGATGAATTTGGTGACTATCTCCTCACTGCGCGGGTGCCGCTTGCCAAAATATTTTTTCATACTCGCTTACTGCCGGGTATGCTACAAGGTGAGGATGAATATACTGTCATAGGCGGGTTGTATGAAGTCAGTATTGCGGCGTACTGAAATAAGCTGCTACAGCAACAACTTGACAATCAAAGCAGAATTTATTTAAAGTTCACCCACTTGCAAATACGTTACCCGCACATTTCACCGCATGCACGGTGAGAGGCATTACGCGAATTTCCCAGAGTAGGACTGGTGCAAGTAAAAATTTCCGCACAGCAGGGAAGAGCGTTGGTCGTACAGCTATTCAAAGGGGAAAGCATGTTCAACATGAGCCGCACCGCTCAAGCAAGCAAGCAAGCAAGCAAGCAAGCAAGCATTAGGTAGACCGCATCTACAAAAAGTTCCTTTTCCGGGAACTTATTCCAAACAATCTGCAATCACGAACTATCCGATGGATAGCTCGCAGGTTATAAATCAATTCAGGCCGATCAATGGGTTGCCAGAGTGTGTCTTTGCTGAGCCTATCCCTCTTCTTCCTTAGAAACAGACATGAGCAAATCAAAGCTGCCAAGTCTGTTCTTAACTGTCATCTCGGCAGTCTGGCTTGTATTAATTCCGCTTCAATCTCATGCAATCCAAGTTGCCAAAGAAAATCTTGTTCTCATGCCGCTTCGTGTTTCCGAAGCCGATACCAAACTCCTTGGAGCGATGAATACTGCACTGGTTCAAGGATTGCAAGAAAAATACAACGTTTACTTTGGCTCACAAGTGGAGAAGAAAGCTCATGAGATATTCCTCAAAGAGTCACATGCTGCCGGCAAAACCGAATGTGATGAAGTTCGGTGTATGCAAGGAATTGCGCAAGCTTTTAACTCAGAGCTAATTGCGACCGCCAATGTTACCAAACAAGAAGATGGTTATTTTGTGGCTCTCAGCATTCAAAACATTTTAAGTAACAAAGTCATTCTTTCACGTTCATTTCCGTGCCAGGATTGCAGTGCCTATCAAGTAGTCGACAAACTTAAAGAACTTGTCAATAACACATTAAATGCACCCCCCCTAGTTTCAATTGCGGCCAATAATTCACCCATCAGCAATGATTCAATAGCAATCAAAGAATCAAAAGAGCGCCTTGTTCTGATGCCTCTGCGATTGGATGAAGAAGACAGGCAATTGCAGGGTGCAATGGAAACCGCTTTGGTTGAAGGGTTGCAGGAAAAATATGAAGTATTTGCTGGTGAAATTGTTTCCAAAAAGGCAAGAGAAATATTCTTAAAAGAATCTCGCAATATGGCACATAAAGAATGCGATGAGACAAGATGTATGCAAAACATTGCCGAAGCATTTCAAACGGAGTTCATTGCTACTGCAAACGTAACCAAACGAGAAGATGGATATTTCCTCGCGCTCAGCATCCAGAATATTTTCGACAATCTGGTGGTTTATTCAAATTCAATGCCGTGTGAATACTGTAGTGCGTATAAGGTAGTAAAGAAGCTGAAAGAGTTAAGTAAGATTCAAGCGAAGATAGCTGAATTACCAAAACCACAACAGGAAGTTGTGAAACCGAGAAGAGCTGCTACACCGAATTTTTAGTTGAATTGGAAATTTAATAATTATGTGAAAGGGATTGAAATGAATTCAAAGGGGATGTTGGGAATTGCTTTGCTTGGTATTTTGGGAGCTTGCTTTAGTGCTAGAACTTTTGCAGACGATTCAACTGTAAGCCCAGAAGAAGTTAAGCGTCTTAAAGCTGAAAACGCAAAACTTAAAAAGGCGTTGGAAAGAAAGAATGATGATGAACCGTTAGATACCCCCAATAAGGCTGAACCTGAGTCTGATAACCAACGCGGTTTTTGGGGGTCGGTTGGTTATAGGCCTTGGATGACAACAATGACAGGAGATGGAAACCCCAGAACGGCTACGTACCCAATGATTTCTCTGAATATTGGTTACAAGGATGTATTTTTTAATATTTCGTCAAATCCGAGTGCGCAGGGGGCTAAATACACTTCTGACACTCAAGGAGGGTTTATTGCACACAGGCAAAATTCATTTAATATTGGCTATATGGTTACCAATAATTTTGCTGCTACTATCGGACTGAAACAACTTAATGACTCTTGGGACCAAAATCCGCCTCCTTACAACTCTGGGATTCAACCAAGGGAAGATAAGGAAAGAAATTTTGCTACGATAGGGGCACTATATAACCATAGTTTTTCAGACTCCCCATTTTCAATAAATGCCACAGTTAATTACGGGAATGATTCTGTCTCGGCTACACATCCTGAGAAATTTACCGGAACAACCAGTGGCAATTCTACTTTTATC
>CAIRAO010000135.1 GCA_903876625.1 uncultured Gallionellaceae bacterium | reverse complement strand
CGTGGGTGTTTGAATCATAAGTATCTGCAGTACTGGTTTCGCCATGTGCGGTCTTGGAATTCAAACAGTTTGACGGGAATCCACCCGGTTTTTTAGTAAGGAAGTTTTAACATGGCAAACGGTACAGTAAAGTGGTTCAATGATGCAAAGGGTTTTGGTTTTATTACTCCTGATGATGGCAGCGAAGATCTTTTCGCGCATTTCTCTGCGATCAACATGAGCGGTTTCAAGTCGCTCAAAGAAGGTCAGAAAGTGACCTTTGAAGTTGTTCAAGGTCCTAAGGGTAAGCAAGCTTCCAACATCCAGGCGGGTTAATCTCCGGTTGAGTTGTTGCAGAAAAGCCCGCCACGAAAGTGGCGGGCTTTTTGTTATGACGTTAGAGAAATATACTAATAACCAGAGAGTTAATTGGTGATTCCGGAATCATCTCCATCTGGAGTGTAGGGCAATCCTAACCGGTCAAGTACTTGGCGCGCAAGGCTTCGGCTTACGTTGTTGAGCATGTTAGGAAGGTGGCTTGGAGCCTCGGTTTGAAGCAGCAATTTGCTTGAACTGACCGAATAGACAGGATCGAGCAGGCGAGGGCGGTACGTTTGCATGACTTCGTCCAGCGTGCGTTCGGCAGCCATTTGTTGCCATGAGTTAGTTGGCCACTGCGAAGGAATTCCCAATGCATTGGGATATCGGTCAAGATCGCGTAACACCGTGCGCATGTCTTCCTGCGAATCGCGGAAAGGGAGAATGACCAGACCGCCTAATTCATACAGGTAGCGATCCATGTCAGGGCGGTTGCCACCGCCATCAATAACGCCTAACCAATCCGGCATGTTTTTTAGTTTTTCGAGGATCTTGTCCAACTTTTCAGGAGAGCGACCGTCCAGTGTAATGTAATGACGACCAACGCGTGATAGTGGTTCGCGTTCGATATCTGTCAGGATGGAAATGGAATGTCTGCCAAGCAAACCCAAGCCGTGACACAGCATATGGCTAATGCTGGTCTTGCCCGTTCCTCCTTTGCTTCCAATCACAGATATCAACTGCTGCATGCCAAACCTCCATCAGGTATTGGCATACTAGCCATATTGCGCCTTTTTCCTTATCAGGAACAACAGTAGGAAAAAGACGCAATTCAGCCTTTTGTGGCCTTGGTTGTCATTTTTACCGGTGCTTAAAGATGTTATGATGGCGATGATCATGAATCTTTCTCGCGCCATCTTCTTTCCGCTACTACTCGCCTTCGCCCTGCTGTTTGCTCAGCAAGCCGGGGCTGCACACTCATTGCGCCATGATCTTAAAGATTTGAAGCAGCAGGACGACAAGCAAGCACCGCATTCCGACTCCTGCGAGATGTGCGCCGACTACGTGCATCTCGGCAGTACCCTCAGCGTTGGCTCATATGACTTCATCCCGTTGGTTGTATCAGATGAAACGATACAGCACAGCACCATTGCATTCTGTTTTACTCCTGTTCCTGCCGCTACTGCACGTGGCCCACCTGTCCAACTTCAAAGAATTGCTTAACGACTACCTCGCCGGCGGCGAGGGATAGTCATATTTCTTGGAGAATCACCATGTTTAAATACACCGCACTCTGTGTGGCGCTATTTGCGCCATTATCTGTTTATGCTGCAACTGATGAGGATTCACGCGCCGTCCGCGAGCAAATCCAGCAATTGAAGGAAAGTGACGAGCAGCGCATCACCCAAATGGAACAGCGTCTGCAGCAAGCTGAATCTAACAGCAGGAATGCTGAGGCGCAGCAAACAAGCCATTCTGTGGCAAACAGCGAGAGTTCGTTTAATCCTGCCATTGCATTAATTCTGTCCGGCACTTACGGGCAACTTCAGCAAGATGCGGCCATTCCGGTAACCGGTTTCGCCATGTCGCCTCCCAACAATACCGGCTTTACGAAAGGCTTTAGTCTGGGGGAATCGGAGCTTGGAATAGCAGCCAATATTGATCCACAGTTTCGCGGTGTCACCACATTCTCCCTCGCCGCCGCTGGCGGTGTCAGCGTGGAGAATGGCTTCGTGCAAACCAGCGCGCTGGAAAATGGCTTCAACCTTAAATTCGGGCGCTACTTTTCAGGGCTGGGTTATTTGAACGAGCAACATTCCCACACTTGGGATTTCGCCGATCAACCATTGGTGTATCGCGTACTGTGGAACAACCAGTTGGGTGAGGATGGTGTGCAACTTAAATGGCTGGCGCCGACCGATATGTTCGTCGAAATCGGTGGCGAACTAGGCCGTGGACTCGACTTTCCGGGAACGAATAACCAGAAGAATGGTTCAGGCGCAGAGGTTTTGTTTGCTCATGTCGGTGACGATATCGGCATCGAAAACAGTTGGCGCGCCGGAGCTTCACTGCATGAAACAAAGCGCGAAAATGCGGTTAGCACTGGTGTGCCGGATTTGCTTAATACAGCAGGCGGCGTGAGCGATAGTTTCAGTGGCGACAGCAATACTGCCGGCTTGGATTTTGTGTGGAAATACTCTCCCAACGGCAATATCCGCGAACGCTATCTCAAGCTACAAGGGGAATATTTCCACCGCACGGAAAGCGGATTATTGACTTATGACTTCACGGCTCCAGGCGTTATCCCTGTAGGCAAAAACATTACTGACAGCTACGCCGTCACGCAAAGCGGCTGGTACCTGCAAAGCGTTTACCAGTTCATGCCGAATTGGCGCACCGGCTTGCGCTATGACCAGCTTGATTCGGGTATCGCAAGCGTGGGTGCAACTATTGCAAACCGTGTCATCAGTAATTACGCCTTCAATCCATCACGCATTACCTGGATGGCGGATTACAACCCCAGCGAATTTACCCGCATTCGTTTGCAACTGGCGCACGACAACTCGCGGCAAGGGTTGCCGGATAACCAATTATTCCTGCAATACATCGTAACTATGGGAGCGCACGGTGCGCACCAGTATTAATACACGAATCCAACAAGGAAAAATCATGCAAAAAATTCTCTATGTTCTTCTGTTGCTACTCATCAGCGGCAACACCTACGCCGCACTCAACGTGTTCGCCTGCGAACCGGAATGGGCTGCGCTCACGCAACTACTCGCAGGAAATCAGGTCAGCATCTACACTGCCACCGGTCCTCTGCAAGACACGCATCAGGTGCAGGCGCGTCCCAGCCTGATCGCCAAGGCGCGCAGCGCGCAAATGCTGGTGTGTACAGGCGCGGAACTGGAAATTGGCTGGATGCCGGTGGTGTTGCGAGAATCAGGCAACAGTGCCATACAACTTGGCAGCAGCGGCCATTTCGAGGCGGCGCAATATGTCACCATGCAAGAAGTGCCGACGCGACTTGACCGTGCCGATGGTGATGTCCACGCTGCCGGAAATCCGCATATCCAGACCGATCCGCGCAACTACTTGCCAATTGCAGAAGCCCTCAGCAAGCGCCTGATCGAACTTGATCCTGCCAGCTCGCAACTCTATCAACAGAATTATGCCAAGTTCAATCAACAATGGCGTGCTGCGATTGCGAAATGGGAAAAACAAGCCGCTCCGCTTAAAGGGGTGGCAGTCGTCGTGCAGCATAAGGGCTTTCCTTATCTGAACAATTGGTTGGGATTAAAAGAAGTGGCTGAACTGGAGCCCAAGCCCGGTATGGAACCCAGCGCTGCCTATCTGGGAAAAGTGCTGAATGATTTGCAGCAACATCCGGCACGCATGGTGATGCGCGCAGCCTATCAGGATGGACGGCCATCGGAATGGATAGCAGAGCGTGCGCATATCAATGCTGTGACAGTACCCTATACCGTTGGGGGAACAGCGCAGGCGATCGATTTGTTCACGATGTTTGACGACACAATCGCGCGGCTGCTGGCGGGGTTGAAATAATTT
>CAIRAO010000134.1 GCA_903876625.1 uncultured Gallionellaceae bacterium | reverse complement strand
GGATTGAGTTTCTATCTCGTCAAGTTTTTTCCACAATCTCTGTAAAAGATCGTTAAATTTCTTAACCTGTTCCTGACTGAACGTGAGCGTCTTGCCAAGTTCTGCAATACGCGCCGCCAAAATTTCCGCATCCGGCAAGATTCGCTCAAATATTCTTTTACCAAAAGCACGTTCTTTGATTTGACTTATCCGCTGAAATTCGGCGGTATCTTCCAATTCAGCATTTGGATAGCAACTTAGCAAAGTATTAATGCTAATCATGCCATCGTAAGAGATCATCTCGCCACTTTGTATTTTTTTTTGCAGTTCAGTTCGTGCAACACCAACTAATCTCGCTGCACGGGTAAGACTTAGCATCTCACTCATGGAAATGCTCCCGATCATTGAGCATTCCTCTGAGTGTTACCCTTGCAAATTTCATGGGTGCGGATGGAACCATGCCAATTTTTCGCGTAACGTCACCACACCACCGACAATAATGAGCGTAGGTGCTTGCGGTTTTTCACGTTCTGCTATGGCGGGCAACGTGGCCAATGTGCCTGTAATGACACGCTGGTTCGGCGTAGTGCCTTGTTGCACCAGTGCGATTGGTGTTGCATCCGGCATGCCGTGTTTAATAAGTTCGGAACACAATGTACCCAAGCCGTGCAATCCCATGTAAACCACTACTGTTTGCTTTGGCCGCGCAAGTTGTTCCCAGTCCAGATTCATCGTGCCATCTTTAAGATGACCAGTCACAAATACGCAAGACTGTGCATGGTCACGATGAGTCAAAGGAATGCCCGCATAAGAAGCCACACCGGAAGCTGCTGTAATGCCCGGCACAACCTGGAAAGGAATGCCTTCAGCCGCAAGTGTTTCAATCTCTTCACCACCGCGTCCAAAGATAAATGGGTCACCGCCTTTGAGGCGGACTACGCGTTTTCCTTCTTTGGCTAGACTAACCAGTAGTTCGTTTATCTCTTCTTGTTGTAACGTATGATCGTTACGTTTTTTTCCGACAAAAATTCGCTCTGCATCTCTTCGTGTCATTTCAACAATGGGTTTTGATACTAGATTGTCGTATACCACCACATCTGCCTTTTGCATCAGGCGCAAGGCTCGAAAAGTAAGCAAGTCCGGATCACCCGGCCCAGCGCCGACAAGATATACTTCGCCATGTTCAATATTGTCTTCGCTGTCCAGCAATTTATGCAGCATAGTCTCTGCGCTGGCTTCGTCTCCGGTCAACACTTTTTCTGCGATCACGCCATCCAGTGCGCTCTCCCAGAAAATACGCCGCTTGGCAGGATTCGTTACGCGTGTTTTGACCAGCTCGCGGAATCGCTCGGCGAAGGCTGCCAGTCGACTATAGTTTTGCGGAATGATTGTTTCCAGTTTTCCTCGCATCATGCGCGTTAACACCGGTGATGTACCACCACTGGAGAATGCCACCATCAAGGGCGAACGATCAAGAATCGCGGGCATGATGAACGAACACAGCTCAGGGTCATCCACCACATTCACCGGGATGCTTCGGGCTTGCGCCAATTCGGAAACTACTTTATTAACGCTGCGGTCATTGGTTGCCGCAATGATCAGTGTAACGCCCTCCAGATATTTGGCTTCAAACCGCGCCATCACATTTTCAACACCTGGCTGTTTTGCCAATTCAGGGTCTATCTCTGGCGCGACAACGCGTACTTTTGCCCCGGCTTCCAGTAACACCTCCGCTTTGCGCTTGCCAACTTCACCTCCGCCAACCACGAGGCACAATTTGCCTTTTACGTTGTGGAATACAGGCAGAAAATCCATTTACTGCACCGCCTTCAGGATCAGCGGCACGAGAGCCTCGGGCAATGCAATCTTGCCCGCAAGGGCAAATTCATGTGCACGCTTGGACATCTTGTTCCAGGTTTTTTTGATGATGACGATCCATTTTGCTTCATCATAATCGGCGTGCTTTCCGGCAAAGTAAAGCATGTAGTGCTCGATGAAAACCAGATCCACAATATCTTCCATCATCTGGGTCTCGGGATTGTTTTTAATATCTTTCTTGCTGACGATGGTTTTGACACGAGCTATCATCTCGTCGTCATAACCCACTTGCTTCATCAGGCTGCCAGCGGTCTCTGCATGAAATTTGTAGAGTGTGGTGCGCCACAACATATAACCGGGCTTATCCATTGGATAGTCGCTTCTAGGTATTTTCCAGCGCTGTATGTGCTGCGCCCGCACGGCTAGTTTCACCGCCTCAGTTGTTTCAGGCGCATAGCGTTCCTGCATGTCGGTCATGCGTTGCGCGTAAAGCAATTCTTTTGGATACTCTTTACCCGCAGAAACCTCTTTGTTCGGGTCTTCAGAATTAGCCTTGTCAAAGGCAGCGACGGCGGCTTGGTATAAATTGTTCATAGTGCTTTCTCATTAGGTAAATGGTGATTGCTGTTCATTGCATCGTCGCACAAATGCGACAAAACGTGTGGCCCAATAGCAACTGCCAATGGTGCGCAGATGCGTATAAGAAGCCAACAAGTTGCGCACGATAAGTCCGTCACGCTCACCATCAATACCATAACCACGCTCAACTTGATAAGCGAAGCGACTGTCTGAGGGAAGATTTTCCAGACTGGAATAATGAAACTCGTGTGCCTTGATCTGTTTCGCAGGTGTATCCGGACGTGGCCAAGGATGCGCTTCGTTTTCTTTGAGATGCACATAGCCACGCCCAATAGGCTTGTCATGCATCTTCACTTCGCCCTCGATGGCACCTACCATTTGATAAGTGTTTCCCTGATAAGCTATGTTGCGCGACAAATACATCAAACCACCGCACTCGGCGTAAGCAGGCAAACCCTGTTCGATAGCTTGCTTGATATCGGCGCGCAATGTGACGTTCGCTTCCAACTCCGCAGCGCAAGTCTCGGGGAAACCTCCGCCGATGTACAGGCCATCAACTTGCGGTAAATGCGCATCGTGCAATGCATCGAATGGCACCAGTTCTGCTCCTGCAGCTTCCAGCGCGTCCAGATCATCTTCATAATAGAAGCCAAAAGAGCGATCGCGTGCAATTCCGATCCGGACTTTTTCTCCGCACGGTAATGGGATAATTTTTGCCCTATGGGGAATATCCAGAGTTGGTTTTTGAGATAGTTCGAGTAATTTTGTGAGGTCGACTTGTTCCGCGATGGCCTCGCCAATCTGTATGATCTTGGCTGTTGCCACATGAGATTCATTGCTGGGCATCAATCCAAGATGACGTTCAATGATACTCAGACGCTCATCGTGATGTATGGCTCCGATTACAGGCACGTCGGTGTAATGCTCGATAACCGCACGCAACTTGGATTCGTGCCGGCTACCGCCAAGATTATTCAATATCACGCCGGAAATATTTATTTCGCGGTCAAATGCCTGATACCCGAGAATCAGAGGCGCGATGCCGCGCGTCATGCCACGGGCATCAATCACCAGCATCACAGGCAAGTCCAGTAACTTGGCAAGCGCGGCATTGCTATTGCTGCCGTCCAATGCCAACCCATCGTATAAACCTTTGTTGCCCTCGACCAGGTTTACTTCCAAACTGTGATGCGCAAAGGTGGCAACTATGTCGTCGTTCTCCATCAAGTAGAGATCGAGATTACGGCAAGAGTGACCGGAAGCCTGACTGAGCCACATGGGATCAATATAATCAGGTCCTTTTTTGAAGGGCTGCACCGCATGTCCACGCGCATTCAAAGCAGCGCACAGTCCGATGCTCACCATCGTTTTACCTGAGGATTTATGTGCTGCCGAGATCAGCATACGGTGCATGGCAGCCTTCCGACAGAATTAATCTGAAATGTAAGGTTTGTCTTGCGGCATGAAATTCAACACCCGCACGCTGACAGTGGTGATGATAAAGGCTATTGCTAGTCCGCCAAAGCCCAGCATAATTTCGTATTTTGATGGGATGTAGCTGGCAATCTGTCCGTCTCCGAATGCACTAACGACAGCATAACCCGGGAAGATGTTCAATGGATATGCCTGTCCACCGATGATGAAGACGTATAACAAGCTAAAGGCACCCAGCACAACCAGCAACGAAGCGGACATGACGCACTTCATTTTGCCCAATCCAGGAAGGTAGATCAATGCCAGCGGCAAGATATTTCCAACCAACACATATCCCCACCAGAACAGATTCGGATAAATACCACCGTCGCGCAAAATAAAATGTTCGAAACCTGTCTGATGTGAAAAATATAGATTGGTCAGATGATAGGTGGCAACCATATACATCGAACCTATGATAAATATTCCAAGCAGATTTTTTTGGCGCTTTAATATGTCTGGATTAAGTGTTTTTTCATTCCACGAATAGATGTTTGTTTGTACAACATGGAATACAGCCAGACCCCACGCAAATGACAATACTATAAACATGGGGGGCAATAGTGCAGAACCATATGCTTGTCTTGCAGTAAGAAACGCAAATATCAAACCGGTTCCGGTAGTAAGAACAAAACGCCATGCAAAAACGGCAAGACCTGCAGCTTTATTCCACGGATTCATGCGGCGTTCCATCATCGTCCAGAGGTACAGGATGACCAGAGAAAACATGCCGGAATACAGCAGCACGTTCCATGCGAATACAGAGGTAACGTTGTAATTGGTTGCTGCCACGATGATGCGATCAGGTCTGCCCAAGTCCAGCATCAGCACAGTCAATCCTCCCGCAAGCATAGCCAGTGATAACAGGCTTGCCAGCGGAGCACGTGCCTTATAAATGACCTTGCCAAATACTGAGCCAATAGAAGCAACGTTGAGCACACCTGAGGCTGCGACGATCAGGAATATGGCAAACACATGCGGCATTCCCCATACGATTTGATTGTTCATGCCGCTGATAATGTGGCCGTGCTCTTCCATCATATGCACGGCATAAATACCTGCCAATGCCACAAGTCCTGCAGCGGCCAGTAAAACGTAGTAGATTCGGTTTTTAAAATGGAGCGAGGCAAGCGTAGGCATGGTCACAGTCCCTGGTAATGAACGCCGGTATTGAGCTGCAAATCGGCGCGAATTTGTATTGATGCCACACTATGTATTTTCTTGCTTATCTCACTTTCCGGGTCATTCAAGTTACCGAACAGTATCGCCTTATTCGGGCAAGCTTCGGCACAGGCCGGTTGCTTGCCTTGATCTAGGCGATGTACACAGAAAGTGCAACTTTCTACGGTTCCCTTGCCGCGCGGCACATCCGGATTTTGATCATGCAACGGCTCATGCACAAATGAGCGGGCCTTGTAAGGACAAGCCATCATGCAATAACGGCATCCGATGCAGCGATGTTTATCCACCAGCACAATACCGTCCGCGCGTTTGAACGACGCCGCAGTCGGGCATACATCCACACAGGGAGGATATTCACAATGTTGGCACATCATTGGAAGAGATATTTCGCGACCGGTACTGATATCTTTGAGATCGACCTTGCGTATCCATTGGGAATCAGTAACCGCCGTACCACCTGACAAGCCATTCTCTTTGTTACAGGCTGTCACGCAATCATTACAACCGGGCTTGCATTGTGCCGTGTCAATCAACATACCCCACCGAACCTTAGCGTCGGCACCTTCTGATTTGCCTTGAGCTACCTGGAACAACAGCATGCCGGGTGCAATAGATATTGCTGCCACGCCCAATGATGTCTTGAGGAAATTTCTTCGCTGTGAATTGACGTCACTCATTTTGCATTCCTCTGCAACCATGCTGTTTTGCGAGTACCTGAATGGCACTCGAAGCAATCAATCTTCACCGCCTCATAGCGATGGCATGCCACGCAAAAACTGTCGTCACGGGCAATCACGCTGTCATCTTTGGTACTGGCATGACATTCGATGCAATTTTTTAAACTGATCTGCTCATCGCGATTACCTTTGCGCACGGCTTCATCGCGTTGATGTTTAAGCAAGTGCATGTGATTCTTGCGCATCCATTGCGGATCTTTCACGCACTGTCCGCCCTTGCCGATATCCGGTTTGGGCGCGCTCGAATCATTAGCCCAAGCCAGCGTGACGCAGAACAAAAGCAGCAGGGATGCAAACAGCCTCATTACTCGCCCAAGCCCATTTGAATGTAACCGGTCGGACACACATCCGCGCAGATGTGGCAGCCGATACATTTGTTGTAATCGGTATCCACATAGCGACCCAGCGTAGACTTGGCTTTAGGCACACGGAACACAGCAGTCTGCGGGCAATACATCACGCAGTTGTCACACTCGAAGCACATGCCGCAACTCATACAGCGCTTGGCTTCCGCGACTGCCTGGTCTTGCAGCAACACGCCTAAGCGGTCGTCAAAATTGCCCAGTGCTTCCTGTTCATTCAGCGTGATGACATTGCGCTTGTTACGCGCCACGATGGAGAAATGTCCCAGAAATAACTTGTCATGCGGTATGACGTATCGGTCGGAACGATTATCAAAATTGTGGATCGCCACATTAGACTTGTCTGTGCCACGCAAAGGTTCGTTGCTGGGTTTAACTTCCAAACCTTTTTCCGTCATTTTGCGCATCAAATCGAATTGGTGTGCGTCAATCTTGGGGCGTTTTTCCAAGTCCTTGCCGCTGAGATAATTGTGTATGCCATCCGCCGCAATAGAACCGTGACCGATAGCCGTAGTCAGCAGATGGGGTCGAATAATATCGCCACCGGCGAATACACCTTGCTGTCCGGAGACAACATAGTTTTTATCAGTGGAAACCGCGCCCTTGCCGTTGTTGAATTCTTCCAGGCCGGTGAAATCCACCGCCTGACCAATCGCCGACACGATTAAGTCTGCTGCAATATCACGCTCCGTACCTTCGATGTTTTTCACATCCAACTTGCCACCGACAATTTTTGCTTCGCACTGCATCACACGCAAGGCTGTGGCACGACCATCCGCACCGCGCACGATGCCGACCGGAACAAGACTGCCCAAGATCGAGATACCTTCCGCGAGAGCCTGTTCAATTTCGTGCTTGTTGGCTTGCATCTTGTCGATATTGAAAATCGAAGTCAGCGTTACTTGCGCACCCTGTTTGACCGACACCTCCGCAACATCATGTGCCATCTGGCCGGCGATGGCTTGTTCAAATTCGGTTGGTTGGGAACTTTCCAAATGCCCCAAACGACGAGCAACGGTCGCCACGTCGATGGACGTATCACCACCGCCGACGACCACTACGCGTTTGCCGACATGTTGCAAACGCCCGTCATTAAAGGCTTTCAGGAAAGCAGTCGCCGTCACCACATTTGGTGCTGCGCTATCTGCTATAGGCAAGGCACGGCCTGCCTGTGCGCCCATGCCGAGGAACACGGCATCGAATTCTTTGCGTATTTCTTCCAGCGTCACATCGGTTCCGATACGGCAATTCATGCGTGCTTTTACACCCAGATCCATGATGCGATTGATCTCCGCATCCAATACATTGCGCGGTGTGCGGAAGCCCGGGATGCCGTAGCGCATCATGCCGCCCAAGTGTTCGTGATCGTCGAACACAGTAACTTCATGGCCTTTCAAAGTCAGTTGATACGCGCACGACAAACTTGCCGGCCCACCGCCGATAACGGCGACTTTTTTTCCGCTGGGCGTGGATTTTTTTTGAAACGACAGATTATTGGCGATGGCATACTCGCCAAGAAAATGCTCCACCGAGTTGATGCCGACATGATCTTCAAGCGCGTTGCGGTTGCAACCCGTTTCGCAGGGAGCCGGACATACACGCCCCATCACCGACGGGAAAGGATTTCCTTCAGTCAAACGACGCCAGGCATATTCCTGCCAAGGCATGGTCGGTTTTCCATCCGCGCCAACCGGAGGCTTTTCCGTGCCACGAACAATTGCGAGATATCCGCGAATGTCCTCACCTGCCGGGCAGCTACCTTGGCAAGGTGGTGTGGATTGAATATAGGTAGGACATTTGTGGGTGTGGCTCGCCTGCATAATGACCTGGTTGAAGCGAGGGATTTTGCTGTCGCCATCTTTGTAGCGTCGGAAAGTAGTTTTTTGCGGGGTTTCAGTTGTAGCTGACATGTCTTCCTGCCTCCAGTAATTTACTATTTTTTATCGCCTAAAATGATGGCATTGCTGACCAGTTGGTGTACGCCGCCAACCATCCTTCTATCAAATCCATAGATGGGCATGATCTTGGTGAATTGCGCTTTGCAGATAGCGCATATCGTCGCCATGAAATTGACACCGTGTTCATCTACCGCCTGTTGCAACACTTCCATCCTCGGCAAAGCACCTTTGACTCGCAGTTCAATCAAATCATCGGTCAGCAATCCACCGCCACCACCGCAACAGAAAGTCCGTTCATGCGTCGTGTTGGGTGACATTTCAACGAAATTGTTAGCGACTGCCTTGATGATATTTCGTGGAATTTCAAATTGCCCGCCGGGCAGATTACCCATGCGTGAGCCACGCGCCACGTTGCAGGAATCATGAAAAGTGATGATGTGTTTGTCGTTCAGCGATTTGTCGAAAGACAGGCGCTCGTTCTCTATCATGTCCCAGGTAAATTCACAGATATGCATGGGCTGTTTGTAACGATGATCCAATTGCTTTTGCAACATTTGCGCGAACTTGTCATTCGCATCCGCTCCGTCGCCCACGCCGATCAATGTGTTCCAAAAACTGTAAGAAACGCGCCATGCATGGCCGCACTCTCCCACCACGATGCGTTTCACTCCTAGCTCCAAAGCGGCTTGGCGAATGCGCATGGCGATCTTGCGCAACTGGTCGTAGTTACCGATAAACATGCCAAAATTGCCCGCTTCCGATGACATCGAGGACAGCGTCCAACTCGTGCCGGTGGCATGGAAAACTTTTGCGTAACCTATCAGGCTGTCAATATGCGGCTCAGCAAAGAAGTCGGCGGAAGGTGTGATCAACAGCACTTCCGCACCCTTGACGTCCATCGGAAAACGCACATCGATTCCTGTGGCTTCTTTGACGTCTTCCTCCAATCCTTCCAGCGTGTCAAGCAACGCCGGGCCGGGTAAGCCGAGGTTGTTACCGATCTTGTGAACCTTGCCGATGATCTCGTTGGAATACTTCTGTCCATAGCCTACTGAATCAAGGATTTCGCGTGCAGCCATAGTGACTTCAGCAGTATCGATTCCGTAAGGACAGAACACCGAACAACGCCGGCACTCTGAACACTGATAAAAATAGTTATGCCATTCATCCAGCACTTCACGCGTCAAATCGCGCGCGCCCACCAGTTTTGGAAACCATTTACCGGGCAAGGTGAAGTAGCGGCGATATACACTGCGCATTAAATCCTGGCGCGCAACCGGCATATTTTTTGGGTCTTGCGTGCCAATAAAATAATGGCATTTGTCGGAACAGGCACCGCAATGCACGCATGCATCCATATAGACTTTGAGCGAACGGTATTTGGATAGCAGCTCGCCCATTTTGGCAATCGCGCGGTCATGCCAGTCCTCTACCAACTGACCCGGGAAACCAATGGCTTCGTTGATTTTTTCATTGGCAACATAGGGCCCTTTACCGGTCATCGCATCCGGTATAAGTGCCGGAATAATCGGTATGATTCGATACGCTGGCGCTGCGATATCTGCCATATTATTTCTCCGATTCCAGTTTCGCGGCCCAAGTGCTCAGATGACGATGTTCGCGCGGGTTATCTGTCTGGTTACGGGTAGGTGAATAAAAGACACCTGGTGCATGCAAAAGTTTACTAATAGGAAAAATCAGCAAGAGCACAACGACAGACACCAAGTGCAATACTAAAATCGCATCTGCTGGTAAAGGCTGAATGCTGAATTGCATTAAACCTTGAAAATAATTTTTAACCGCGATCACATCCGTGTGTGCAAAGAATTGCATCATCAGACCTGAACTCGCTATGCCAATAAGGAGCAATATCATCAAATGATCGGAAGGTGTCGAAATATATCTGATGCGCTCGACGAACAAGCGGCGTGCCCACAAGCCGCACAATCCCATTAGCATGGCGATTCCGGCGTAGATGCCAAATGGCTGGATCAAAATCACCCAGCCCCATACGGGTTCAGTAAAATAACGCAGGTGCCTCAAAACCACCAAGGCCATACCGGCATGAAACATCCAGCCCATGGCCCACGTCCACAGATTGGCTTTAAACAGACTGTCAAAGAAAACCACTTCACGCGTCATCCGCAAAATGACTCCGCCGGTTGTTGTTGGTGCCGGTGTTGTCGGTATTTTTAGTGGCGCAGGTATATTTGCATACACACGAATTCGGTGAAGCAACCCGACGACAAAAAATAAAGTCGCAAGATAAAAAATAATCGCGATCATCAGGTTCATCGTCAGGTATTTAGCTTATCGAATCAAACGCAACCAGTTGGTTTCGGCAAGCCGGCGATTTTGCAAGCCTGTTTTCCTGGACCATATGGGAACAAGCCATACAGGTATTCACTGTTGCCTTTTTCTGCGCCCAGTTTCTTGCCGATGGCTTTTGTCAACACGCGCACTGCCGGAGCGATCTGGTATTCCTCGAAGTACTCGCGCAAGAAGTTAATAACTTCCCAATGCTGTTCAGACAAATCAATGCTCTCTGTCTTCGCGATGTAATCCGCAATTTCAGCATTCCAGTCAGTCAGATTGACCAAATAACCTTCTTCGTCCGTTTCGTAACTTTTTCCGCCTACATCGATATTCGACATACTATTTCTCCTTCTGTGTGATTTACTATTTGATACAGATTAAAGCCAAGATTGGCAGTTTTTATTATTAACCGTCAGATCAACGAAACCGCCGTAATCCACAGCTGTTACACCTGCTACAATTCGATCACTCATGCCACGCGCATCGAGATCAGGTTGCAACACATAAATCTTGAAGCGTTTAGTTGCTTCGCCAAGTTTTGATTCGAACGCATTGCCTTTAGTCGCAGCATAGACTGCATCTTCGATCAGCAGAATATCTCCACCTTCTGCCACTCGCAGACAATTTTCCAGTGTTGCGTTTTCCTGGGGTGATTTGTTGATGATATGTAGCATTTGATTTTTCCTTAGAAACTCAAGACAACATCTTGTTCATTCATCAGCGCACCCATCTCTGCGCTACTGAGAACGGCAACATCCACAAGCAAATCGTCCTCAGTTAGACCGCGAGCATCCATAGATTCCTTTTCAACATACAATTTTTCAACATCGTAACCGTCCAAAGCACGGTAGGTAGGTGAAAAATTCTTGATTTCAATTCCTTTTGTCTGCTGAGTTTTTCTCAACTGATATACACCATCATCAAGAAACACCAGTGAAACATCTTGGTCAAATGCCGCAGTTATCAACACCACCTCCAGCGACTCCAACGCATAAATCGTTCCATAGGGAGCCTTGCGATTGACAAACATGAATTTTTTTACGACTGAATCACTCATCTTGTCTCTCCTTAATCGCCAAAGGTAATCAGTCGATCACATTGCGTTCCAGCCTCGACCAATTGACCCAACCCAGAAATCCGAAAACCCTGCGCCAGATTTTCTGGCTTAATGCCGCGGCGCAAAGCTGCTGCAACGCACACCACTAGATCCACCTTGTGCTCTTCTGCCAACTTGGTCCAGCGGTTTACAATATTGCGATCATCCTGAGGCGGCTCTGTCAGCTTAGTGGCGTTGTTTACACCATCGTGATAGAAGAACACGCGCCATACTTCATGCCCTTTGGCGATAGCCGCTTTTGCAAACAGATAGGCAGAGTCGCTGGACTGGTGCTGGTAGGGCCCTTCGTTGACTACGATTCCAAGCTTCATTAGGTTATCCCCTTAGAAACGGATATGCGTCGAAGCATTCAGATTGGCTCGCGAACCACGCCAGTCATCAATTAGATATTTAGTGAAAGGCAGTCCTGTCTTTTCAAAGAAGCGAGGCCAGCCAATACGATCAATCCAATCCGCCATTCGCTCCCAAGGGCGCGCGTCTTCCTTGTAGACATGCAGGATATTCTTCACGGCATCCGCAACTTCCGGCCAACGAGGCGCATTGTTTGGAAGTCCGGAAGCGACCATTTTCATAAAAGTCGGCTTACCGCGGGCATTCGAATTCTTGCCGCCTACCCAGATCGCAAGCTTGGAATTTTCCGGATCATTGATCTGCATCGGCGGGCACGGTGGATAGCAAGCGCCGCAGCACATACACTTGGATTCGTCGATCTCCAGTGAAGGCTTGCCGTTAACCATAGCTGGACGAATCGCAGCAACCGGGCATCGCGCAACAACCGTGGGTCGCTCACACACATTGGCAACCAGGTCATGATTAATAACGGGTGGCTTGGTGTGCTGCACAATGATTGCTATATCAGCCTGACCGCCGCAGTTAATTTCGCAGCAAGAAGTCGAAAGATGCACTCGATTCGGCATTTCTTCACGGCGGAATTCGTCGTACAACTCATCCATTAAGGACTTCACCACGCCTGACGCATCGGTACCAGGAATATCACAATGCAGCCAACCCTGAGTGTGGGCAATCATTGTCACCGAATTGCCTGTTCCACCTACTGGGAAGCCGTTCTTTTCAAGTTCGGCGATCAGCGGAGCAACTTTCTTTTCGTCTGCGACGATAAATTCGATATTGGAGCGAATGGTAAAGCGCACACGTCCATCGGCAAACTTGTCACCAATGTCACACAACTTGCGAATGGTATAGATATCCATCTGACGAGCTGTTCCAGCACGCACTGTCCAGACTTCATCGCCTGTGTGCGAGACATGGTGCAACACACCTGGACGAGGACGGTCATGGTATTTCCAGTTGCCGTAATTCTTTGCAAGTAATGGGTGCAGATATTTTTTATTGTCCGGCACACCAGTTTCTTTGGGTTTGCGTTTTGCTGCTGGTACAGCTGCTTGAACGGCTTGATTCATCATCTATCTCCTCAGGCTGCTTTCTTTTTGGCGTTAATCTTAGCGACTTCTTCTTCCCAACCATCAGTACGCACGTAAGGGTTCATACGTGGCGAATTAACCATGGCCGGATCTACATCAATCTCCATCGCATCCAGAAAATTTGCCAAGCCAATTCGCTCAATCATTTCACCGGTGCGCTCATGCTCCAATGCATTCTCGGCAAAGAAATCGATAGTACGTTGCCCCAAATCGACCAACTTCTCGACATCTTCGTCCGTGTCCAGTTTCATAAACGGAATTACAACCGTACCCATCAAGCCACCGATCTTCAGATGACTCTTTCCACCCACCAGAACTGTTGCACCTTTATCAGTCCCGGTAGCCAAAGCACCGGTCATGACGTTTATGCAATGCATGCAACGCACACAGTCCTGATTATTGATCTCAATGCCATGTGTGTCGCTGACAGCAACGGAAGTAATGTGCTCTCCGCTCTTGATCTTTTTCAGTTCTTTGACCTGGAATGTTTTAGTCGGACAACGTGCAACAACATCATTGACCAATTCATCCATACCGTGTTTAGCGAACCATTTTTTAGCCAAGCTCTCATCAGTACGCATGTTGTCGCGCCATGTTCCGATCACTGCCATATCTGCACGTTGTACCGAGTTCATGCAGTCATTCGGGCAACCGGAGAATTTAAACTTGAATTTATACGGCAAGGAAGGACGGTGGATATCATCCAGAAAGGTATTCAGCACCGCACGATGGGCCTTTGCTTCGTCGTAGCAGGATTGCTCGCAACGAGCCGCACCGACACAAGACATTGAAGTGCGCACAGCAGGACCGGCGCCCCCAAGATCAAATCCCATTTCATTAATTTCGTCGAATGCCTTTTGCACATTTTCAGTGGTTGCGCCTTGAAACATGATATCGCCTGACTGACCATGAAATGCGATCAACCCGGAACCGTGTTTTTCCCATATATCGCAAAACTGGCGCAATGTGTCGGTGTCGTAGTGCATGCCGGGAGGCGGCATGACGCGCAAAGTATGAAATTCGGCTGCATCCTTGAACTTCGGCGTTCCGTCTTCGTTTTTCAATTCTGTGAAACGTGGGATTACGCCGCCACCATAGCCAAACACTCCGACCGTTCCACCTTTCCAATAACCTTTGCGAGTTTTGTAGGATTCCTCCAGTTGTCCCAGAAGATCAACCACGTAATCTTTCTCTTTGGCCAATTCTTTCAGGCCAGTCACAAAACTGGGCCATGGACCGGACTCGAGTTGATCGAGATTGGGAGTATTGTGCAGTTTCTTTGCCATTGTCTCTTCCTTTCAGTCGCTCTGCGACAGACTTCGGTTCTATGCCCGGCTAGGGCGGGAATCTATTCGGATACGTCCGGATTCAGTTTCCTCGATCCGGCTTCTTGATAGGTTGAGATGGTACGGTGCATCTTGCAAGGCAACCATCACCCGTAGCGGGTATTTTTTATAACCCTTACGGGTGGTATTGCGCAGTCCGCCAGTAGTATTTCACATACCTAGTGTTTCCGGATAAACTCACCCATCATCATTAGAACTACAGAAAGTTAATATGGCAAAGCTTGTCGAACTGGCTAAATTCAAAGTTCCACTGGGGTCTCAAGAAATTGAATTACACCAAATCGACCATGCCGAGGGAGGCATGAGCTTGTTGCGCGTACGCATACGAGAAGGCAAACGTTTTACAATATTTGACATTGATCCGGCAACCGCCCGACAGTGGGCAAAATCCATGCAGGATTGGGCCGATTCGCAGGTAACATCCGCGTGACCTATCCTGTTACCGAAATGATTGATGCGGTATTTGATGTTCGCGGAGATTCGATTCCGACAAGCTATCCGCTGGACCTATGGGATTCCTTGGTGCGTTGTATGCCTAACTTGGAAAAAGATCAATCAATAGGCGTGATTCCCCTTCGGACTTCATCAAGTGGAGACGGAATGTTATTGCCAAAGCGTGCCAAGTTGACCATAAGATTGCCTTCCGAACTAGGCACGCAGGCAGCAGCATTAAGCGGTTTGAGCCTCGAAATCGGAAACAGCACATTGCAACTTGGAGGTTTCAAATTGCGTGCAATTCAGCCCTATCCAACTTTGCATGCTCATTTGGTCCATACAGACGATGATGAGGAAAGTTTTGTAAAAGAAGTAAATAAAACCTTGTCTGATTTGGGTATAGAAAAGGCCAAATTAATTTGTGGATTGCGCAATCGCATGGCATTTTCTACCCACTCGATAAGTGGATTTAGTCTGGTTATCCATGATCTTAAACCGGAAGACTCTTTGCGTTTGCAGTACTTTGGATTGGGTACCGACCGTCGCTACGGTTGCGGAATTTTCGTGCCCTACAAAGTGATCTCCGATTTAAGCTAGTGGTAGTTTGTTAATTTTTCATTAGGAGGCAATAAATGGGATACACAGTGTCAGGAAATGAACTTGAGACGGATGCAGAAGGCTACTTGTTGGAAGCTGATTACAGCGAAGAAGTTGTTAGCGTGATCGCTGCGGCCGAAGGTATCGAACTGACGCCTAAGCATTGGGAGATCATCAATTTTATGCGTGAACAATATCGCGAGCACGGCCATACACCGAATTTCCGCAACATGCTCAAGGCTGTCAATGAATTTTGGCCAGAGGCTGATAGCAAAGCCTTGTATGACTTGTTCCCGATTGGCCCCGCGAAACAGGCAGCCAAGGTTGCCGGATTACCGCAACCCTTGGGCAAAGGCGGCTACTGAACAAATCATTAACTATCTGGCCAAATAAATAAACTTAATCATATTGCTGCTGGCAATAAGGAGAAACAAATGGGTAACAATATTGATGTGGTGTTGGACATGAAAGGGCTTTCTTGCCCCAAGCCGCTCATTGGGGCAAAACGCATCGTTGATGATCTCACCGCAGGACAAGTTCTATTGCTGGTATCAAACTGTCCGGGAACATCAGACGATCTTTTCGCCTGGGCAAAACATACTGGAAATCAAATTCTGAAAAGTGAAATGATGCCTGATGGAAGTACGGGTTATCACATCCAAAAAGGCAAGGGAAATGCGCTAACCGTTAATGTCACTTTGGATATACGCGGAGTTGTTTGTCCCGGTCCGATTATTGAAGCGAAAAAACTGTTGAACGGTATGAAAACTGGTGAAGTTTTAAGACTCATTAGTGATTGTCCCGGAGTACAGTCTGATATCGGGGGATGGGCTTCTGCCACAAGTATGACTTTGCTGGAAAACTTCGAGGTCAGTCCCGGAGTGCATGAGTTCTTCATTCGTAAAGGTTGACCTTGCGCATCAAAAGCAACTGGTTCAAACCAGGTCGGCCACACACTCCGGATGAATTAGCCGGAGCATTGTCATTTGTTATCTACAAAATGGGCGATAATGCGTTAAAAAATACACGCAACGCAAAATTTGAAATCGCAATCGGCATACAATATTTTGAGTTTCTGAGCGAATTCTTGTTGTTTCTAATTCAAGTCGCCGATCGAATCGCTTATCGTCGGTTATCCGCAGAAGATCGATTTGCATTCACCTCATCATTGGCTAACCGAGTGGCTGAAACACATGCCGAAAATGAGAGTCGCTTACTGGGTGGGCAACTAGCCGAATGTAAACGCCGTTTCATCGGTCAACTCAATCTACGAGCTGGCGAATATGCCGAATTCGGCTACGGCGAAAATGGTCCTGATTTTTCTTTCTTTCGTTATCTGGGGTATTGCATCGATCAGGTCATGGACAAAAAAGACAACGGCTGGATCATTGATCAGATGATGAGTATCGAGGCCCCTGAAGCGGTGCATATGATTGAAAAGACATTTCGCAATCTGCTGGAAACCGAGCCGCGTCAAACACGTAAACGGGTTGCCTCTTCCGGCGAATAGTCCATGGCTAATCCCTTCGATCTTGAAGACACTGAAGCCTATTTGCGTTGGCATGAACACAAATTGAAACATGCTATTGTTGATGCTAGCGAACTCATCGTCGAAATCAAAGATCCCAATGCTGTCACCACTGCTGAACGTGCCAAAGTGATGTCATGCTGTCAACGCAGTAACATGGCAATCTACGTCACCCGCCTCGAGATGGACGAGCGCTCGGTTCAAAGTTTTGCCGAACAGTTCGGATTAAAACAGTTGGATGCCAATTGGCTCGCCGGAGAAGAGGGCGTCACACGCATCACCGTTTGCAGTGAAGATGCGCAACGGCAAAATTATATTCCTTACACCGACCGTGCCATCAAATGGCATACCGATGGCTATTACAATCCACCTGAGCGCCAAATACGCGGTATGGTATTGCATTGCGCGCATAACGCCGGAATTGGTGGTGAGAATCGCGTGATGGATCATGAGATCGCTTATTTGATGTTACGTGATCAAAATGCTGATTTTATCCGTGCACTCTCCGCGCTTGATGCAATGACAATTCCAGAACGTGTAGACGATATCGACGGTATTCGCCCCGCCCAAACTGGCCCCGTATTTTCAATAGATCCGACGAGTGGTGCTCTGCATATGCGTTATACCGCGCGTACTCGAAGCATTGAATGGAAACAAGATGAATTAACTCGCTCTGCTGTAGCACAACTGGAGAAGCTCTTATCTTCGCAAACTCCTCACGTCCACCAATTGCTGCTGGAACGAGGCATGGGTCTGATTTGTAATAACGTTTTGCACGACCGAAGTGCATTCACTAATGACCCGTCTAAACCCCGTTTGCTTTACCGAGCCCGCTATTTGGATAGAGTTTCAATAGCGTAAACGAGGCTTCTAAAGTTCTTGCATATCAGGCCGATAAAAATAAACATTGAAGTTTTAACCCACCAAATCAATTCATAAATCGAGATTCCCATGTCACAGCACACTTCAATTCTCAAGCAACTCAAATACTCTTTTTTGGGATTCGGATTAATGATGGGATTGGTATTTCCATTCTACGCAAGCATATTCGTAAATTGGAAAGAAGGAATGCTCGTGTGGTTTTGCGTTGGTTGCATCGTCGCCGGCATTACTATTGGCGTAGTAAATCACAAACTTCTCGAATGGGTCCTTATTCGAAAATTACGCAAGGTAGCCATTGCCTCAGAGCGCATTCGTAAAGGTGACTTACGCGAGGGTTGCGGAGTACGCAGTTCGGATACCATCGGCGAAATCACCGAAGGCTTTGACTCTATGGCGGGCGCTTTGAGAGAAACTTTGGGGGATATGGCAAGAACGGCCAATTCAGTTGATGCTACCGCGATCGAAATCGGCTCATCCTTGCAATCGCTTGGTCATAATATGGACGAATATCGCCAAAATGAGCAAGAGATCATCAAAGTCATCAAAGGGATGGCAGATGCGTCGAACTCCATTCTCGAACTATCAGATGCAGCCGGGAAAAGCGCATCCTCTGCCGATGAACTGGTTCGAAATGGGGTAACGCAAGTCAATTCGACTGAAAAATCGATCTCCGTATTGGACGAAGCCAGTAATAAAATATCTACCAATGCTAATAGTTTGGAAGTCAGCGCCAAGGAAGTGGAAACCGCAGTGTCGGTTATTCGTGCCATAGCCGAACAAACCAATCTATTGGCTTTGAATGCAGCAATAGAAGCTGCGCGTGCTGGTGAACATGGTCGTGGATTTGCAGTTGTAGCAGACGAAGTCAGAAAACTATCCGAGCAGGCATCACAAGCGACTACTCGCATAGACGCTGTGTTGAAAAGAGTTGGGGTTGATGTTGCATCGACAGTCAGCATTTCTAAAGAAAACGCCAACGCAGTACGCGAGGGATTGCTTGCTGCAAAAGCATCCTCGGAAATTTTCTCTCAGATAGAGCTAGCTACGGCTTCGATGAAAACTTCTGTTGAAGCTGTGCATGAGGCTGCTGATGACCAACAAATGCTGGTAGGCATCGTCCTGTCTCGTATTGCTGAAAATCAAACAAGAACAGACACGGCTGTGGATTTAACTGCAACGTGTATCAAAGAAGCTGAAAGCATGGTTACTGCAGCTAATGACCTCAATGACATCGCGAAAAAATTTGTAGTCTAATTTCCGAACCTAACATCCAAAATTATTTGCAAGTGTGCTTGCTTTTGAGTTCAGTTAGAGTACTTCTGAAATAAATCATTATGGCCGAATGTAGGCATAACCTTCTTTTTGCTTTTTAATAATTTCTACAATACCTGCGGGAACATAACCAATCGTTGACATCATGTCCCCCTTGCTCAATTTTAGCGATTTCATCGTATTCTCGCAGGCAACGATTTTGACCCTGGCTTTTAATGTTTCATCAACACGATCCGATACCGGTGATTCAAACTTGAGCATATTAATACCTGGACCGTACGCTACGATTTCTATAACGACATTGCCAGCCCCCAGTTCCTGTTGCAAATTCTTTACATTATTTAATGTCAGATTCCATTTCTTGGCATCGTCGTCGCTGACTTGAAAAACCACACTGACTTGCGCCGCGTCTTTCTTTTCTGTTGGCGTTTCTGCCGCGTGCAAACTTGAAGATATCGATGCGAGCAAAAGCAACAATGGAGCAGCAAAATATTTATTCATGCGTATTCTCTCATTTTAGTTAGTCAGTTATTTAGAGATCGCCTTTGCTTGCAGCAACCATCATGTCCTTCATAGACTCCATGACATGCTCAGCGCTCTTGCGTGTTTCATCCGGCATCGCTTGAATGAGTTTGATATCCATCATCATGGAAATGACCCAGCGTTTTCCTTGCATGTCTTCAATGATCGCAATTCGACAGGGCATAAAGGCAACCATCAACGGGTCAGCGGTCAACATTTTATTAGCGGTTAATCCATCACAAAAATTAAAAATCTCCATGCGCTTGGCTGGCTTTCCAGTGAGTGATGCGATTTCTTTGTATATCTGGTTAACGCCGACAAACTTGAGATTTCGCTGATTGGCACGCAACTTGAGAGATTCAACTGCATCATCAAAACTGACACTATCCTGAACTTGAATACGTGCGATTTGCAATTTCACGTCGGTATAACTGATACCGTCCACTGGCTCAGCAGCAACTGCGGATTGCATAGTGAGCGCCAGAAGAAGTGAAATAAGAATACTTATTTTATACATTATTTTCATTCTCCAATTTACTTAGACCTTTTTCAGATCATACCCGGATTTCCTGCAACACCTTTTAATTTCGGCACATTGGGCGTGGATACTTTAACCACTTTCTCATTACGTAAATGGCGTGCCACCAAATCCCAGATCGGTTCGCCCCCCTTGTCCCGCGCGGCTTCAGAAACAGGAGCCCAGCCAGCGACTTTGTAAGTTTTATTCGCGTCCAGCGGTTTGCCGTTGAGTTGCATGTCCTGAATACGATTGCCCATTACGGCTCCCGGTTCGCAGGTGTATTCAAGTCCACCCACACGTACCATATCTCCGCCCTGCTGGTAATAAGGATCCGGGTTAAACAGATTGTCGCCTACATCTTCCAGTACCACTTTGATTTGAGCACCGGTCATGTTGTTCACTGTCGTGGTTGGGTAGGTAATAGCCGTTTGATTAAGCACATCTTCCATGGTGATCGTAGAACCCGGTAGCAAAGAGGTACCCCAGCGAAACCCAGGTGAGAAGGCGATAGGTGCATCCTTCTCTTTCATGAGTGCATCGAGTATCAATTGATCGAAGCTGCCGTTAAAGTTACCACGGCGATACAACAAGCCATCAGTAGTAGCGAGTTTTTCTGAAAGTTTACTTTCATACGGTGCGCGATGTTTCTGCATCAATGCGGCCATACTCTTGTCTTCCGCCAACAGGTTTGCGAATACTGGTAGTAGTTTGTACTGGAAACTTGCCACCTTGCCTGCTTTAACTTCGAAATCCAGCACGCCAAGAAATTTACCATTCGAACCTGCATTGGTGACCAAGGTTGTACCAACGCGATTCTTTACCGCGATAGGTGCTGGTATGCCGTCATGCGTGTGCCCACCCAAAATGGCATCTAGGCCATTCACTCGTGAGGCCAATTTTAGATCCACATCCATGCCATTATGTGACAACAGCACCACGACCTGCGCACCTTTCTTGCGCGCCTCGTCTATTGTTTGTTGAAGATTTTCTTCCTGTATTCCATAAGACCAATCGGGCACAAAATAACGCGGATTAGCAATGGTGCTGTAGGGGAAGGCCTGTCCAATGATCGCTACCGGGATGGTATTGATTTCTCTGATGACATAAGGCTTGAAAACCGGGTCGCCAAAATCAGTGGTCTTTACGTTTTGCGCAACCACATCCATCTTGCCATGCAGAATACCCTCTTCGACTTCTTTGATACGTTGTGCGCCGTAGGTGCATTCCCAATGCATGGTCATCACATCCACGCCCAACTCCAGACATGCCTCGATCATGTCCTGGCCCTTGCTCCACATCGCCTGACCTGTGCCCTGCCAAGTGTCTCCACCATCCAAAAGCAAAGAACCCGGACGCGATGCGCGTATCTGTTTGACCAGCGTGGCGAGATGTGCAAATCCACCCACCCTGCCGTAATTGCGGGCAGCTTCGATATAGTTAAGACTGGTATAAGCGTGAGCTTCAGGTGTGCCCGGCTGGACGCCGAAATGCTTGAGTAACGCATTTCCGACCAAATGCGGCGGCAGTCCTTTCATCGCGCCGACACCCAAATTAATTTCAGGTTCTCTAAAATAGATGGGATTCAGTTGGGCATGACTATCGGTAATATGCATCAGGCTGACATTCCCATAACGAGCCAGATCGTATATGCGTGAGGTATCATTCGCCGCAAAGCTTTCGCTATTTTTCAGTAGAAACCCTCCAGCAGAGGCAATTGCCAGTATTTGCATGAACTCACGGCGATTCATATCCATGTAAATCTCCTTAACTGAAAACTGCCAGCATCACCTGACATTATTTGTTGATGATGTCCGTAAATAGAGTTGGAGGCACCGTAACCCTACAAGTAAATGGCGTCTTTAAGTCGCTAACCATTATGCAAATTTGATTAGCCATAACGTCCAACTTCTCCCCCTCCCCAACCCTCCCCCGGTGGGAGAGGGGGCAAATTCAACACCGCGAAACAGAGATAAGCATTTCAACTCCCTCTCCCACCGGGGGAGGGTTGGGGACGGGGTGCTTTGCGTTTGCAAGTCGAAGTGTTTTGAAAAATGACCAACTCCATTTACGGACATAGTTCTATTTATTGACAGGAGATTCAGGATCCAGCAGCAACGCAACCAAATCCTTAATTTGTGCTTCAGTCAATATTCCCATGAAACCGAAGCGCGGCATATTGGCACAAGCATTCAATGCTTTTGCATTGTAAATTCGACCAAACACATAACGTTGAACTTCAATTGTATTGCCTCGTATCTTGCCAAAATTCAGCAGGCTGGGTCCTATCGTGCCATAAGCGATTTCCATGGATGACAAGCGGTGGCAGTTGTAGCAATTACCACCGGCAGGTTCATCGGGCTTGTCACTCCAAGTCATGCCTTTACCACTTTGAGCTAATTTTTCACCCGCTTTCCAATCGCCCATATATTTACCATCTGCAGGCCATTTGATAGTTTTCTCTTGTGCGGCTTCGAGCTTGGCTTTGATGGAGTCGGGTAATTTATCTACATATTTACTGCACATCGCCTGCAATTCATCCTGATTCACCCTATCAGCTTTGGCAATTCCTTTATCATGAAAATCTCGTTTAATAATTGCAGTGGTTTTGGCATCCAATGCAGCATCGTCTGTACCTGCTTGAGCCGTCAATGTGAGTGAAGTTAGTGCCAAAATTCCCGCGATTTTGATCATCCATTTTGCATTCATTTGTTATCTCTCCTAACGGGTATGGCAACACCAACCCTGAACTATGCGAAATTTACGTTAGCGTTTTAAGTTATCGTTTTAAACCAGGACCGGCATACTCAGCCCCATTTGCACTTACCGCCAAAAACATCGACAGATCCACCGTCACCTCTGAAGCGAATTTGGGTTCAGGAAATCTTTGTTGGCGGAAGCAATCATTCAAGCGCCATTGAAATGTGCGTGTTAAACCCTGAGAAACACGATAAGCTGGCCAACTCGCATAAGCTGCTTGCGCATCTTTTGCCTTGTTCAGATTAGGCAGGTCTTGCATCCGAATACGCACATCACTGGTTGCATGGCATGTCAGGCAGGCAAAGTCATACGGACCGGCGCGATAATTAAAAATGCGTCTGCCGATTTCATACGCTTCTTTTTCCTTTGGATGACTGACAGAAACTGCCATTTTCATGCCTTTGGATTGACCCACGACATAGGTTGCAAGCATGGAAATTTCAGACTTTTTCTTTTCAGTACTGAAAGGCGACGCGACAATTTCTGCCTCAGGTATGCCTTGCAATGTCGTCATGCATGTCAGCAAACGCGATTCCAGATCCTGCACTTTGTCGGTATCTTTGAAGTAGCGCGGCAATTCAGTGTAGACACCTTTCACCACGCCGGTACCTTTACCCAAATCACACGTTTCCAGCGTCGCATGTTTTGGTCCGGCAGGCGTTTTCCACAACTCGGCGCCATTCATTTCATCAAAGTCAGCCGGATTGCCGTCACTAATCATGTCTCGGTATTGCGCAATTCGATCTGAGTCTGTCTTTTCGGCTTCTGCCGCAGTTGCTATCTGGCTAATCGCCAGAGTCATTCCCAGAGTGATCTTTATTAGTGTGCTGGTATTCATCATCAATATCCCTCGAAAAAATGAGACGTTATTAGGTGCTCAGCCTGATTGAGTATAGTAATTAAACAGTAATTGCTACTTCGTCTTCGCGACTATCGCCTTTATTGTCTACCCAGCTGATCTTGATTTTTTCACCTTCGGCACCGCCTTTAAAGCGAAACAGCAGATACGGGTTTTTGGAAATTGATTGTCCAAATTGTGCTTCCAAGACGTTTCGCCCTTGATGTTGAGCTTTGACGTCCGTGATGAACCATGCCGGAACCAAGGTTCCTTCAGCATCTTTGCGCAGCCCGGTTTCCATTTCATGTTGCATGAGAATTTTGACTTCAGTTACGCCGTCTTTGACTGCGGCGCGAATCTTCATTGGATTACCCATTTATTGTTCCATCCTTAAATGTTGGATTAATATCGGTTTGGGGGTTAACCTCCACAGCCGCCGGCTGTTACCTTTACCTCTTTAGCAGAGCGGTAATATTTGCCATCTGCTTTTACCAATGCTATGACATTACAGGTTTGGCCCATCTTGACACGAGTGGTCAGCATAGGCTCAGTTCCCTGAGGGAAAATGAAATTGGCTGCCAACACATTAGGGTTTTTTTCTACCAGAATAGAGATGCGTTCAACCTTCGGATAAGTGCTGATCACCTTAACGGGAACGATAGCTCCATTTTCCGCAATCTCAGGTACCGTCAGTTGAATGAAGACATCATTACTTTCTTGAGTCTTTACACCCATCGCGGTCAAGGCCTCATCCAAATTCTTTGCCGAAAAGGCGTCCCTATTAGACTCAGCTAAAACATCGAAGGGGCGCAATAAACCAACTGCAGTCAATAGTGCAAAGAGTCCAATTCCTCCACCTGCTCTAAGCGTATTACGGCGCTGAAGGTTGAATTCATTTTTCATTTAGCCTCTCCTTTAGAAGTTGCATGTTTGCTTTTCACTAGAAAAAGCCCGCGAGTTTCGCGGGCTTTAGTATCACAGTAGTACTTGCAAATTTCTTAGTTTAGAACTTATAACGCAACGATATTTCGTAAGATTGCTGAGAATGCGTTGTGGTGTTAGCGTATGAGCCTGGAGCTCCTTGCGCATTTAGGATTCCGCTAACATCAACATTTGTCGTTACTTGAGGCGTCATAACAGCAGAAGCTTCAACAGCGAAGTCCTTCGAAATATTATATCCACCGCCTAAAGTATATGAGTTCGTTACAACGGCAGGGAAGAACATATTATTGAAGAAATTAACTGCCGCGTTACGGTAGTTTGATGGCCCACTAGCCGGTAATGTTCCAATTGGATTGTTAGCGTTATTGTAACCTAAGCCAAGCCAGTAGCCAGAGCCTGTGTACTTAGCACCGATCGCAACAACTGTCTGATCTTGCCAGTCAAAATCTTTGTAGCCTTTTGCACTTCCCCACTGGATCAATTTGTAATCAGCAGTCACTGTGAGGCTTTCGGCCATAGTGTAAGCAATACCTGCTTTGACTTGGGCAGGTTGATTCAAATCATCAGCAAAAGGAGAGCCAAAGCATGGTGATGGACCACATAAGCCGAATCCATTGCCTGCAGCAGATATTTGCTTGCCGTATGACGCTGCGATTTCAGACTGATAAGATGCGCCAATTGTCATTGCGGATGACGGATTGAAATATCCTCCTAAAGCAAATCCAAGTCCGGTACTAGAATCAGAGCTTCCAGTTGAATTTACATCGCCACCGGGTTGTCCATTATTGTAAGAAAGTCTTAATGAGCCTGATTGAAATATAGGTGAAAGGCCTAAACCGTAATTTAGTGCGTTATAGGCGATTGTCGGAAGCACTCTCAGAATACTCAATGCTGACTTGGCATAAACATGCGTAGGCGGTGCTGCCTGATAGTCAACGCCCATCCCCGCAATTCCTGCAACCGCAACACCATAGCTCAAGCTATCATTAACTCTGCTTGAATAGGATACGTCAGGGATATAGTTTGTTGATGCTTTGCTATCTTGAGCAACACCCTGAGGAGGCATACCAGTGTTGTTCACTTTTGGCGTAAACAGATTGACACCACCAGTGACTTCCGAGCTCTTTGACTTACCCAACATTGCAGGGTTTGCCCATGCGCTTTCTGCACCCATGAAATTAGCAACGCCAGTACCTCCCAGTGCTGTGCTTTGAGAACCCACTGCCATCATTTCATCCCCGTTTGTAGCGTAGGCAAAAGGTGATACTAAAATACCAACTGTTAACAACGAAACTATTTTGTTATTGAATTTCATGTATTACTCCCTGACAAGTTAATTGAACAACTAAGTATATTTTTAATATTATCGGTAAAACAAAATTAATTATATGAACAAGCAGATATCTGTATCCCCGGCAAAGCCAAGGAAAGTTGAAGCACCACCGTATTCAACCTGGTCGATAAATTCGCTCTTGTCGAACTCGAACAGATCAACCGTCATCTGGCAGGCAATAAACTTAACATCCGCTTCTAGACACAGTTCACGCAACTCCATTAAAGAGGCAACTCCGTGCTTCTTGAGTTTTTGTTTCATCATCATGGTTGCCATGCTTTCCATACCGGGCAACATTTGAACCATCACCGGCATCGGAATCGGCATCGGCATGGCAGGATTAGCCAGCGGACTGATCATCACGTTGGACAAATCTTTGCGCAACAATTGTAGACCATAAAAAGTAAAAAATACTTGCACGTCATAACCGAGCGCTGCCGCAGTGGACGCCAGAATGAACGGCGGGTACGCCATATCCAGTGTTCCCTTGGTAGCGATGATCGCCATTTTTTTTGCCATGTTTGCTCCCTATTAATTTGTGCTGAAAGAATTACTTTTTCTTCATAAAGAAAACGTATTTGCCGCCCTCTTCAGCAGTTGAAACAAGAGTATTGCCAGTTTGGTCTGCAAAAGCCTGCATATCTTTTACTGAGCCACTGTCTGTAGAAATAACCTTGAGTATTTGTCCGCTGGTCATGTCAGTTAGCGATTTTTTGGTCTTTACGATAGGCAACGGGCATGACATTCCGCTGGCATCAAATTCTTTATCAAATTTCATTACTTATCTCCTACAGGTTATTAAAATAAAGCAAAATAATTGTCTTAACATACTTGAGTATCCAGTGCGTAATTAAGGACGTTCTCCAAGATTGCGTCCATACCCTTGACGGGTAAAGAAAATAACCCGATGGTGTTATCTTTAAGGAAATGCTTATATAGCCATAATCAACGTAGGTACATTCAAATTACCAGCGATGTGTTGCATCAGTCCTTTATTTCCAAAGGGCAAGAGGTGGTAACGTTGCCTTCCGATCACGACGAGGTCTGATTCTGATTCTTTTGCAACTGACATTATCTGTTCTACGGCTTTGCCCACGCGTACCACACCAGAAACCTTGTCACATGTTTCGGAGGCAACCATCACGTTCAAATTCTTTATATTTTCAAATTTTGGTAAAAATCCAGCGTCAGAGGCTACACTGACGACGGTTAAAGGTAATCCACATATACCCGCGATCGTACCCGCAGTCTTGGCAATAAGAGAGGCGGCTGGCGTATCACCCACTGCGGCGAGAATACGGTTGCTCCAAAATTCGGCTGCGCGTGGAACTAGCATTACGCTGCAGGAGGTATCTCGAATCACCTTGCTGACCATTTCTCCCACCATCAAACGTGCCAGAAAACTTGGTTTACCGCGCCTGCGAATAACAATCAGATCAGTCTGAGTTTCTCTAGCTTCATTTACTATTTCAGTATGTATCTCGCTGCCTCGACGCACACGCACATCTAGATCAATGCCAGATGAATCGGCCAGTTTGCGCAAAGCTTCTATTTTTGCACCCGCAATTTGCTCTGCCTTTAATGCCATTTCGGGTAATTCAGCTTCATACTCCGAATAACTGAGCAAAGGAACTACTACGCGCAAAGGTACGCTGCAGCGCTTGGCCATCGCAAATGCGAGTCGTTCCGCACCTGAATCAAACTCTGTAAATTCAGTAGCAAGTAGAATTCGACTAAATGGATATTTCATTACTGAGTCTCCTAATGTCCTACGGTCAAAATACCTGATGCTGCAAGCAGTTGCACCAGCAAAGCGATCACGCACAGGCTTACAAATACCCAATCTTTACGCTTAGCGTAAATCGGTATTACGACCAACAAACACAATAACGAGCAGCCAGAGAGCCAGGCAATACCCAGCAGGCCTGCAAAATCACCCTGCCCTATCATGGTGAACCAATGCCAGCCAGTTGGAGCACCAGTTTGATGCAGATATTCGTGAGTAGATAAATTCCACACGTTCGGCATTTGTTCCAAGGGAATACGCGCCGGAAGCCAGCCGAATACGTAAGCCAGAAACGACAGGATGAGAATGGCCAAACCGGAGCGGGCTCCCCAACTCAACCAAGTTGCATATCGCTGCTGCTCAACGGAAATAAATGAATTTTTTTCTAAATTGCTCATACCCAGATTCCCAACCCTTTCAATAAGGCACGCAGACCGGCAAACAGCAGTAGCGTTATCACCATTTTGCGCACAACAGAAGCCTTGAGAACGTGTAACAATCTTGCCCCTATGAATGCCCCCAACATCATACCGATCACCGAGGGTACCGCAATAATTGCAAGCACTGCACCTTTGTTCAAATATATCCAGGCTGCTGAAGAATCGACCAGCGTCAGGATAAAACTCGATGTTCCTGCTGATACTTTAAGCGGCGCCCCCATCAGGAGATTGAGCACAGGAACATTAGCCCATCCTGCTCCCATACCAAAAAGTCCCGCAAGGAAACCGATACCGACGAACAACATCAATCCGATAGACGTGCGGTGTACCTGCCAAGCAATGTTTTTGTTTTGTGCGGCATCGTGAAAGATACCGTTCATTGACAAGGCCATCGATAATCTGTCCGGTACAGCAACTTCAGGGAATTCAGATTTCTTTGCCGTAGCCATCAACATGACGATTCCTAGAATGGTAATTCCGAGCGCGATCTGCACAACGTTAGCAGGAATTGCGAGACCAACCATCGCTCCCGCGATTGAACTGGCCGAGGCCAATACCGCCAGTGGCAATGCCAAACGCAAGTTGGCAAGACCTCCGCGCAGCAATGAAGGACCCGCGGCCAAGGCGCTGGCCAATGCCACCAGCAATCCAGCGCCACGAACGAAGTCCAAGTGGAATGGAAAGAATCCACCAACGATAGGCACAAAAAGCACACCGCCCCCCACGCCTGAGGGAACCGCGACAATGCCCAAAAAGAAGCAGGTTATAAATAGTGCCAATGCCCAACCCCACCAAGGCATACTGTTCACGACTTGCAAACTTTCTGCTGCATAGGCTCCGGCAGTAAACAGAGAGAATGTTAGCAACAGCAACAGCACATTTGCTTTGAGCAATAATGCAGTATCCCGCAGTTTTGAAATGACTTCGTTCAACATCAGGCTATTCCTTGATAATAATGATTTTGCGGGTGTTTCGCTTCAGCAAAGAAAAACCAGCGTTCTGCCAGCAAGCCAGAATATTGCGTAACGAAAGCGCCGCTCAGTAAAAGCACTGAAGATGAAGACAACCCTATAGACAACAGTAGCAAAGGCACGACGAAACACATCAACAAAAAACCCGGTTTGATTTTGTGCATAAAATTTTCACTCTTGCCGTGAAAAAATTCCCGTGTATTGAATGTGTCACCCATAGCTCCTTTAGATCTTTGAACGATTTGCGGGTGTTTAATACCTATAGCAGTTTGAATTGTGGAAATCGATTTGAGACGAGAGTTGCGAACCAGTGATGCGCTTCGACCCACAAAGGCCAAACAGGTAATAATGATCGCCCAGCCGCCAAAAAAGTTCGCTTGAGAAGGCGCGCTTACGGCAGCGAAAGCCGCAGCAAGAGTAAAGCCTGAAGCACCACCGAGCAAAATGTAATTTATAACTGTGAGCGGACTATTCCATTCACGCAAAAAGCGTAAACAAGCGTAAATCATTGCGGTGCAGACGAATAATGTAAACGCCAGCAACGTACCGAGCATACCCAGCGCAATACTGAGATCAATCTCCAGCCCGCTGGGTAAGGTGATAATCACGGGTCGCCAGCCGAGTAGGTGCACCGCAGCGTATAGGAACACAACACCAATGAATGCCGGCAACGCGATGACTTCTCGCGACAGCCACGAGGTGCGCCATTGCGTTGCTGTACGCCATGCGCGTTCCGGATGGCCAAGGTGAAAGAAAGAAGCAACCAATCCTCCGCACAGTAACAACAAAACCAAAACACTGCCGTATCCGTAGAATCCGTCAGACTGCATCGGCAGTTGCCCGAATAGTGCATAAGATTGCTGTGTGAAAAGCGCAAGGAATAATCCTTGTCCAGCTCCGATCAGTGTAGTCAGAAAAATAACAGAATAGGCAGGTTTCATAAATATTGAGCCTCTAAAAATTCAATTCTCTAAGCGAGGCAAGGCGCGAAAAAAAAATTGCGCAGCTGCATTTGCGGTCATGACACGGTGCGGCAGAGCCGTCTGGTGCGGGAATGACCGCGAGCGCCATCTCCCGCAAGCGGCTGCTTCGCAGTAACGTGTTGATGGCGCTTATGTAAGAAGTGATTTTTTGCGAGCAAAGCCGCATAGCGACGAGAATTGGATTTTTCATAAATTTACCAGGCAGAAACATCGTCCATGGACGGATCATTCTTGTTCGGTTTGGGCAATAGTCCATCCACTTTAAGCGGATTGTCTGCGCGCTCCAATTCATCGTTATGTATTTTGAGCTTGGTCTTGCGACGCGGCAGATAATGATTAGCCGGATGCGTACCCCATTCCGGCATTAGTGCATAACCACCGTCTTCGCGGATCGCTTTGGAGATATCCGATTCAGGGTCATGCACATCTCCGAACAAACGCGCGCTGGTCGGGCAGGCTTTAACACAAGACGGCTTGCGGTCTATCTCTTCCAGCGACTGGTCGTAAATGCGATCTACGCACAAGGTGCATTTCTTCATCACCTTGGCTTTTTCATCAAACTCGCGCGCGCCATACGGACATGCCCAAGTGCAATATTTGCAGCCGATGCATTTGTCGTAATCCACCAGCACGATGCCATCTTCTTTGCGCTTGTAGGATGCACCAGTCGGGCATACAGGAACGCAGGGTGGATCTTCGCAATGCAGGCAGGATTTCGGAAAGTGCAGCGTTTCGCTATTCGGGTATTGCCCGATTTCGAAGGTTTGCACGCGGTTAAAAAAAGTACCCGTCGGGTCGGCCCCGTAAGGATTTTCATCACACAAAGGCCCAGCTGAGCCCGATGTGTTCCATTCCTTGCAACTGGTCACGCAGGCATGACATCCAACGCAAACGTTTAAATCGATGACGAGCGCTAGTTGGGTCATTTCGCGCCGTCCTTTTTCTTGCCGCCGCCAAAATACGCCAACCAATTCGGAGGCTCTTTCATACCGGGATATTTCTTCAAGGGTTCAAATTGGGGCGAAGTTTGCTCGGGCTCACCCTCCTCCGCTTTATAAATCCGCACACGCACATCGTACCAGGCAGCTTGTCCGGTGATCGGATCAGAATTGGAAAAGCGCTTGCCATCGGCTTGTGCTGGCAGCTCTTCAGAAATGATGTGATTAAGCAAGAATCCTTGCTGCGATTCGTTCGCATCAGGCGATAAATTCCACGCACCAGCAGCTTTGCCAATCGCATTCCAGGTCCATACTGTGCCAGGCTCCAATGATTCGCTGTAGCTTGCCATACAGCGAACTTTGCCCCATTGCGATTCGACCCATATCCAATCGCCGTCGGCAATACCGGCATCCTTTGCGGTACGCGAGTTAACATAAAGATAGTTGTGCGAGTGTATCTGGCGTAGCCAGGCATTTTGCGAATCCCACGAATGGTACATAGCCATCGGACGCTGTGTCAGTGCTGAAAGTGGATATTTCAACTTGTCACTGGTCTGCGCTTCCAAAGGTTCGTAGTAAAAAGGCAACGGATCAAAATAGGTTTCTACACGCTTCGCCAGATGCGCAGGGGGTTGGCGCGTGATGCTCTTGCCCTGTGCAGCCAAACGGAATTTTTGCAACACTTCGGAATAGAGATGAATCAAAATTGGTTCGGCATAACGCGTGATACCCATACGCTGCGACCACTCGAGATATCCTTTGTTCCAATTGCGCATGAACTGATATGAGCGCGGCAATTTATAGTGATGCACACAGTCGTTCTTGGCGTACATTTCCCACTGGTTTGGATTGGGTTCACCGCGCATGGTTTTTTCACCACCCTTACCGCGCCATCCGGAAAGAAAGCCGATACCCGATCCCGGTGCAGTTTCCCAGTTGACGATAAAATCAGGATAGTTTTTGTACTTGCGCTGACCTTCTTTAGTCACAAAAGCCGGCAGTTTCAAACGCGTGCCAAGCTCGATCAATACTTCTTGGAACGGTTTGCAATCGCCCGTCGGCGGCAACACCGGAATACGCACCGAATCTACCGGGCCATCAAATTCAGAAATGGGACGATCCAGCATCGACATCACGTCATGGCGTTCTAGATAAGTGGTATCAGGCAAAATTAAATCTGCAAACGCGGTGGTTTCCGAATGAAAAGCATCGCACACCACAATGAATGGAATTTTGTATTCGCCGTTGTCTTCTTTATCGACGAGCATATTGCGCACTTCGCTGGTATTCATGCTTGAGTTCCACGCCATGTTCGCCATGAACAATAACAGCGTGTCGATTTTGTAAGGATCACCGCGCCAGGCATTGGTGATGACATTGTGCATCAAGCCGTGAACCGACAGCGGGTATTCCCACGAAAACGCTTTATCGATGCGCACCGGACTGCCATCCGCATTCACAAATAGATCATCGGGATCTGAGGGCCAGCCGAGTGCCATGCCATCTAATGGCGAATTCGGTTGCACTGCTCTCGGATCATTTGGTGTGCGTGCACAAGGAGGTATCGGACGCGGAAAAGGTGTCTTGTGACGGAAGCCACCGGGACGATCTATCGTGCCCAGCAAGGTCATCAAAATGGATAAAGCGCGGATAGTCTGAAAGCCGTTGGAGTGTGCAGCCAATCCGCGCATCGCATGGAACGATACCGGATTGCCGGTAACAGAATCATGTTCCTTGCCCCAGGAATCAGTCCACGCAATAGGCAATTCGATCTGCTGGTCACGCGCGGTAATGCCCATTTCATGTGCCAGACGACGGATAGTCTCGGCTGAAATGCCGGTGATCTGCTCAGCCCATTCCGGTGTGTAATCTTCGACTCGTTCCTTCAGCAGCTGGAACGCGGGTTTGACCGGTGTCCCATCTGACAATTTAAAATCTCCGAACAGAAAGGGATCTGCCCCTTCACTATGGGTTACAACGGGTTTATTTGTATTGCGATCCCACCACAATTTATTTTGCGGGTCGTAACAACCCTCTTCCTCGGGAACTTCAGTGCGCACGAACATGCCGTATTCATCATGCTCGGCATCGAGATTGATCAATTGTCCCGAATTGGTGTAGCGCACCAAAAAATCTCGATCATATAGTCCGAGTGCAATCAGTTCGTGAATCAACGCCAGCATCAGTGCGCCATCAGTACCCGGACGGATGGGCACCCACTCGTCTGCAATTGCGGAGTAACCCGTGCGTACCGGATTGATGGAGATAAATCTCCCACCTTCGCGCTTGAACTTTGAAAGTGCCACTTTCATCGGATTGGAGTGATGATCTTCCGCAGTGCCGATCATGATGAACAGTTTAGAACGCTCAAGATCGGGGCCGCCGAATTCCCAGAACGAGCCACCGATGGTGTAGATCATTCCGGCTGCCATATTCACAGAACAGAAACCGCCGTGTGCCGCATAGTTGGGCGTGCCAAACTGACGTGCAAACAACCCGGTCAAGGCTTGCATCTGATCGCGCCCGGTAAAGAGCGCAAATTTTTTGGGGTCGGTAGCGCGAATTTTTCCCAAGCGTTCGCCCAGAATCGAAAACGTTTCTTCCCAACTGATTTCTTCAAACTCCCCTGCCCCTCGCTCTGTGCCAGCTTTGCGGCGCAACGGCTTGGTCAAACGCGCAGGCGAATACTGCTTCATGATGCCGGAGGAACCCTTGGCACAGATCACACCGTTGTTCAACGGATGGTTTGGATTACCGTCAATGTAGCGTACCTCACCATTACGCAAGTGAACACGTATCCCGCACCGGCATGCACACATGTAACAGGTTGTATTGCGAACCTCGGTTTTTGCATCCGCAACAGGTGCCGCAAATGGATCGTGTAAAGGAGTCGATGACATAGGTGGTTTTTTGGCTAAATTATCGAGAATATCGAAACACATCAGCCTAAACAAAATATTCGGCTTTTAAGGTGCTCAAGTATGCTTACAGCGTCTCGCTGTCACCATCACCGTGATGAGGGGGCGAGATATAACCCGTAAGAGGGGGTCAACCTTCAACCCATGAGGGGTATCGCTGTTTTGGTGTTGTTGCTCTAGTGTGCGAACCCTGAAATCTCATAACCAGATAAATGAAATCAGGGAGAAAAAAATGGCATTGGTAAACCCGCATGGTGGGGGAAAACTAAACCCTCGGTTGCTCGTGGGTGAAGAACTGATCGCCGAATTACAAGTAGCTCGCAACTATCCGAAAGTAAAGGTTAGTTCACGCGAGAAGGGCGATATCATCATGTTTGGCATCGGTGGATTCACTCCACTGGACGGATTCATGACCCATGCTGATTGGCAGGGAGTCTGTGATGGCATGACCATGACGAATGGTCTTTTCTGGCCTATTCCCATCACCCTCTCAACGGATAAAAAAACCGCTGAAACCATAGCAACAGGAGCAAGTGTTGCATTGATCGATCCCGACGATGGCAGCATTCTTGCGACCATGTTGGTTACTGAAAAATACACCATCGACAAAGCACACGAATGCGCCACCGTATTCGGCACCACCGACCCCAAGCACCCTGGCGTGAAGATGGTGATGGAGCAAGGCGAGGTTAACCTTGCAGGCCCAGTCAACGTATTGTCCCAAGGTGGCTTTCCTCAAAAATACGGCTCGATGTTTATGACACCGGCTGAAACCCGAGCCTTGTTCGAAAGTCTGGGATGGAGCAAGGTTGCCGCATTTCAAACCCGCAACCCCATGCACCGCTCGCATGAATATCTGGCGAAAATCGCTATCGAAGTTTGCGATGGGGTACTTATTCACTCGTTGCTTGGTAATCTCAAACCCGGCGACATTCCCGCCGAGGTGCGCACCCACGCCATTATCGCGCTGACCAAAAATTATTTTGTCGCCAAAACCATTGTTCAGGCAGGCTATCCGCTTGATATGCGCTATGCCGGTCCGCGCGAAGCTTTGCTACATGCCCTCTTCCGTCAGAATTACGGTTGCTCGCATCAGATCGTCGGGCGCGATCATGCCGGAGTTGGAAGTTATTACGGCCCGTTTGATGCTCATCATATATTTGACAAAATACCCAAGAACGCACTGGAAACTCAGCCGCTCAAAATTGATATTTCATTCTGGTGCTACAAGTGCGGAGGCATGGCTTCGGGACGTACCTGCCCGCACAGCGATGCAGACCGACTACAAGTTTCCGGCACCCAGTTGCGCAAGATGCTTTCTGAAGGAGCGGACGTACCTGGTGAATTCAGTCGTCCAGAAGTATTGGAAATATTGCGTAAATATTATGCCGAGTTAGATGAGTAATTTTTAGTCTTTTATTTTTGAGGAGAAACTAATGTTCACAAGCAATCATTTTGCCGAACTGTCGGCATCGATTCCAACCATCTACATGCAGGGGTATATCGTCGTGATGATCCTGCTGGTCATGGGTGGGACGATACTTGACATGATTCATAAGAAAAGCGCACAGTACTTTTTCGAAAATGCGAAAAAAGCCCAGAAGAGCGCAAAACGAACAGTGGATGGTGGTGAAAAGGTGGCGATTGCCACTTCAGTACTAGTAAAAGAGGTATTAACTTCTGGCGAATTCAGTAATCCCAGACGCAGGCTTTCACATCTGTTGACCATGTGGGGAACTATTATCTTTATCGTGACTACCGCGATCATGATTTTTTGCTACCCCACCTCGGCGACTCCCACACCTACTCTGCTGCCTCAGCTCTGGCACATCGGCGCGCTGATGCTTGCTGTAGGTGGATACTGGTTCTGGTTTGCCATCCGCGTTGATGTGGCAGCGGAAGGGCTTTCTTGGTTTCGGCTTGAGCGCGCTGACTTGTTCATCCTCTCGCTACTGGCCACCTCGACCTTCGCATTGATCTGGTCATTTACCGGCGGTGGATTGACTGTGTACTTTGCCTTGTTCATCCTGTCCAGCACGGTGCTGTTTGGCGGAGTGTATTGGTCCAAGTTTGCCCACATGTTCTTCAAGCCCGCTGCAGCCTATCAGAAGAAAATTATCATGGCCGATGGTTCTCGCGAGAATCTGCCTCCCGACTATGACCTGACGGATCCTGAAGTACAGCGCAAGTTTCCGGATGTGCCTATGTACATGGGTAAGAATCCGCCCAATATGGGGCTTTGCATCAAGGCTGAACGAGCCAACCATTATTAATGCTGTCTTGACCAATTTTTGATAAGAAATAGAGGAGTAACCTATGCCAACATTTGTATATATGACGCGTTGTGATGGTTGTGGAGAATGCGTTGACATCTGCCCGTCCGACATCATGCACATCGACAAGAAGCTACGTCGTGCTTACAACATCGAACCCAATATGTGCTGGGAATGCTATTCCTGTGTGAAAGCATGCCCACATCAAGCGATTGATGTTCGCGGTTATGCCGACTTCGCCCCGCTTGGACACAGTGTTCGAGTGATCCGTGATGAAGAGAAAGGCACGATCGCGTGGCGCATCAAGTTCCGTAACGGCAAGAAAGACATGGAGCTGTTGGCACCTATCACAACCAAACCCTGGGGCTCGGCTACACCGAACCTCGCAGAGGTGCCCGCCCCCAGCAAGGAAATGCGCGACAGCCAACTGCTGTTCAATGAGCCCAAATATATCCGTATGGATGACGGTGGGTTGCACACACTTCAATCCAATGGCCTGGAAATCAAAAAAGGGGTGCAATACTAATGAGCTACTCTACAATCATTGAAGAAAATATCGACATCTTGGTTGTGGGTGCTGGCCTGGGAGGTACGGGCGCGGCATTCGAGGCAAGATATTGGGGTCAGGACAAGAAGATCGTCATCGCCGAAAAGGCAAACATCATGCGTTCTGGCGCAGTCGCCCAGGGCCTGTATGCGATCAACTGCTACATGGGAACCCGCTTTGGCGAGAACAATCCCGAAGATCACGTGCGCTATGCTCGTATCGACCTGATGGGTATGGTGCGTGAAGACCTGCTGTTCGACATGGCTCGCCACGTGGACTCCGCTGTGCATAATTTTGAAGAATGGGGTCTCCCCATCATGCGCGATCAGAAGAAGGGTTCATTTTTGCGTGAGGGGCGATGGCAAATCATGATTCATGGTGAGTCTTACAAGCCTATCGTTGCCGAGGCTGCCAAGAAGTCTGCGGACAAGGTCTTCAACCGCATCTGCGTGACCCACCTCCTGATGGACGAGTCCAAAGAAAACCGTGTTGCCGGTGCCGTGGGCTTCAATGTCCGCACAGGCAACTACCACGTGTTCAAGTCCAAGACGGTTATTTGTGGCGCCGGTGGCGCTTCCAACATCTTCAAACCGCGCTCTGTCGGTGAAGGTGCGGGTCGTGTCTGGTACGCGCCGTGGTCTTCGGGTTCTGCCTATGGCCTGATGATCGAAGCCGGTGCAAAGATGACGCAAATGGAAAACCGTATCGTTCTGGCTCGATTCAAAGATGGTTACGGTCCTGTCGGTGCCTACTTTCTGCACCTCAAGACCTATACCCAGAATGCCTACGGTGAAGAGTATGAATCCAAGTGGTTCCCGTCACTTCAGCAAATGGTAGGCAAGGAATACCTTGATCCGGAAGTTTCTCACCGGACTCACAGGCCCATCCCGACCTGCCTACGTAACCACGCGATCATCAACGAGGTTAATGCCGGTCGTGGCCCAATTCACATGGTCACTATGGAAGCCTTCCAGGATCCTCATCTTGAAGAGATCGGTTGGCACAATTTCCTCGGCATGACAGTTGGTCAGGCAGTGCTGTGGGCAGCTACAGACGTTGATCCCAAGTACGAGAATCCCGAGCTGACCACCTCCGAGCCTTATGTGATGGGTTCGCATGCCACCGGTTGCGGCGCCTGGTGTTCCGGCCCTGAGGATATATCACCAGAAGAATACTTCTGGGGCTATAACCGCATGACGACAATTGCAGGTTTGTTCGGTGCCGGTGATGCGGTAGGCGGTACACCTCACGCCTTCTCGTCGGGTTCTTTCACCGAGGGCCGTCTGGCCGCAAAGGCTGCCTGCAAATATATCGATGATGGCAAAGCTGAAGGCATCCGCGTTTCTGAAGCCCAGATCAACCGTCGCAGGGAACAGATCTACAAGCCTCTGGAAACTTACCATGTTTACAGCAATGAAGTGGTTGCCGGTACCGTCAATCCCAACTTCATCAACCCAAGACAGGGCCTTGATCGTTTGCAGAAGCTGATGGATGAATACTGTGGTGGTTTTGGTGTCAATTACATGACCAACGACAAGCTTCTGAACATTGGTCTGAAGAAAATGTCGATTCTGGGTGAAGATCTGGAAAAAGTTGCCGCGTCAGACATCCATGAACTGCTGCGTGCATGGGAGTTGAAGCATCGCTTCCTGACTTCTGAAAGCGTGTTCCAACATACGCTGTTCCGCAAGGAAACACGTTGGCCGGGTTACTACTACCGTGGCGATGTAATGAAGTTGGATGACCAGAACTGGCACGTATTGACAGTTTCCCGTCGTGACCCCAAGACTGGAGAGTACACGATGGAAAAGGCACCACTCTACCATCTGGTAGGCGATGTAGAGAAAGCGGCGCCAGTAGACCACCACTAAGCAAATGCAGGCCTGATTTACCGGTTTTATAAAAACAGGCCTGCGAAAATATATTTGCCATAACTTGTTAGTATGTTAGAAAGGATCGGCATATTTTTGTTGGTCCTTTTTTTTCTGACCGGCGAGTAATGTGAGATCGCTATAGATAAAATCATGAAACACTGTGTAGGTTAGATATTTGATGAACATTATTGAAAAAACAGATGAAGAGATTTTAGAGTTGGCACACCCGATGTGGGCCGATCCTATCAAGTACTCTAATGAAGGAAACTACGGTGCCTTCACACGTCATTTTTCAAGCACTTTCATTGCGGGCGCAAATGAGGTGGAAATGGGTAAACAGTTTGCGAGAAGCGACCTTGCGAAGAATCTGTCAGATGATTATTCCTATCTCGGCATGATACGCCGTGGAGAATATGTCACCGTGTTATATAAAGTGATCAACAAAAAAAATAAAGGTGAATGGCTGGGAAGACTTGTGCTGGGTTATGAAAAGGACAAGGTAAGGATCTTCGGCGCTACGCTGTTCTAAGAATACTTTATCAATATCAGGGCGCGATTGTTATGTCAGATACGATTGAAGACGAAAAATTCGTTGAACTAAATTACAAGGTCATCGATAACAAAACCGGTGATGTATTGGTAACTGTTGAATATCCGCTGGCTTATGTTCATGGTGTGAATGATGTCATGTCTGAAGAAGTGACCAAGGAACTGTATGGTAAAAAAGTCGGCGATATCATCGAAGTGCCTATAGACACAGCAAAGTTGTATGGTGATAGAGATGAATCACTGGTATTTACCGATCACATCGAAAATGTTCCGGAAGAATATCGCGAGATTGGCATGACCATCACCATGGAAAATGAAAAGGGTGAGCCCAAAAACTTTATCGTTACCCGATTCGATGACAAGACACTGACGGTCGACGGCAATAACCCCCTTTGCGGCAGAGAAGTCACTTTCATGCTGGAAGTTTTGTCTATACGTAAAGCAACCGAGGAAGAAATCGAGCTTGGCGGAGCGGTCGGCGCCGATCCTGACATCAATGAAATACTCGATATGGCAAAATGAAATATTCAACGAATTACATACTCTACCCTCGCAATAAGGCCTTAGAACGAGCATTAGAAAATTCTTTAGGCAGGTTGGGCGATGAGTGGGTTAAAGCGGCTACGCCGGATACCAAGGTCCCTGTCCTTGATAATTTTCTTTGCACGCGGGGAAATTATGAGCAGCACCGTTTCAGCGTCAGGATCTATGAGAGCTTGCGCGAGGCGCTTGAGGCAACGCTGACAGACCAATATCACGTTCAGGAACCATTGGCCTGGGCTGAGACGCAGAATCAACTTGGAAACATTCTGGCTGCACTGGGACAGCAGCGCAGAGATGCTGAATTGTTTGAACGAGCCATCCAGTGCTTTGGCATGGCATTGGAGGAGTTCACACAAGAAAGCGCTCCGCTGGAATGGGCTGCTACACAATATAACCTGGGCACGGCTAACCAGGCGCTGGGGCGGCTAATCGAGGTCACAAAACCCTTTAATGCCGCTGTAGATGCTTATACCAATGCTTTGTTGATTTGGACGCGAGATGCGTTTCCGGAAGACTGGCTGTTTACGATGCATCAGCTTGGAGATACTTTCCATGCGTTCGGGAAACTGCTTAAAGGTAACCGTCAATTGCAAAAGTCCGTTGTTGCCTATAAAAATGCGCTTGCAGTTCTCGATGCTGATAATTACGCATTGGAACTCACTGCCACACATAATAATCGGGCTGCCGTTTTGCATCATCTCGGTGAGTCGGAAGAAAACCCTGATCGCTTAAAAGAAGCGATCAATTCCTACGAATTGGCATTAACGGTCAGTATGGAACAGCAACTTCCTATTCATGTGTCTGTACTTTGCAGGGTCAACAAAACGACAGCACAGAATGTACTGGCAGAATTAACCAACGATACCGAACTTGCAGAAGAAGTGGCCGATGAGTATGAAGTTATTATCGAATGTTTTTCGCATGCCCTTCAGCCACTCTGTTTAAGGCATTGCGAGGAGCAAATGAGTAAGGCAAGATCAATGGCGCTTACCAATACCTTAAGCCGTTAATAAGGGGATCGAATTGTCGTCTGTCGAAAAAACAGAAAATAAGCGAGATCCGAACAATCCATGCCTGTTCTGCAAAGATCCGCGTGGCGTATCACTGGAGCATGAACTTGCTTACAGTGCGCGTGATACCTACGCGGTGAGTCCCGGGCATACCCTGGTTATCCCACGTCGCCATGTAGCCAGCTTTTTCGACCTGACGCCCGAAGAGGTCAATGCCTGCATGGGGCTGATCACCGAGGAGCGCAAGCGACTGGACGAGGAATTCAAGCCTGATGGTTACAATATCGGCGTTAACGTAGGACCAGCGGCCGGGCAGAGCATCTTACATGTCCATATTCACCTCATCCCGCGCTATCAGGGTGATGTCGAAAATCCCCAGGGCGGCGTGCGCCATGTGATTCCAAAGAAGGGACATTACACGCGCTAGATAGTATAAGTTAGTCAGTTAAGTGGGAGGGGCTGGCATTCCTGTTGAAATTTAATTCCTCCCGTTTTCAACCAATAAGGAGATATGATTATGAGTGATGACAAGAAGCCTTTTATGCGTCCCAAGATTCCAGATGGCCATGCATTCCGCGTGACTACCCGTCAGAAAGAAATTGTACCGGGACAGTTTTTTGTTGGCTATGAAACCACCTGGGAACCGCACCAGAAAGAAGTGCCTTACACCACCCCCAAGAAACCCTAACAAGAATATTTAAGGCAATCAACTGCGCGGCACTTTGATAGATGGTCGAAGGCCGCACGGTTATCACTAAACAACTCAAGCCTGTATTTGGCTTACTAAAAACACGCTTTTATAACAAGCTTTGATATGAAATCACATCTGGCACCATAAAATAAAGAGGTACGAACGCGCACTCCCGGCCACTGAAGCAACAGTCGAGGTTGAAAACTCGATGCCGGAAAGATTCTATGATTTATGTCAGGGCGCTTATAAGTCGCTTTGGGTCGAATACGGTCTTATGGTTGTAGATCGACCAAGCTGTCCGCGCAATGCGCCTACCTTCGCCACGGACGGCAACGTGCACTTCGTTCATTCAGATAATTAAAACACCCTTAAATTTCATAAAATTTCTGTGATGGGCAGCAAGAGTGAAAATTTGACGGCGCCCTTGTGATCACCTTCAAACGAGATATCTCCTCCATGCGCCCGAGCTATTTCTCTTGATAAGCTAAGGCCGAGACCGACTCCTTCGATCTGCCGATGATGCGCAGGATCGGCACGAAAAAACCTTTCAAACAACTTTCCCTGATCGGCGATTTGGATGCCTGTCGATGAATTGGCGAAAACAATCTCAATATTTGTTTGACTCATCTTGGTTGAGATGTCGATCCAACCGTTTTCAAAGTTGTATTTAATCGCATTGCTGATCAGGTTATGAAACACCTGCCGCAATAAACTCTCGTCTGCGCTGACGATCAAATTGGGCTGAATCGAACTGTTTATTTGAAGCTTAGGTGCAAGCATACGGCTGTCTTCAACCAGATCGGAGAGAGCGTTTGAAAGATCGAATGGTTCACGATGAATCTTCAGGCGACCCGCATCCGCCTGCGACAACAGCAATAATTTTCGTGAAATGGTGGATAGTCGCCTTACTTCATCCAGTATACCGATAAGATCAGACTGGATGGCCGACCCAGCTTCGACCTTTGCGATAGCGCGCTCTAGCTGCCCTTGCAGAATCGCTAGGGGTGTTTTTAACTCATGTGCGGCATCTGCTGAAAAACGGTGAGCCTGTTTGAAACTACGCTCTAGGCGTTCCAACATGTGATTAAAAACACCGATCAATTCCACGAACTCGTGGTCTTCTCCTTGAATTGGAATACGCTGATCGAGCCCTTCAGCCGTGACGCTCCGAGCCGTGGCGGTAAGCTTGTTGATTGGAGCAAGAGCACGTCCTGAAAATATCCAGCCACCCACACCTATCAACAAGAGGGTGAGTGGAATGGCGACGAGGATTGCATTGCGGATCCCTTGCATATCGACATCGATGACCTGCGATTCGACTGCGACCGCCACACGCGCCTGATCAGTTTTTGCCAAGCCGATGTACCACTGCTGAGTTTCTGTCCGCTGAGAAACAGAGATGGAGTTTGGTGATGATTTCCCGTTACTCGATGAGGGAGGTGGTGGCGGATTCACCTCCTCAAAATTTGGTTCTTTCGAACTCGGGATATTGGGCATCTCAGGGGGATGATTTTCTGTGTCTGGATAAGGGCTCAGAAACGAATCCTGACGGCGAGACACACTGCCAGCTTGTTTGCTTGGCCATGGAAATTGTTCGGTAATCAGCTTTGATGGCCAATGCGGAGAGCGGTAAACCGTTTCACCCTTAGAGTTTTGAACTAGTAGCAACAAATCATCGCGTTTGCGCACACCAATGTCCGAAACCAGTCTACTTTCTATCCGCTGCCACTCGATATTGTTTCGGGATTTATCGACTTCGCGCTCGGCATTGCTTCGCACTTCATAGTCAATACGCTCTATTCTGATTTCGCGAATCAGCCACCAAGTCCCCAGACTGAATCCAGCCAAGGTGAGGCCACCCAACAGCGCCAAAAGTATGGCCAAACGAAGACGGAATGAATGAATCATGGCTGTTTACAAAAGCGGTAACCCACACCGCGAATGCTTTCGATGGGGGATTCACCTTCGTCATCGATACCAATAACAGACATTTTTTTGCGAATTCGCTGTATGCAGACATCAACCACATTGGTACTGGGATCAAAGTCGTAACCCCACACATGTTCGAGAATTTGGGTGCGCGTAAAGACACGACCGGGAGAACGCATCAGGTATTCGATCAAATTGAATTCGCGGCTAGTGAGGTCAACAGACTTTCCACACCACTTAGCCTCTCGAGAAATTCGGTCAAGATGTAAGTCACCGACGACAAGAATGTTTTGTCGCTCACCCGAAACGCGCCTCATCAGCGCATGGACGCGGGCAATCAATTCCTCGACAAAAAATGGTTTGGCAAGATAGTCGTCGGCACCAAGAGACAAACCTTCGATGCGGTCTTCAAGTTCGTTGCGGGCTGTCAGCAGGATGATGGGGGTTGCATCTCCCGCTTTGCGCAATCCTTTAAGAATTGAAAGACCGTCACGTCCCGGCAACATGATGTCTAAAACTATGACGTCATAGCCACCTTGACTCGCATAATCAAAGCCCACAGAACCATTGTCGCAGTGGTCAACAACAAAACCCTGCTCCTTAAAGCCGGCACATACGAAGTCGGCAATTTTCTTTTCATCTTCGACGAGTAACAATCTCATATTCTTGCTCCCATTGCGAAGAATAGCGCTGCGGAGTGAAACATTCCATTACAAAACTGTAATCAAATGGCCGTGGATAATGTAATTTGAGCTGAGTACTGTGTCAGTCGTCAGAACACAACTTTAAGTAGCAATCTGTTATTTAGTTGCATTGACACATTAAACATTACTTCTGAGAGGTGAATATCATGTCCGGGAAAAAATTACTGTTGCTCTATATTTTTGTTTTTGCAGCTATTGCACTAACCGGCTGCCTTGCAAGCGGGGGCAGCAATTCGACAAGTAATGTACCTTCTTCAACATCGACATCCGGTTCGATTGTCGTGGCTCTGTTATGGCTACAAACATCGACCAATTCTGCCTCCAATAACGCTGCATTTGCACCAGCGGGGGTCGCAACCATTCGTGTTACTGTCTCCGCCACTGGCATGACTTCAGTACAGCAGAGCTTTGCTGCTTCCGCCGGATCGCTGGCAGTCAGCGGGGTTGCCGCTGGTACTGGGCGCACGGTTACTGTAGAAGCGCTTGACGCTTCCAGCTCAATAACCCACAAAGGTGCCGCCAACAATATTTCTATAATTGCCGGACAAACAACCGATGCCGGAACCATCACCATGAACACCACCGGCGTTTCCATGAATATGGCTCAAACATTATCAGACCAAGCTCAAAATACGACCCTTGCCTTTTCGGCAATGGCTATGATGACCGGCAACCTAGGATCCCAATCTTTCTTCCCTCCTGGCAAAATTGCCGACTACACTGGATTCCAGTACCTGCGTGACAACGACCCGGACAACATGGGGCACAACACTAGTTTTTTGACCCGCATTGCCGAGAACGTCCTTTACATTCTCAATGACGCCCAGATGGCACAATTGACGGCATTGGCTACAGCACAGAATGCGGATTTTTCATCTTATGGCGCCAAACGATTTCCGCTGATGAAGGCATTCCGTCGTCTAATGCTAAGCGACCTACCCAGCGGCACCACTGGGTTGAGCCTTACTGCGATCAAAGCCGCTTCTAAAGAGCTCTACCTTATTGACGGTCAGGTCAGCTACTACCGTGCTGTGCTATATGCAGCGGTGCTTAATTCGCTCACCACAGACCAGATTGCCTATCTTGCAAACATGAAGGGAAAGGGTTGGGCATCGTGGCCTGACACCAGTATTGACCCGATCAAAACAGCTGTTGACACTAAGAAAAGCGCCCTTGGTCCCGGGGTTGACATGGTTGCTATCTATTCTTACGCCAGCGACCTGTTCAGCTGGTACACCGGTTCCATCGAAGCTGATGTCTACTTTTGCCCAGAACGCCACGGCACCTATTTCGGTTCGTTCTTTATGAAAGATGCTCCTGCCATCGGACACGAAGGATACAGCATCAACGAGCAACTTACCGCCAACGCGGGCAGGGCACTCAGTGATAGCACCTACGGCTACGTGGACGCCAGCCAGGCTGCATTGATGTCAAGTCTGGTTGATGTTCAGCGGAACAATCTCTATGCCAACACAACCACCCTAGCCAGTGGCGTCAAAAACAACATCGTTGACATCAGAACGAAAATTGCCACCCTGCTGCGAGCACTACTGACCACTGCTGACACCGACGGCTTGGTAAAAACCCAGGTTCTCGCCCTTTCCGGGACCTATGGTGAGCTTGATGGCGAAAACAACTACAACTACGCAACGGTCATGGCCAACGTGTACAAGACGCTGACAACATCACAACAAGACAAACTGATGGCTCTGCGTGCATCCATCATGGCAGGCACATACACCACTGGCGGAACGTTTGATTTCACCTATACGGCCACGCCATACCTGTATTCGGCGGTTATTTCAGATGCCACTGCCACTGGCTATATCGGCAATACAGATGCACTGTTTCAGTAAGCCAATTTTTGACCCATAAAGTGATCAACTCCGATAATAGTCAATATATAAAAGGAAGCTAGAAATGAAAACGACACTGACAGCACTGGCCTTTGCCTTAAATTGTATTACCTCATCCGTCATAGCCCAAGACCAACAGCAACCAGGAGGTGGAGCACAAAGGGGGCATGAGCCGCCTCCGCAAGCCTACGAAGACTGTCGAGGAAAGAAGTCGGGTGACATCTTTCAGCACACCACACGCGATGGCGCTGTTGCAGCAACCTGTGTCGAATCGCCCAATGGTCTAGTTGCCAGACCCGTTCAGAGTTTGCGACATCAACAGGCTATTGGCGGTACTGAATATTTCGATAAAGCTAATCAGTCAATCCGTGTCGAGACTTCGAGTGACCGTGGGGGAAAATACTCGCTCGAACAAGCGATTTCGGACCGAGCTCAACTCAACACCATCGCCTTCGACGGCCTAGCTTTTCTGACCGGCGATTTCGGCTACGATACCTTCCTGCCTCCAGGCAAGGTCTCGGACTACTTCGGTTTCCAATACATGCGCGACATCGATGCTCGGGAGGGCGGCCATAACACCAGCTTTCTGACCAAGATCGCCCACAACATGCTGACTATCCTCAACGATGGCCAGAAAGCTCAGTTGCTTACTCTGGCAGTGGGGCAGCAAGCCGACATTCGGCATTTTGCGGAAATGCGTCTTCCGCTGATCAAAGCATTCCGCCTCAATCTCGAAGGCAAGCTACCCACCGGCAGTGCAGGTTTAGACAGACAGGTGGTGATGAAATATTCGGCTGACCTCTATGCACTGGACGGCAAGCTCTCCTACGAAAGAGCCAAGGTGATGGCCACCGTGCTTCGCAGTCTGACACCAACCCAAAAGACGTCAGTTGCTCAACTCAAATTTGGCGATTCCGCTACCTGGCCGAATGTTGCCGAACCCCTAGATCGTCGAAGCATGTCGCATGAAGTCAATGTGGCCGTGATGACTTACGCCAGCGAAATGTTTTCTTGGTATGCGGGTTCAATCGAGGCCGACAGCTATTTCTGCCCCGAGCGGCACGGTATGTACTTTGGTGGTTTTGGCATGAAGACCGCCCCTGCAATGGGCAAACGTGACTACTCGATCAGCACCACGCTGACTGGTAATAGCGGAGAAAACTTCATTGCGACTTTGAATGACAGCCAACGTCACCAGATCACCGTATTGCCTGATCTCCAACGCCAAAACCTGAGTGAGATCGTACGCATCCGTCGCGCGATCTCCACTGAACTGCGCAGATTTCTCGAGGGTGAGGCGGCCGACCAGAACAAGATACTGGCACTTTCCAAGAGATACGGTGAGTTGGACGGAAACCTGTCATACCTCTATGCAACGGCCTTCGCAACGGTTGGTCAAACCTTGAGTCCTCAACAGAAGCAGACCTTGATGGCTATGCGCAAGATCGATCCGACTGAACCCAAAGGACCGTTCCTTTATTCCTCGTCAATCAACATGCAGAGTGTTGATGGTACGGATCGGTTCTTTAGCATAAAAAATTGATTCACCCGAATGCTTTCCTCCTACAACGAGTTATTGAAAGGATGTGTCATGAAAATGAATTCGTTATTGATCGTATTGGGCTTGGTTAGTCTGGCGTAGGAGGTCACTGCGCAAACTTCAGAGGGCGCTTCCTCAAGCCTTCGAGGATTCACACTTTATTCAGGTTGCGAGTATCCAGTATCGGGCAGCGGCCATCCGATTTACATTATATATTTATTTGCAAGGCAACTCCGTAGCGACTTAGGGATGTCTGCTTATTGACTTATCTTTTATATCATTTTAATATTTGTTAAACAATCAAATTATATCATTATGAAAATGAAACCCGACCAAGTAGTTAAAGCCCTTGCTGCATTGGCACAGCCAACGCGACTAGCGATCTACCGCATGCTTGTAGCGAAAGGCAAGGGAGGCATGGCAGCGGGTCAGGTGGCTGATAAATTGAAAGCGCCACCTGCGTCGTTGTCTTTTCATTTCAAGGCGCTAAATCATGCGGGACTTGTAGAAAGCACACAAGACGGGCGCTTCATATATTACGCGGCAAACTTTGATGTAATGAATGGCTTGGTGGATTATCTGACGGAGAACTGTTGTGCGGGTGATAGCGCACAATGCGCGCCAATTAATAAATGCTAACTTGATAAAGGAAAATCAAATGTCTGAAAAACAATACAACATACTGGTACTGTGTACCGGCAATTCAGCCCGCAGTATTTTGGGTGAGGTGCTTTTTAATACACTGGGAAAAGGTAAATTTAAAGCTTACAGCGCAGGCAGTCATCCTGCCGGCAAAGTCAATCCGGGTGCGTTGGAGTGGTTGAGTGGAAAAGGATACAGCACCGAAGGTTTACGCAGCAAAAGTTGGGATGAATTCGCCGCACCCGATGCACCAAAGCTCGATTTCGTATTTACTGTATGCGATAACGCTGCCGGCGAAGTCTGTCCATACTGGCCCGGATAACCCATGACAGCGCATTGGGGTATACCTGATCCAGCACACATTGAAGGAGATGAAGCTCGTCGTAAGGCATTCAATCATGCTGCTGATCAATTAGCGCGACGCATTCAGTTATTCATGAGCTTACCAGTCGACAAGCTGGATAAGCTAGTACTAAAAGAAAAACTTACTGAAATTGGACGTATAAAAGATTAAGGAGTTCGACATGAAGAAAATTCAAGTATTTGATCCTGCACTTTGCTGCAGTACCGGCGTATGCGGAACTGAAGTCGATCAGGTACTGGTTGATTTCAGCGCCGATGTAGACTGGCTAAAGCATTCGGGTGGACAGATCGAGCGATTCAATCTTGCTCAACAACCCATGTCCTTTGCTGAAAATGCTGTAGTGAAATCATTTCTGGAGCGTTCAGGTGCAGAAGGATTGCCGTTGATTCTGCTGGATGGCGAGATCGCAATGGCGGGACGTTATCCTACACGAAAGGAATTGGCTCGCTTCGCAGGTGTATCAGGCGAGATTGTATCTTCCGAGTCCAAAACAGAGGCATGCCGCTCAGGAAGTAAATGCTGTTAATGTTGTGCTCAGGGCATCACCATGAAATTTCTTGATCAGGCTCCACGCTTTCTGTTCTTCACCGGCAAGGGGGGTGTCGGAAAAACCTCGATAGCCTGTGCCGCATCAATTCAACTGGCGGAATCTGGTAAGCGTGTGTTGCTGGTCAGCACCGATCCGGCCTCTAATGTCGGACAAGTGTTTGGAATTACGATTGGCAACACCATCACTTCCATTCCAGCCGTACCTCGTTTGTCCGCATTGGAGATCGATCCGCAGGCAGCAGCCCAAGTTTATCGCGACCGTATCGTTGGTCCGGTACGCGGGGTATTGCCTGATTCAGTGGTCAAAGGAATTGAAGAGCAACTGTCAGGTGCTTGTACGACTGAGATTGCGGCATTCGATGAATTCACTGCTTTATTGATTAACTCGGCACTTACTGAGAAATACAACCACATCGTTTTTGACACAGCGCCTACTGGACATACCATCCGCCTGCTTCAACTTCCGGGTGCATGGAGCGGATTCCTTGAAGAAGGCAAAGGCGATGCTTCTTGCCTTGGCCCTTTGGCTGGATTGGAGAAACAGCGCGAACAATATAAAGCTGCGGTCGATGCGCTGGCTGATGGTAAACGTACCCGTCTGATTCTGGTCGCTCGTGCCCAACAAGCCACTTTGAGAGAAGTAATGCGCACCCATGAAGAACTTGCTGCTATTGGACTTCGTGAACAATATCTTGTCATCAATGGCATTCTGCCCAAGGTAGAGGCTGATCATGACGATCTTGCTGCCGCTATTTATAAGCGCGAACAAGCCGCCTTGGCAGCTATCCCGGATGTACTAAAAACATTACCTCGTGACGAAGTTATGTTGAAGTCCTTTAATCTGGTCGGCCTGGATGCACTGCGCCAATTGCTGGTGGATACCCGAACGCAGCTTCAACCGATCCTAACTGAGCCAATCAAGCTTCATGAACCAAGCCTATCGAAATTAGTCGATTTGATTGCGGTAGATCAGCATGGGCTGGTCATGTTGATGGGAAAAGGAGGCGTCGGTAAAACCACCATCGCTGCTGCCATCGCGGTTGAATTGGCTCATCGTGGACTGCCCGTACATCTCACCACCTCAGACCCGGCAGCACATTTGACAGAGACTCTCATTGGCACGCTCGATAATCTGACCGTGAGCCGTATCGACCCGCATGCTGAAACAGAACGTTATCGTCAGCATGTTTTGGAGACCAAAGGAGCGAAGCTGGATGCTCAAGGTCGCGCAATGCTGGAAGAAGATTTGCGCTCACCTTGCACAGAAGAAATTGCGGTCTTTCAAGCGTTCTCTCGCATCATCCGTGAGGCGGGTAAGAAATTCGTAGTGATGGATACTGCGCCTACGGGACACACTTTGTTATTGCTTGATGCAACAGGTGCTTATCATCGCGAAGTTTCTCGCCAGATGGATAGCAAAGGTATGAACTTCACAACACCAATGATGCAACTTCAAGATGAGAAACAAACCAAGGTGCTTATCGTCACATTAGCCGAAACGACTCCCGTCTTGGAAGCCGCCAATTTACAGGCTGACTTACGTCGTGCAGGTATTGAGCCTTGGGCTTGGGTTATTAACAACAGTATTGCAGCCGCAACTACGAAATCAACATTGCTCAGACAACGTGCGGTAAACGAGCTTCGCGAAATCACTGCAGTAACCAGTCAACATGCACATAGATATGCCGTTGTGCCACTACTCAAAGAAGAACCTATCGGCGTGACTCGTTTGTTGCAATTATCAGAGGATGCAAATCCTGCAAGCGGTGTTACTTCTGTGAATTAACTCGTGCTTGGGTGTGATCCAAGCAACGTTCGATTTCGACCTGATCTAAGTGGGCCCCCTCCTTCGATTTGAGCTGGAGACTGATTTTTCCAGCTGTCTGCTCGACCTGAAGTGAACCGAGCTTCTGATATTCCTGCGTAGGACAAGAACACCTCCCCTCCTGACATTCTTTGAATGCTTCAAGAAGTTGCTTCTCGTTGCCTACTATCCCAGAAACCTCAATTTCTAAGCCGTTTGGTATTTTTAAAATTCGATGTTTCAACATGCCTCCGTTTAAGTGGCCAACATTCTGTAATAACGAAGCACAAATTGTATACCTAGCGCCAAGAGAAAAGTTATCGGAGGGGTACACTAACAGAACCGATGGTCATGATTTCTAACAATAACACTGAGCTAAGTTACGTAGGGTTATCGCCTTTGTATCCAATTTAGACTTCCACATAAGTGTCAGTGGTCTGAGGCAGATCTTGACCGGTTTCGCCTTTTACTCATTCTAACGTGTAAAATTTTCTTGATGAAACAGAAGCCGGCATTCAACTCTAAGCATTAGGTTTCCCATTTATTCTTAATTCTAAAGTGCAGCACCATCAAAAACCTTAAACGGGAGAGAAAATGAGTCTACCCCGTCAACACAACCTACGTTTATTCGATAGTGATC
>CAIRAO010000133.1 GCA_903876625.1 uncultured Gallionellaceae bacterium | reverse complement strand
CTGATACTATTTTTGGAGTCTCTCCTTCTTTATGATATAATTGGTTTACAATATTTACAATCAATGAAGATAATGATGCTATCTGAAATTCATCTCTCCATTTTCCTACTGGATCAATCACATCGTAAGCTTCCCATTCCTGTAATTGCTTTAATGTCAACTGATCCAGCAAGTAGTCTGGATGTATTATACCTAATTCTTTGCAGAGCCGGAACTGGAATTGTCTACCTGCCCTGCACTTGAGTTTTTTACTAACGCCTCCTTATCTTCTTCTGAAATCTTATTCAATTTCTGTGCAGCATTGATAATTGTTTCCAATCTCTTTGCTCCCATGTTTTGACTTAAAGTAGAACAATCTCTTGCTTCTAGTAACAGTTCCCCTGTTTCATCACATAGAGTACAAACTGCTAACTTAGCACGAAAATCTTCCAATGACCTTTCATAACTTGTTACTCCTTTTTCATCTTTCTTCTCAACCAATAGTGATTGTTCCCACTGGTCACGTTCATGTCCTGTCATTTCTTTAACAAAGACAAATTCATCATTTCCCAAATCAACCTGAACTATTTCAAGTTTCTGTTTCTGTAATAAACTCTTACGATTTAAAATACCCATGATTAGATGTTTTTATTTGTTAATAATTAAAAAATACCTTTGATTAAGGTTGTTATTTTTACGGAACAAGTCCTGAACTTCCTCCTGAATCGAGGTCAGAATAGACTTTTCCACTTATCTGAATTGTTACATCACAAGTGATTTTATCAGTTGGAGAAATAGCCAACGGCAATTCAGTTATCAGTCCTTCAAACTCAAGTGCAGTTTGATCAGGATCTGATAGAACAATTTCATAATTTTGAAGAACATCACTTTCAAAATCACCATTCAATAAATCATAATTTGCTCTGGTGAAATTCATTCCAAGTTTTACAGTTCCTGCATTACGAAATCCGGCGATAAACTCTTCATAACCACCAGTAGAGTCTAACGAAGTTACATTTATTGTAGCTCTCGTTTTTCCTGGACCAGTGATTGAGTTGACTTCGGCAATATCATGCCACCTTGAAGTGGTCTTGTTCCATCTCCGAAATCGTGTACCTACACCAGATACAGCATTACTACTCATTTGTTTTGCCTCCTTTTTAATTTAAACAGCTCTGCGCTGAATAGAAAAATTTACAATAAAACGGGCATTTCCGTTACCATCCCAATCCAGTAGAGCTGGTCCACTGGAATAGTAGATAACCGTATATAGTGATCCACCCCATGTCTGTTGTGCCCGGCCATGTAGTGAATTCATTATATTTTGCATTAAAGTTAATCCTGTCTGATACTTCTTATTTCTTACTCTTATTTGAATAGACGGATTTTCATATCCTGTACTATTTAAACTAATAGAGGGAGGAGCACCAGGAGTATCAAATATTGTTACCACATCTCTTGGAGTACTTGGTTCATCTCCGATAAATAAATTAGTGGCAAATGTTAATCCTAACGGGGTATCTGCTACTAACATACTTTTTATATCATCACTTACATTGTTCATTTTACTCTAGCATTTTCAGCAATTATTACTAATATATCTTGTTGACTTCTTGTAAATGCCCACTCTAACCACTTTGGACCTGAACCAACTCTACTCCACATTATTTCTTTTCCAGATGCTGTTCCTAATAATTCATGGACATATACAGCATAATTAGCACTATATCCTCCAATAACTATTATTTTCTTAATCGCATCTGATTGAGCAATTTGTTGACACTCCTGAACCGTTGAAGAATGATCTGATAACATTTCTGCAGCTTTTGGTCCTTTAAATTGCTCTGTACCTTTTCCTACTGGAACACTATCTGCTGTCACAACAAACCATGATGCTCTTAAATTTCCTAAGTCTACAGGAGTTAATGGTGGTGTGTGTTCTGTATTATACCTCACCAAAGCCAACGACTTAACCAGACCTTGCTTAGTTGCTCCTTTAATCTTAGCAATTTCAATATTAAGGTTTCTTATAACCTCATCCAATCCCTGTACCTGATTACTAAATGCCATTACAAATATGCCTTTCTTACAAACTCAACTGCTTTTTTATCTGGTATCTTATCAAATCTTATTATTTCAAAAGTATTTTCAAATTTCTTTGGATCACTTATAGCACCAAAACTACTTTCTGCTAAGTCATATAAATCATCAAGTGTACCTAAGAACAACCAACCTTCTTCATCTAAGTCTTGTAAAACATACACAACAGACTTTGAAAGAATTTCCTTTCCTTCAGTTTTACTTATTGTCTGTACTTCATCCTGCCAACGACAAAGGATTTCTACAGGATTGTCAAATGATTTTCCTCCATAACCATCACTTACTGGACCTCCCCAATAAACAGCAATTTGATTACATGCTCGTAATATTACCTTCTCAATGCCCATACCAAGGTTGATTTTTAGTATTAAAACTCTTTACAGCATACATACCTGCTCTAATTCCTCCAATAGCATTTGCCATCTTTCCAGACAAATCAAGTTGTTTGACCATCTGTCCATAAGGAGTAGAAGCCAAATTCTCTTTCCAGACATTAGCATACCACATATCCACATCACCTACTCTCTCCTTGCTTGCAGGTCTGTCAAATACAGTAGCTACCATGTGAGCAGTAAACCACCGTTCAATCTCTTTTAATAGAGTAGCAGTAATTTCTGTATCATCTTCAAATACAGTATTAATGACTTCATCTGCTGCAACTATACAAGTATTCACAACAGCATCTGCCACTGTGCAGTTGTCCATAATTGCTTTAACCTCTGTTGCTGTTACAAGTGCCATATATTTACTCCTTTCTTTCTTTAACTCTTGATCCCCACAAAAGAGGGTCTATAAAGTTTAATGCTTCACTTTTCCAAGGTAAACCTAACCATTCACAAAGTTCATATAATTGCTGATAATCTCCATAAACCATTCTCTCTGGCCAAATTATTTTACAATTTAATCCTTCAGTAATCATTTCCACAAATCTTTGTTCATATTGACGAACCCATTCAATCCATCCCTTTTCAGTATTATAAGCTGTCATATATCCTGTTCTTAAACAAGACCT